>NZ_JBJGZQ010000001.1:0-291721 GCF_054050595.1 Geodermatophilus sp. SYSU D00779
GTGAGTGGTTGTGATGCCTGTCGACCTGCTCGATGTGGCCGTTGTTGGGGGGGGGCCCGTGGCGGGGTATGGGGTCCAGGGGCCCCGGGGGGGGCCCCGGGGCCCCCCCCCCCACCGCCGGTCCACCCGCGGCCATCTCCGCGGGAACGGCCGCGGGTGGACCGGCGCTCCCGTGTCGACGTGGCCGGGGAGGCGTCAGAGCGCCTTGAGGATGTCCTCGACCCGCTCGCGGGCGTCGCCGAAGAGCATCCGGGTGTTCTCCCGGAAGAACAGCGGGTTCTGCACGCCGGCGTAGCCGGTGCTCATCGAGCGCTTGAAGACGACGACGTGCTCGGCCTCCCACACCTGCAGCACCGGCATGCCGGCGATCGGGCTGCCCGGGTCCTCGAGCGCCGCCGGGTTGACGGTGTCGTTGGCCCCGATGACCAGTACGACGTCGGTCTTGGCGAGGTCGTCGTTGATCTCGTCCATCTCCAGGACGATGTCGTAGGGCACCTTCGCCTCGGCCAGCAGCACGTTCATGTGGCCGGGCAGCCGGCCGGCGACCGGGTGGATGCCGAACCGCACCTGCACGCCCTTGTCGCTCAGCTGGCGGGTCAGCTCCGCCACCGGGTACTGGGCGTGGGCCACCGCCATGCCGTAGCCGGGCGTGATGACCACCGACTCGGCGTCGCGCAGCAGCTCGGCGACCTCCTCGGCGGTGATCTCGGTGTGCTCGCCGTCCTCGGTGCCGGAGGCGGTGCTGCCCTCGTTGCCGAAGCCGCCGGCGATCACCGACAGGAAGGAGCGGTTCATCGCCCTGCACATGATGTAGCTGAGGTAGGCACCCGAGGAGCCGACCAGCGCGCCGGTGATGATCAGCAGGTCGTTGTCGAGCAGGAAGCCCGACGCCGCGGCCGCCCAGCCCGAGTAGCTGTTGAGCATCGAGACGACGACCGGCATGTCACCGCCGCCGATCGAGGCGACCAGGTGCCAGCCCAGCGCCAGCGCGAGCACGGTGACCGCGGCCAGCACCCCGAGCGACGGCGAGACGACGAAGACGACCGTCAGCGCGGCGAAGGCGACCAGCGCGCCGAGGTTGAGCCAGTTGCGGCCCGGCAGCATGAGGGGGTTGCTCTTGATCCGCGCCGAGAGCTTGAGGAAGGCGACGATCGAGCCGGTGAGGGTCACCGCGCCGATGAAGACGCCGATCACCACCTCGGCGGAGTGGATGCCGAGCAGGTCGGCCGGCACCTCGGTCTGCTCGCCCGCGTCCGCCTCGACGGACAGGTAGCCGTTCCAACCGACCAGGACGGCGGCCAGGCCGACGAAGCTGTGCAGCAGCGCGATCAGCTCGGGCATGCCGGTCATCTCGACCCGGCGGGCCCGCCACAGCCCGATCGCGGCGCCGCCGGCCATGGCGACGACGATCAGCCCGACGGCGGCGGCCTCGAGGCTGCGGGCGGCCAGGCCGACGGTCGCGGCCAGGGCGATCGCCATGCCGGCGATGCCGAAGGCGTTGCCCGACTTGGCGGTCTCGTGCCGGGACAACCCGGCGAGGCTGAGCACGAACAGCAGCGCGGCGACGACGTAGGCGCCGGCAGCGGCCGAGGTGAGCGTCATGGCGGTCAACTCCTCGTGAACATGCCGAGCATGCGGCGGGTCACGGCGAAGCCGCCGAAGACGTTGATGCTGGCGACCAGCACGGCGACCGTGGCCAGCACGGTCACCAGGACGCTGGTGTGGCCGATCTGCAGCAGGGCGCCGACCACGATGATCCCGGAGATGGCGTTGGTGACGCTCATCAGCGGCGTGTGCAGCGCGTGGTGCACGTTGCCGATCACGTAGAAGCCCACGACGACCGCCAGCGCGAACACCGTCAGGTTGCCGATCAGCTGGTTCGGGGAGAACGCGGCAGCCAGGAACAGCACCAGCGCCGCGACACCCACGACGGCCGCGGTCCGGGCGGGGGAGCGCGGCGCCCTCGGCGCGGGCGCGGGCGGGGCCGGGCGCGGGGCCGGAGCGGCGGCCGGCGCCGCGGACACCTGCACCGGCGGCGGGGGCCAGAGCAGCTCGCCGTCCCGCACCACGGTCATCGAGCGCTGGACGACGTCGTCGAGGTCGAGCACCAGCCGGCCGTCCTTGCCGGGGGTGAGCAGCTTGACCAGGTTGACCAGGTTCGTGCCGAACAGCTGCGAGGCCTGGCCGGGCAGCCGGCCCGGCAGGTCGGTGTAGCCGATGACCGTGACGCCGTTCGGGGTGACGACGACCTCGTCGGGCACCGAGCCGGCCACGTTGCCGCCCTGCGCGGTGGCCATGTCGACGATCACCGAGCCCGGCGCCATGGCGGCCACCATCTCCTCGGTGATCAGCCGCGGCGCCGGCCGGCCGGGGACCAGCGCGGTGGTGATCACGATGTCCACCTCGCGGACCTGCTCGGCGTACATCGCCGCGGCCCGCCGGTCGTAGTCCTCGCTGGTCACGCTCGCGTAGCCGGTGCCACCGCCGGCCTGCTCCCCGTCGGCGGGCACGCCGACGTACTCACCGCCCATCGAGGCGATCTGCTCGGCGACCTCGGGCCGCACGTCGGTGGCCCGCACGACCGCGCCCAGGCTGCTGGCCGCGCCGATCGCGGCCAGCCCGGCGACGCCCGCGCCGACGACGAGCACCGTCGCGGGGGGCACCTTGCCGGCGGCGGTGACCTGGCCGGTGAAGGAGCGGCCGAAGGCGTGCGCGGCCTCGATCACCGCCCGGTAGCCGGCGATGTTGGCCATCGAGCTGAGCACGTCCAGCGACTGCGCGCGGCTGATCCGCGGGACGGCGTCCATCGCCAGCGCGGTGATGGGCCGGCCGGCCAGCGTCGCCAGCAGGTCCGGGTCGAGCGCGGGCGCGAGGGTGCTCACCAGCACCGCGCCGTCGCGCAGCCGCCCGACCTCCTCGGCCGTCGGCTTGGCCACGTGCAGGACGACGTCGGCGCCCCACGCGTCGGCCGCCGTCCCCACCCGGGCCCCGGCCTGGCGGTAGCCGTCGTCGGGGAAGCTGGCCGCCGTCCCCGCTCCGGTCTCGACGACGACGTCGTGGCCCAGCGCGGTCAGCTGCCGCACGGTGGTCGGCGTCGCCGCCACGCGCGTCTCGCCGGGGCGGGTCTCCCGAGGGACTCCGATGAGCACGTCCGGTTCCTCCTGCGCGGGTCGGTCGCCGCCCATCCTCGGCGACGGAGCCGGGAACGGTGCGGTACAGCGGTGGCACCCGCCGGTGGGCGGGCAGTCCGGGACGGCGTGCACTGGTGGCGCAGCCGGGGAGATCATGCCGAACCGCGGGGCTCCGCCCGTGAGTGGGCTGCGTCACCCTCCGCAGCGAGTGCCGTCTCCACCCCTGCGGGGCCGGAGGCTCCACCCCCGGTGGGGTGAGGGGCGCCGTGCCCGGCTGGTGGGCACACCGTTCGATGCCGTACTCCTGTCCAGGCGGACGAGGGGCACGGATGCCGGTCGCCGCCTGTTCGGGAGGGGGGCGCGTGTCAGCGACGACCGCGACCGCTGAGCCACTGGTGCCGGCGGAGATCGTCTCGTCGGTCTTCTACGGGGCCGCGGTGAGCGACGGTCTCGTGCTCCTGGTGGCCGAGGTCGTGGACGGGACGCCGCGGATCGTCTGGGGCAACGAGGGCGCGACGCAGCTGCTCGGCTACGGAGCGGACGACCTGCGGTGGCTGCCGGTCGCCTCGCTGGTGCCGTCGTTGCGCGGCGCGGAGGCCGGACTGCTGCTCCGCCCGGGGCGCAGCGCACGCATGAACCTGTCCGTCCGCACCGCCAGCGGCGCCCTCGTCGGGGCACTCGTGCTGTGCACCCCCACGCCCAGCGGACGGACCTGGACGCTGCAGGTGGTCCCGGCCGACAGCGGGTCCGAGCGGGTCCTGCGGGCCACCGCCGACGCCCACGAGCGGCGCCTGGCCACGCTGGCCGAGCGCTCCCCGGTGCCCACGCTGCTCTCCGAGCAGGGCATGCGCCTGGCGCACGTCAACGACGCCTTCTGCAGCCTGGTGGGGCTGCAGGCCGAGCAGCTGCTCGGCACCGGCTGGATGGCCACGGTGCACCCCGAGGACCTCGACGACGTCATCGAGCAGGTCGTCGCCGTCCTCGGCGGGCGCGACGGGGAGACCAGGGCCCGGCTGGTCCGCGCGGACGGCACCGAGCGGACGACGGTCATCCGCTTCTCGCAGCTGTTCACCCCCGGCGTCGGGGCCGGCTTCGTCGGGACGATCGAGGACATCACCGACCGGCTGGCCTTCGAGGCCCGGCTGGAGCACCAGACGCACCACGACCCGCTCACCGGGCTGCCCAACCGCACCCTGCTCGCCGAGCGGGTGGCCGAGCGGTTCCGTCCCGGCGCCGGCGGCCTGGCCGTCATCTCCCTCGACCTGGACGACCTGACCGTCGTCAACGAGTCCCTCGGCCACGCCGCCGGTGACGAGCTGCTCGTGGAGGTCGCCACCCGGCTGCGCGCCACGGTGCCGCCCGGGGACCTGGTGGCACGCCCCGGCGGCGACGGGTTCGTCGTCGTCTGCGCGGACCTCGACGAGGACGCCGCGGTGGCGCTGGCCGAGCGGATCGGTGCGGCGCTGGCCCAGCCGGTGCGGCTCAGCGGGGTCGACGTCCGCCCGCACGCCAGCATCGGCGTCACCGTGCAGACCGCCGAGCACGGCACGGCGGAGGAGCTCGTCCGCGACGGCGACATCGCGGTGTGCCAGGCCAAGGCCGGCGGCAAGGGCCGCATCGCCGTGCTCGACCCGAGCGCCCGGGCCGAGGCGCGGGACAAGCTGCGGCTGGTCGCCGAGCTGCGCGAGGCGATCGAGCGGCGGGAGATCACGCTGCTCTACCAGCCGATCTTCCGCGCCACCGACGGGGCCCCGGTGGCCGTCGAGTCGCTGGCCCGCTGGCACCACCCGCGCCGTGGCCCGATCAGCCCGGCGGTGTTCGTCGCGCTGGCCGAGGAGGGCGGGCTGATCGGCGCGCTGGGCCTGCTGGTGCTCGACGAGACCTGCCGCCAGCTGGCCGAGTGGGACCGCGTGCTGGGCGACGCCGCCCCGCGGCGGGCCAACGTCAACGTCTCGGCGCTGCAGCTCGACGACCGGCTGCACGGCCACGTGGTCGCCGCCCTGGATCGGCACGGGCTGGCCCCGGCGCGGCTGCAGATCGAGATCACCGAGTCCGCCCTGATGGAGGACCCTGCCTCGGCCCGCGAGGTGCTCGTCCAGCTGCGCGACCTCGGCGTCTCGCTGGCCATCGACGACTTCGGCACCGGCTACTCGTCGCTGTCCTACCTGCGCCACCTCCCGGTGGACGTCCTCAAGGTGGACCGCTCGTTCGTCGCCGAGCTCGCCGACGGGCACACCGAGATCGCCTCGGCGGTCATCGCGCTGGCCCGCAGCCTCGGCCTGACGACCGTGGCGGAGGGGGTGGAGACCGAGGAGCAGGCCGCGCGGCTCGCCGACCTCGGGGCCGGCTTCCTCCAGGGCTTCGCCCTCGCCCGGCCGATGACCGGCTCCCGCGCCGCCGCCTGGTACGCCGTCCACACCCGATGACCGTCAGCCGCCTCGTCCCCCCGGGAGCAGCCGTGCCCACGACCCCTGCCACCACGCCGTCCTCCGACCTCGAGGCGGTGCTGAGCAGCATCGAGACGATGGCCGCGCAGGAACCGACCGCCGCGCAGATCGTGTCCATGGTCGATTCCGAGGACACCGACGCGCGCACCCTCGCCCGGATCCTGGCCTCCGACGTGGCGCTGGCGGGGCGGGTGATGAAGCTGGCCAACTCCGCCTACTTCGGCATGCGCGGGCGGGTCACCTCGCTGCAGGTCGCGGTCACCGTCGTCGGCTTCCCCACCGTGCGCACCATGGCCACCGTCGCGCTGTCCGGCCTGGACGACGAGTCGCGGCTGCCCGAGGGGTTCTGGGCGATGAGCACCTGCGTCGCACTGGCCGCCGCCACGCTGGCCCCGCGGTTCGGTGACCGCCCGCAGGACGCGCTGTGCCTGGGGCTGCTCGCGCCCCTGGGCGTCGCGCTGCTGCACCACAGCGACCGCGAGGGCTACGCCGAGCTGGCGGCCGCCGAGCCGACCGCCGCCGGTCGCCGGGCGGCCGAGGTGCGCCGCTACGGCATCCACGCCTTCCGGCTCACCGCGGTGGCGCTCGAGCAGTGGGGCTTCCCGTCGAGCATGGTCACCCCGCTGGGCGCGGTCGACGACCACGGCACCCAGGACGGCGCCCTGCTGCGTGCGGCCCTGGAGGTCGCCACCCGGCTGACGGTCGAGGACCACGTGCCGGTGCCGGTCGAGGAGCTCACCGGCGGGCAGCTCGGCGAGGACGCCGTCGTCGCGGTGCTGGACCGGGTGCGGGCCGAGGCCGACGAGCTGCGCCTGGCGATGCTGGGCGAGTAGGGCCGCTCACGACCCGGCGGCCCGGACCCGGTCGGCCACGTCGCGCAGGACCGCGGGCCAGTCGTCGATGCCGTACTCGCGGCCCATCCGGACGACGACCACGTCGGTGGCGGGGTCGACGTAGACGTACTGGCCCTTGTTGCCCCGCGCGGAGAAGCGCCCCTCCCGCTCGGTGTCGACCCACCACCAGTACTGGTAGTGCTCGGCCGGGTCGGCGGAGGTGTCGCGGGCGGTGGCCTCGGCGACCCAGGCCGCGGGCACCACCTGCCGGTCGCCGACCCGGCCCTCGTGCGCGAAGAGGTACCCGAAGCGGGCGTAGTCCACGGCCCGGGCGTTGAAGCCGCTCTCCATCTTCGGGAAACCCGAGGCCTCGCTGTCGGCGCTCCACGACGCGTCGGCCTCGGCGCCGAGCGGCTGCCACAGCACCTCGCTGGCGTAGTCGGCCACCGGGGTGCCGGTGGCCCGCTCCAGGACCAGTCCCACGAGCAGCGGGTTGTAGTTGTCGTAGTGCCAGCGGACGCCCGGGGCCTCGTCGATCTCCACCGACAGGGCGGTCGCCCGCAGGTCGGGGGAGTAGTAGGTGACCGAGTCGTCGCTCCAGGGCAGCCCGTGCTCCTCGTAGCGCAGCCCCGACGACATGGTGACCAGCGAGCGGAGGGTCACCCGGGCGAAGTCGGGGTCGCGGTCCAGCAGCTCCGGCACGTAGGTGGTGACCGGGTCGTCGAGGCTGCCGATGCGACCGCGGTCGACGGCGATGCCGACCAGGGTGGAGAGGATCGACTTGGCGACGGAGAACGACGTCTGGATCGCCTCCCGGCCGCCGCCGTGCAGGTACCGCTCGACGACCAGCTCGTCGCCGCGCAGGACGAGGAACGCCTGGGTCCCGGTGCGTGCGAGCAGCGCGTCGAGGTCCTCGGTCCCCCCGTCGGGCAGGGTCACCTCGTCGAGGACGCCGTCGGGCAGGGACCCCGGCCGGAGCTCCAGGGTCTGCGGGCCGGCGGGGACCGGCAGCGCCGGGAAGCGCCGCCAGTCGTCGACGTCGGCGTCGCGCCACACGACCGCCCGCGCCACCGCGGAGGAGTCGAGCGCGACCAGGGCCCACAGCTGCACGCCTCCGGCGGTGACCGCGAGGAACACCAGGGCCGCCACCAGCGCGGTGACCGTCCGCCCGCGCCTGCGGCGGACGAGCCGGGCGACGCCCCAGCCGGCGAGGCCGGCGACCGCGAGGAGCAGCGGCACGAGCAGCGGGGACGTGAGCACACCGGGAGGTTAGGGACCGCCGGCGGCCTCACGGCCGGGCGGACCGCGCGTGTCCGGACCCGGGACGACCGCGGCCGGCGCCCCCACGTGGGGACGCCGGCCGCGGTGTCCGCCGGTCGCTCAGCCGGTGTAGGGCGCGCCCAGCGGGTCGACGGTCTCGTGCCCGGTCACGTCGGCGGCGAGGCGGGACAGCGCCCAGTCGCCGTCGCCGAGGACGTGGTCGATGGCGGTGAGCCGGCTGGTGTGGTGGCCGACCGTGTACTCGGCGGTCACGCCGATCCCGCCGTGCAGCTGGATCGCCTCCTTGCCGATGTGCCGGCCGGCGCGGCTGGTCTGCAGCCGGGCGCGGTCGGCGGCGGTGACGACGTCCCCGCCGGCGTCGGCCACCATCGACGCCCACAGCGCGGTGCTGCGGGCCAGCTCGAGCGAGACGTACATGTCCGCGGCGCGGAAGGTGAGCGCCTGGAACCGGTTGAGCGTCACGCCGAACTGCTTGCGGGTCTTGAGGTACTCGGCCGTGGTGCGCAGCGCCGTCTCCATCGAGCCGATGGCCTCGTGGGCGTAGGCGATCCGCGCCTCGGCGAGCACCCACTCGATCTCCGCGGTCCGGTCGGCGGAGTCCTCACCCAGCAGCTCGGCCGGGGTGCGCTCGAAGCGGACGACCGCCGCGCGGCCCCCGTCGTGGGTGCGGTAGCCGGTGCGGGTCAGGCCCGCCGCGTCGCCGCGGACGAGGAACAGCGCCGTCCCGCCGTCGACCACCGCGGACACGACGAGGACGTCG
This sequence comes from Geodermatophilus sp. SYSU D00779, assembly GCF_054050595.1. Lineage (NCBI taxonomy): Bacteria > Bacillati > Actinomycetota > Actinomycetes > Geodermatophilales > Geodermatophilaceae > Geodermatophilus > Geodermatophilus sp. SYSU D00779. Next base: position 8,453 of record NZ_JBJGZQ010000001.1, read on the forward strand.
GCCCGCGCGCCGTTGAGCACCGGCTCCTTGACGCCGGTGAGCGTCCAGGAGTCGCCGTCCCGGGTGGCGGCGACGGCCTCGGCCGACGGGCCCCAGCGGGTGCCGGGCTCGGCGTGCGCGGCGGCGGCCAGCGTCGTCCCCTCGGCGATGCCGCTCAGGACCTCGCCCTTCTGGGCGTCGGTGCCGACGGCGGCGACCAGGCCGCCGGCGAGCACGACCGCCTCGACGAACGGCTCGGGCGCGAGCACCCGACCGATCTCCTCGGCGACGATCGCCACCTCGATCGGCCCGGCGCCCATGCCGCCGTGCTCCTCGGCGAAGGGGAGCCCCAGCAGGCCCATCTCGGCCAGCCGCGACCAGGTCTTCTCGTCGTAGCCCGGGTCGGTCCCGGTCACCCGGCGGCGCTGCTCGCTGTCGCCGTAGGCACGCTCCAGCAGACCGCGCACGGCCTCCCGGAGGTCGTTCTGCTCGCTGTCGAAGGTGAAGTCCACGGTTTGCCTCAGAGCCCCAGGATCGTGCCGGCGATGATGGTGCGCTGCACCTCGTTGGAGCCTCCGTAGATGGAGACCTTGCGGTAGTTGAGGTACTCCGGCGTGGCCACGCGGGCCCAGTCGGGGACCTCGGAGCCACCGTCGGCGAACGAGGACAGCGACAGCGGGCCGGCGATGTCGACCACCAGCTCCGTGGCGGCCTGCTGCAGCTCCGAGCCGCGGAGCTTGAGCACCGACGAGGCCGGGTGCGGCTTGCCGTCGGCCGAGTGCGCGGCCACGCGCAGCGCGGTGAGCTCCAGCGCGAGGAGCTCGTTCTCCACCTCGGCGATGCGGCCGGCCATGCGCGGGTCCTCGGCGAGCGGGCGACCGCCCACGGTGACCTCCTGCGCGTACGCCTTGGCCTGGGCCAGCAGCCGCTTCGTGCTGCCCACCCGCGCGATGCCCACCCGCTCGTTGCCGAGCAGGAACTTGGCGTAGTCCCAGCCGCGGTTCTCCTCGCCGATCAGGTTCTCGGCCGGCACGCGGACGTCCTCGAAGAAGACCTCGTTGACCTCGACGCTGCCGTCGATGAGCTCGATCGGCCGCAGCGTGACGCCCGGGGTGTCCATCGGGAAGACCAGCAGCGAGATGCCGCGCTGCTTCTTCTCCGCGGTCGGGTCGGTGCGGACCAGGCAGAAGATCCAGTCGGCGTGCTGGCCCAGCGTCGTCCACGTCTTCTGGCCGTTGACGACCCAGTCGTCGCCGTCGCGGACGGCGGTGGTGCGCAGGCTGGCCAGGTCGGAGCCGGCGTCGGGCTCGGAGAAGCCCTGGCACCACCAGATGTCCAGGTTCGCCGTCTTCGCCAGGAACCGCTCCTTCTGCTCCTGGTTCCCGAAGGCCGCGATCACCGGGCCGATCATGCTGGCGTTGAAGGCGAGCGGTTCCGGCACGCAGGCCAGCTGCATCTCCTCGCGCCAGATGTGCCGCTGCAGCGGCGTCCAGTCCCTACCGCCCCACTCCACCGGCCAGTGCGGTACGGCGAGCCCCGCGGCGTTCAGGATCCGCTGGGTCCGGACGTACTGGTCCTTTGAGACGTGCCGGCGGGCCGCGACGGTGTCGCGGATCTCCCGGGGCACCTGGGTGGTGAAGAACGTGCGCATCTCCTCCCGGAAGGCCTCCAGCTCCGGGGACAGTTGCAACCGCATCGGGCCTCTCTCCTGACGGCGACCGTGCCGTCTCGCAGGGTGGGAGACCGACTTTCCCACACTTCCTACCGGCGGGTAGCACCGGTGGGTACGGCGTGGCGGTCGTCCTCCCGGGCTCGCCGACCACCGCCCGCCGCAGGCGACGGGGGAGGCGTCGGGCCCCGCGCGGGCTGCCCACGGCGGGGGAACGTGCGCGGTGTGCCGCCCGTTGCCGGGCCATGGAGCTGACCTGTCCCAAGTGCCAGGGCGTGATGCGCACCTACGAGCGCAACGGCGTGCACGTCGACCAGTGCACCGAGTGCCGCGGCATCTTCCTCGACCGCGGTGAGCTCGAGCGGCTGATCGACGCAGAGGACGCCTGGCACGGCGGCGGCCGGTCGACCGCCCCCTCCTCGTCCGCCGGGTACGGCGGGTCGGCCGGGCACGGGACCCCGGGCCACGGGACCTCCGGCCACGGCGCCGGTGGGCTGGGCGCCGGCGGGCTCGGTGCGGTCGTCGGCGAGGTGCTCAACCAGGTGTCGAAGAAGCAGCACTCCTCGGGGTACGGGCACAAGCGCAAGCAGTCGTTCCTGGGCGAGCTCTTCGGCTGAGGGAGGACCTCCGCGCCTCGGCGGAGGACCCCGTCCTCCCCGTCCCCCGCGGGCTCGGCGCGGGACCCGGGACGGGGCCGGCGGACGCCCGGAGGGTGACCGTCCGGCACGTCACGGGGCCGGCGGCGGGACCCCGCCCCGCGGGGGACGCTGGAGGACGTGTTCGACGTCGACTGGATGGGTCAGCTCAGCCGCGAGGTGCTGCGGGAGCGGCTGCCCGCGCTGATCGCCGAGACCTGCGCGTGGACCGTCGGGATGTCCGACCGGCCGCACCACGAGCGGCGCCGCGGCCGGCTGGGTGAGACCGGCGGGACCATCGGCGACCGCATCGCCCGCGGGCAGCCGCTGTCCGGCGAGGAGGACGGCCGGCTCGACCTCGGCGACGCCCGGCCGGGCAGCTTCCGCGACGTGCTGAACGCGGTGGACGCCACCGGGGTCCTCTACGCCGACCGGTTCGACCGCGAGGTGCTCGACCCGTTCGTGCTGGCCACCTGCGTGCTGGCCGCCGAGCGGGCGCGCGCCACCCGGCGGGCGGAGTGGGCCGAGCTGCTCGACGACCTCGGGGAGGACGGCCGCGACCTGGTCGGCGTGGTCCGGGCGGGGGAGTGGGAGGCGTCGCTGCGCACCGAGGCCGAGCACCTGGTGCTGGCCGCGCTGGCCGACGTCCCGCTGCTGGAGGTCGAGGCCGAGGGGCTGCCGCTGTCGTTGGTGCGGGCGGCCGAGGCGCTGACCCGGGAGGCCGCGACCGCCCCGCCGCCCGGGCCGCCGGGGGAGGACCCGGCCGCCTCGGGGGCGGTCTTCCTGGCCCGGGCCGCGCTGGCGGACCTCGACGAGCCGGTGCCGCCGTCGCTGGCCGACCGGGTGCTCGCCGCGCTGCTGGCCGAGGGCATCGAGCCCGAGGAGCTGCCCGCCGTCCTGCCGCACCTGCCGCTGGCGCCGGGCACCGCGGACGCCGTCCTCACCCTGCTCGAGGCCGGCCGCTGAGCGCCCGCCGGGACACCGCCCTCGCGCCGGGGTGCCGGCGTCCGTCACGATGGGCGGGGCGGTCCAGGGCCGCGGAGTCCGGCGGACGGAGGACGGAATGACCGATCAGCAGCCGGTCGAGCCCGACGCGATCATCGGGAGGGACGGTGCCGCGGTCCCGGGCCCGCGGGGTTCCGGCCTGGCGCCGCAGCAGCTCCCCTCGCTGGTCCCGGCGCTCGCGCGCGTGGCGCTCGCCGGGCCGCTGCTCACGGCGTCGGCGGTCGCGCTCACCGCGGCCGCGGCGGCCAAGGCGGTCGAGGTGGCCGGCCGGGTGGCCCGGCAGCGGATGGGTGCCGGTGCGGTCGAGCAGGTGTTCCCCGGCGGGTTCGAGGTCACCTGGACCAGGGTCGAGGTCCGGTGGCGCCCCTGAGCGTCGCCGCTCCCCACGGCCCGGCGCGACCGGGCTGACCCGGCCGCCCACCGCCGCGGCCACTCCCGCGGAGATGGCCGGAGGGGGCGGCCCGTCCCTGCTGAGAGGGTCCCAGGGATTCAGAGCTCGAGCGGCAGCCCGGTGTAGTTCTCCGCGAGCTCACGCGCGGCGGCCTCCGAGGAGCAGACCCGGCGCAGCTGGGACAGCTGCAGCTCGGCGTCGAAGTCGTCGCCGGAGCGGTGCAGCATCGACGTCATCCACCAGGAGAAGTGCGTGCACCGCCAGACGCGGGCCAGGGCGCGGTCGGAGTAGGAGTCGACCAGGTCGGTCTCCTTCTCCTGCAGCAGCCGCACCAGCGCCCGGGCCAGCAGGGTGACGTCGGCGACGGCGAGGTTGAGGCCCTTCGCGCCGGTCGGCGGGACGATGTGCGCGGCGTCCCCGGCGAGGAAGAGCCGGCCGCGGCGCATCGGGGCGCTGACGAACGAGCGCATCGGCAGGATCGACTTCTCCGTCACCGGCCCGCGGTTGACCGACCAGCCCTCCAGCGCCATCCGGGTGTCGAGCGCGTCCCAGATCCGCTCGTCGGACCAGTCCTCGATCCTCTCCGACGGGTCGACCTGCAGGTACAGCCGGGACACCCTCGGCGAGCGCATCGAGTACAACGCGAAGCCCTCGGGGTGCCAGGCGTAGATCAGCTCGTCGGTGGCGGGGGCGGCGTCGGCCAGGATGCCCAGCCAGGCGTAGGGGTAGGTGCGCTCCCACACCCGTCCGCCGGCCTCCTGCACCACCGGCCGCGAGACGCCGTGGAAGCCGTCGGTGCCGGCGACGGCGTCGCACTCGAGCACCTGCGGGACGCCGTCCGCGTCGGTGAACCGGATCCGCGGGCTGTCGCCGTCGACGTCCTCGAGCCGGACGTCGGAGACCTCGAACAGCAGCGGCGGGCCGCCGTCCAGCTGGGCCTTGATGAGGTCCTTGGTGACCTCGGTCTGCCCGTAGACCCACACGGTGCGCCCGCACAGCGACGGGAAGTCCAGCGTGTGCCGCACACCCGGGTACTGCAGGTGGATGCCGGAGTGCTCCAGGCCCTCGCGCTGCAGCCGGTCGCCCACGCCGGCCGCGGTCAGCGTGTCGACGGTGTGCTGCTCGAGGATGCCGGCGCGGATGCGCGCCTCCACGTACTCCCGCGACCGGTTCTCCAGGACGACGGAGTCGATGCCCTGCAGGGCCAGCAGCCGTGACAGCAGGAGGCCGGCCGGGCCGGCGCCGATGATCCCCACCTGGGTGCGCACGGGCCGAGTGTGACCGCCGCAACGCCAGGATGGGAACCGTTCGCTCCCGCTCAGTGGAAGGGCTGTGCCCGCGCCAGCTCCCGCCCGATGCCGCGCGCGGCGACCTCCAGCACCGGCACCAGCCGCAGCAGGTCCCGCCGGTGGCTGGGGACGACGATGCCCAGGGCGGCGACGACCGCCGGGCCGGCCGGCCGCTCGACCCGCACCGGGACGGCGACCGACAGCGTGCCCAGCGACATCTCCTCGGCGGTCCGGGCGTACCCGCGGCGGCGCACCTCGGCGATCTCCCGGCGCAGCCGCCCGGGGTCGACGATGGTGTGCCGCGTCTCGCGGGTCGGCGCGCGCAGCACCGCCTCGGCGACGTCCTCCGGCGCGGCGGCCAGCAGCACCTTGCCCACCGCGGTGGCGTGCAGCGGCAGCCGGCTGCCCACCTGGCTGACCACCGGCACCGACTCGCGGCCGGAGACCCGCTCGACGTACAGCGCGCTGCGGCCCTCGCGGACCGCCAGGTGCACGGTGTCGCGGGTCGCGGTGTGCACGTCGAGCAGGAACGGCGCGGCGACCTGGCGCAGCTCCAGCTGCACCGGCGCCAGCAGGCCGAGGTCCCACAGCCGGCGGCCGATCTCGTAGCGGCCGTCGGGACGCCGCTGCAGCGCACCCCAGTCGGTGAGCTCGCCGAGCAGCCGGTGCACGGTGGTCAGCGGCATGGCGCAACGCTCGGCGATCTCCGAGAGCGACAGCCGCGGGGCGGCGGTGTCGAAGGCGCCGAGGACGGCGAGCGCGCGGGAGGTGACCGACCGCCCGGGGGTGCTGCTCCGACCGGCCATCGCACCTCCCTGCTTCCGACCACCGGAAGCGATCGCTTGGGCAGCGTAGAGCCGGGCCGTACCTTCCACGCTATGACCGGCACCACATCGGAGAGCAGGCTGATCCTGCCGCGCTACCTGCGCGAACCCGCCGAGAAGCGGACGCCCGTCGGATTCCCCGACTACCGGAGCACGGCGCTGCGCGCACCGCTGCGCACCCCGGTCGACCTGCCGCACCGGCTCACCGAGGTCACCGGCCCGGTGCTCGGCGAGGACCGGGTGCTGCCCCAGGACGCCGACCTGACCCTGCGCAACGGCGGCGAGGCGATCGGCCAGCGGATCCTCGTGTACGGGCGGGTCCTCGACAGCGACGGCCGCCCGGTGCCGGACGCGTTGGTGGAGGTGTGGCAGGCCAACGCGGCCGGTCGCTACCGGCACGTCGCCGACAACTGGCCGGCGCCGCTGGACCCGCACTTCGACGGGCTGGGCCGCGTGGTGACCGACAGCCTGGGCCGCTACGAGTTCATGACGGTCAAACCCGGCGCCTACCCGTGGGGCAACCACCACAACGCCTGGCGGCCCGCGCACATCCACTTCAGCCTGTTCGGCCGCGCGTTCACCCAGCGGCTGGTCACCCAGATGTACTTCCCGGACGACCCGCTGTTCGGCCAGGACCCGATCTTCAACGCCATCCCTCCCGCCGCACGGCACCGGGCGGTCAGCCGGTACTCCCTCGAGCGCACGCAGGACAACTGGGCGCTGGCCTTCGAGTGGGACATCGTGCTGCGCGGCACCGACCAGACCCCCTTCGAGACCGACGACGACGGAGATGTGGCGTGATGGCAGCCGAGGGAGCGTCGCGGTTCGTGGACCCGCTGGACGTCCCGCCGGACCCGGCCACCCCGTTCCAGCCCCGGTCCGGGCAGCGCGGCACCGGCTTCCTCACCGAGCCGTTCCGGCTGGGCACCACCCCGAGCGCGACCGTCGGGCCCTACCTGGCCATCGGCCTGACCTGGCCGGACGGCATCTGGGCCGCGGCGGAGGGCACCGAGGGTGGGATCTGGATCCGCGGCCGCGTGCTCGACGGCGCGGGCGACGTCGTCCCCGACGCCATGCTGGAGACCTGGCAGGCCGACCCGGACGGGCGCTTCCCGTCGCCCGAGGACCCCCGCGGCGCGTCGACCCACCCCGGCTTCCGCGGCTACGCCCGCGTCTCGACGGTCCACCCGCCGGGGGAGTTCGGGATCTTCACGCTCAAGCCGGGCCGGGTGCCCGACGGCGAGGGCGGCCTGCAGGCGCCGCACATCGACGTCTCGGTCTTCGCCCGCGGCCTGCTCGACCGCGTCGTCACCCGCATCTACTTCGCCGACGAGGCCGCGGCCAACGCCGAGGACGTCGTCCTGCGGGGGCTGACCGAGGAGCAGCGCCGCACGCTGGTCGCGGAGCCGACCGACGACGGCTACCGCCTGGACATCCACCTGCAGGGCGAGCGGGAGACGGTGTTCTTCGCCGTATGACGCTGCTCTCCGGGACCTTCGCCCGCGGCGGGGCCGCGGCCGCCGTCTCCGACGACGCCTGGTTCCGGGCGCTGCTCGCCGTCGAGGCCGCCCTGGCCCGCGCTGCGGCCCGCACCGGGCTGGTGCCCGCCACCGCGGCCGACGCGGTCACCGCCGCCTGCGCGCACCCCGAGCGGCTGGACCTGGCGACCGTGGTGGCCCGGGCGGCGGACGCCGGCAACCCGGTGCCGCCGCTGGTGCGGGTGCTGCAGGACGCGGTCGGCGAGCGCGACGCCGTCGCCGTCCACGTCGGGGCCACCAGCCAGGACGTGCTCGACACCGCGCTGCTGCTGATGGCGCGCGACGCAATCGCCGCGGTCGACGCCGACCTGGCCGCGGCCGCGGGGACCGTCGCGGAGCTCGCCCGCACCCACCGGGACGACGTCCTGGCCGGCCGCACGCTCATGCAGCAGGCGCTGCCCACGACCTTCGGGCTCAAGGCCGCCGGCTGGCTGGCCGGGCTGGACGGCGCCCGGCTGCGGCTGGCCGAGGTGGTCGCCGAGCTGCCGGTGCAGTACGGCGGCGCCGTCGGCACGCTGGCCGCCAGCGGTGGGGCCGGCGTGGCGCTGCGGGCGGCGCTGGCGGAGGAGCTGCAGCTGACGAGCCCCGCCGTCCCGTGGTTCACCGTCCGGCTGCCGGTCGCCGACCTGGCCGGGGCGCTGGGTGCCGCCGCCGGCGTGGTCGCCACGGTGGCCGTCGACGTGGTGCTGCTCGCCCAGACCGAGGTGGCGGAGGTCGCCGAGGTGGGCGAGGGGCGGGGCGGGTCGTCGGCGATGCCGCACAAGCGCAACCCCGTGGCCGCCATCTCCGCCCGGGCCTGCGCCCGCCGCGCGCCGGGACTCGTCGCCACGCTGCTGGCGGCGATGGAGCAGGAGCACGAGCGGGCCGCCGGCGCCTGGCACAGCGAGTGGCCGACGCTCACCGAGCTGTTGACCACCGTCGGGTCGGCGTCGTCGTGGCTGGCCGAGAGCCTGCGCGGGCTGCGCCCGGACCCGGCCCGCATGGCCGCCACCGCCGCGGCCGCGGCCGAGGGACCGCTGGCCGGCGCGCTCGCCGAGGCGCTGGCGGCCACCCTCGGCAAGGGGGCTGCGCACGACGCCGCGGCCGCGGCCGTCCGCGAGGCCCGCGACAGCGGCCGGCCGCTGGCCGAGGTGGTCGCCGCCCGCACCGACGTCGACGTGCGTGCGGTGCTCGCGGCCGGTACACCCGACGTCGGCGAGGCCGGCGCCCAGGTGGACGCCGCGCTCGCCGAGCACGCCGCACTCACGGAGGGACGCCCATGACAGCCGTCGAGGTCTCGTACACCGAGGACGGGCCGGCCGACGCGCCGGTCGTCGTCCTGTCCAACTCGCTCGGGGCCACCCGCGGCATGTGGGACCCGCAGGTGCCCGCGCTGGCCGAGCGCTACCGGGTGGTCACCTACGACACCCGCGGCCACGGCGACTCGCCGTCCCCCGCGGGGCCCTGGTCCCTCGACGACCTGGTGGACGACGTCGTCGCGCTGCTCGACCGGCTCGGCGTGCAGCGGGCCCACGTTGCCGGGCTGTCCCTGGGCGGGATGACGGCGCTGCGGCTGGCCGCCCGCGAGCCCGCACGGGTGGACCGGCTCGTCGCGCTGGCCACGTCGGCCAAGCCCGACCCGCAGGGCTTCCTCGACCGCGCCGCAGCGGCCCGCTCCGGCGGGACCGCGCCGCTGGCACCGACGGTGGTGAGCCGGTGGCTGACGCCGGCGTACGCCGCTGAGCACCCGGACCTGGTGGCGCGGCTCGAGGCGATGATCGTCAGCGCCGACGACGAGGGCTACGCGCTGTGCTGCGAGGTGGTGGCGGCGGTGGACCTGCGCGAGGACCTGGCGCGGATCACTGCTCCGACGCTGGTCGTGTCGGGCGCCGAGGACCCCGCGCTGCCGCCGCCGCACCAGCAGGCGATTGCCGAGGGCGTCGCCGGCGCCTCGCTGGTGTCGGTGAGCCCGGGCGCGCACCTGCCCAACCTCGAGCAGCCGCTGGAGGTCACCGGTGCGCTCCTGGCGCACCTCGACGCGGCGGGCGGGCACGCATGAGCGAGCTGCCCGATACCGGCGACGCCCGCCGGGCTCCGCACCCCAGCACGGACGACGAGCGCCGTGCTGCCGGCATGCGCACCCGGCGGGAGGTGCTCGGCGACGCCTGGGTCGACCGCGCCGTCGCGAACACCACGCCGTTCACCGCCGACTTCCAGGACTTCATCACCCGGGTGGCCTGGGGCGACGTGTGGCAGCGCCCCGGCCTGTCCCGCCGCGACCGCAGCCTGATGACGCTGTCGATCACCATCGCGCTGCGCCACTGGGACGAGTTCGCGCTGCACGTGCGGGCGGCCAAGAACAACGGCCTGTCCGACGAGGAGATCGCCGAGGTCGTCCAGCACGCCGCCGTCTACGCCGGCGTGCCCGCGGCCAACCACGCCTTCAAGGTCGCCGCGCCGATCCTGGCGGAGCTGCGCGGCGACTGACGACGGGCTCAGGCCGGCCGGCCGCGGCCCTCCCGCAGCAGCCGGACCAGCGCGTTGGTGGACGAGTCCGAGTCGTACTCCGGCGCGGACGCGCTCTGCAGCTTCGGCGCGAGCTGGTTGGCCATGACCTTGCCCAGCTCCACGCCCCACTGGTCGAACGAGTTGATGCCCCAGACGACGCCCTGGGTGAAGACCCGGTGCTCGTAGGCGGCGACCAGCTGCCCGAGCACCGACGGCGTCAGCTTCGGCGCCACGATCGCGTTGGACGGGTGGTTGCCCGGCATGACCTTGTGCGGGACGACGTCCGGCGCCGTCCCCTCGGCGGCGACCTCCTCGGCCGTGCGGCCGAAGGCCAGCGCGCGCGGCTGGGCCAGGAAGTTGGCCAGGAACAGGTCGTGCATGCCGTCGAGGTCGTGGTTGGGCTGGGCGAAGGCGAGGAAGTCGGCCGGCACCAGCACCGTGCCCTGGTGCAGCAGCTGGTAGAAGGCGTGCTGGCCGTTGGTGCCCGGCTCACCCCACACGATCTCCCCGGTGGCGACGTCGACCGGTGAGCCGTCGAGGGTGACCGACTTGCCGTTGGACTCCATGCACAGCTGCTGCAGGTAGGCGGGGAAGCGCGCCAGGTACTGCGAGTAGGGGAGCACCGCCTGGCTCTGCGCGCCGAAGAAGTCGACGTACCAGACCGAGATCAGGCCCAGCAGCGCCGGCAGGTTCTCCTCGTACGGCGCGGTGCGGAAGTGCTCGTCGACGGTGTGGAAGCCGTCCAGCATCTCCCGGTACTGCTCCGGCCCGATCGCCACCATGAGCGAGAGGCCGATCGCCGAGGTGAACGAGTACCGGCCGCCGACCCAGTCCCAGAAGCCGAACATGTTCTGGGTGTCGATGCCGAACTCCGCGACCTTCTCGGCGTTCGTGGAGACGGCGACGAAGTGCTTGGCGACGGCCTTCTCGTCGCCGCCGAGACCCTCGACCAGCCAGCGGCGGGCCTCCTTGGCGTTGGTCAGCGTCTCCTGGGTGGTGAAGGTCTTCGACGCCACGATGAACAGCGTGGTGGCCGGGTCCAGGTCGCGAGTGGCTTCGGCCAGGTCGGTCGGGTCGATGTTGGAGACGAACCGGAAGGTCAGCGACCGGTCGGAGTGGTCGCGCAGCGCCAGGTAGGCCATGGCCGGCCCGAGGTCCGAGCCGCCGATGCCGATGTTCACCACGGCCCGGATCCGCTCCCCGGTGTGCCCGGTCCACGCCCCGCCGCGCACCCGGTCGGCGAAGTCGGCCATCCGGCCGAGGACCTCGTGCACCTCGGCGTTGACGTCGTGCCCGTCGACGACGAGGCCGCGGGTGGCGGGGTCGCGCAGCGCCACGTGCAGGACGGCGCGGTCCTCGGTGGCGTTGATGTGCTCGCCGCGGAACATCGCCTCGGTGCGCTCGCGCAGGCCCACCCGCTCGGCCAGCGCCGCGAGCAGCCGCACCGTCTCGCGGGTCAGCCGGTTCTTGGAGTAGTCGAGGTACAGGTCTCCGGCGGTGACCACCAGCTCGGTGCCCCGCTGCGGGTCCTCGGCGAACAGGTCGCGCAGGTGCCGGTCGCGCACCGCGCGGTGGTGCTCGGCCAGCGCCTGCCACTCCGCGCTGTTCGTGATGCCCATGGACCCCTCCCGCTCCCGGCCGACGGATCGGCTGCCGTGCCTCCTACCCTGCCGGGAGGCGAGCCGCGGGGCGACCCCAGGCCCCGCCCGCCCCGACGAGAGGACAGGCATGGCACTGCTGGACGACGGCGCGTGGCAGGGGAAGGTCTGGACCGGTGCGTGGACCGACGGGTCGGGCGGCACGTACGACGTGGTCGAGCCCGCGACCGGGGACGTCGTGGGCGCGGTCGGGCGGGCCACTCCGGAGGACGTCGCCGCCGCGGCGGACCGGGCCGCCGAGGCCCAGCGGGCGTGGGCGGCGTTGCCGTTCGAGGACCGGGCGCGGGTGATGCGCCGCGCCGGAGCGGTGCTCGAGGCCTCCGCCGACGAGGTCAAGGGCTGGCTGGCCCGGGAGACCGGCGCCATCCAGCCGTTCGGCGACTTCCAGGTGCACACCACCGCCGCGGAGTGCTACGAGGCCTCGGCGCTGCCCAGCCACCCGTACGGCGAGCTGCTGCGCACCGGGGCGCCGCGGCTGTCCTTCGCCCGCCGGGTGCCGGCGGGCGTGGTCGGCGTCATCGCGCCGTTCAACGTGCCGACCATCCTGGCGATCCGGGCGATCGCCCCGGCGCTGGCGCTCGGCAACGCCGTCGTCCTGAAGCCCGACCCGCGCACCGCCGTCTCCGGCGGCGTCCTCTTCGCCCGCGTCTTCGAGGAGGCCGGCCTGCCGGCCGGCGTGCTCCAGGTCCTGCCCGGCGGCGCGGACGTCGGCGAGGCCCTGGTGACCGCCCCGCCGGTGCGGGTCATCGCGTTCACCGGCTCGACCAGGGCCGGCCGCGCGGTCGGCGCGCTGGCCGGTCAGCACCTCAAGCGCGCGCACCTGGAGCTCGGTGGCAACTCCGCGCTCATCGTGCTGCCCGACGTCGACGTGACCGCGGCGGCCTCGGTGGGTGCGTGGGGCACCTTCGCGCACCAGGGGCAGATCTGCATGGCCACCAGCCGGCACCTGGTGCACGAGTCGATCGCCGAGGAGTACACCGCCGTCCTCACCGAGAAGGTCGAGAAGCTGCCGGTCGGCGACCCGTTCCGCGAGGAGGTGGCGCTGGGCCCGCTGATCGACGCCGGCCAGCGCGACCGCGTGCACGGCCTGGTCACCAGCAGCGTCGAGGGCGGGGCGACGCTGCGCACCGGCGGCACCTTCGAGGGGCTGCTGTACCGGCCCACCGTGCTCGGCGACGTCCCGGTCGAGGCGCCCGCCTACCGGGAGGAGATCTTCGGCCCGGTCGCCCCGGTGACCCCCTTCTCCAGCCTGGACCAGGTGGTGGAGCTGGCCCGCGGCACCGAGTACGGGCTGTCCCTGGGCATCCTCACCCGGGACGTCTACGCCGGCCTCCAGCTGGCCGAGCGGATCCCGTCGGGCCTGGTGCACATCAACGACCAGACGGTCAACGACGAGGCCGTGGCCCCGTTCGGCGGCGTCGGGGCGTCGGGCACCGGCTCCCGGCACGGCGGACCCCAGGCCAACATCGAGGCGTTCACCGAGACCCAGTGGGTCACCCTGCGCGGCGACCTGCCCGCCTACCCCTTCTGACGCTCCGTCAGGATGCGCTCCGCCTGGGCGGCCATGGTGCGCACGACGTCGCCGGCGTCCTCGATCGCGTGGACCTGCCCGACCGCCTCGCCGACGATCATGTTGGCGTGGTCGAGGTCGTCGGCCTCGACGGCGTGCGTGAACTCCGCGCGCGCGTCGTCGAGGTGCTCGACCAGTTCGGTCTCGTGGCCGTGCCAGCGGACCACGAAGTCGTTGGCGAGGACCCGGCCGGTGTAGACGGGGGGCCAGTCCTTGCCGCGGACGATGTCGTAGACGCCGGTGCGCCGGGTGGCGTCGCCGGTGACGGCGAGGGCCCGTGCGTGGGCCGCTCGGGAGACGGCTGCCTGGCGTGTCGCCCAGAAGCGGGTGCCGGCCACGACCCCGTCGGCGCCCAGCGCCAACGCCGCCGCGACGCTGCGGCCGTCGGCGATGCCGCCGGCGGCCAGGAGCAGCACCTCCGGGCGCTGTTCGGCGATGAGGTCGGCGGCCTCGGGCACGAGGGTGAAGGTCGACCGGGTGCCCTTGCCGTGCCCACCGGCCTCGCCGCCCTGCACGCAGACCGCATCAGCGCCGACCTGCAGCGCCTCCTCGACCCCGGCTCGGTCGTGCACCTGGCAGATGAGCGGGACGCCGGCTCGGTGGATGCGCTCGACGTAGGGGCCGGCGTCCCCGAAGGACAGGAAGATCGCGGCCGGCTCGTGCGACAGCGCGATGTCGATGGCGCTGGCGTCGATGCTCCAGGTGATGAAGCCGCACCCGACGCGGGTGCCCCTGGCTGCCGTGAGCTCCCGGCGCAGCCAGTCCTGGTCCCCGTAGCCGCCGCCGATGAGGCCCAGGCCTCCGGCTCGGCTCACGGCGGTGGCGAGCTGCGCGGTGGAGACGACGTCCATCGGTGCGGAGACGATGGGGTGCTCGATCCCGAAGCGCTCGGTGAAGCGGGTGTGCAGGGTCATCGCGTCTCCTCCGTCGGGCTGGCGGTGTGGGTGGTCGGTCGGAGTGGTCAGAGGAGCTCGGCGAGCCGGTCGATGACGGCGCGCGCGGGTCCGGTGGTGGCGGAGCGGAAGCCGGTGCCCGCCCACAGGTGCAGACCGTGCGGGTCCCCGGCGGCAGCCGCGGCCTGCCGGAGCCCGCGGGTCAGGTGGTGGACGGCCGGGTAGCCGGCCGGGCCGGTGGCGCTGTAGCGGTCGGCGAACCGGTTGCGCAGGGAGCGCGCCGGGCGGCCGGTGAACGCGCGGGTGATGACGGTGTCGGGAAACCGCGGATCGGCCAGCGCGTCCTTGTGGGTGCGGGAGGCGCCGCTCTCGTCGGTGCGCAGCAGCAGGGTGCCGACGGCGACGGCCGACGCACCGGCGGCGCGCAGCTCGGCCACGGCCCGTGGGCCGTCGACGCCGCCGGCGGCGATGACCGGGAGCCCGGTCGTCGCGACGACGCTCCGGGTGAGTTCCGCGGTCGGCGTCTCGGTGATCGGCCGGAGGGGGTCGTGGGTGCCGGAGTGCCCGCCGGCGCTGCTGCCCTGCACCACCAGCGCGTCGGCGCCGACGTCGGCGGCCGCGCGGGCTTCCTCCACCGTGGTGACGGTCACCAGCACCCGGCTGCCGGCACGGCGCAGCGCGGCGACCTCGACTGGCCGGGGCAGGCCGAACGTCACCGACACCACCGGCACCGGATCGGCCAGCAGCAGGTCGAGCTTGTCGGCCCACCGGTCGTCGTCGTGGACCGGCGTGGCCTGGGAGAGGTCGAGGCCGTAGCGCTCGGCCTCCGGCTGCAGCTCGCGGGCGTACCGGCGGAGGTCGACCTCGCCGATCTCGGTGGTGCCGGGCGCGAACAGGTTCACCCCGAACGCCGCACCGGTGCGGCGCACCTCGGCGATCTCGGCGGTCAGCGCCTCGGGGGTCTTGTAGCCGCCGGCGAGGAAGGCGAAGGCGCCGGCCCCGGCGACCGCGGTGGCCAGCCCCGGCGTGGTGGCGCCGCCGGCCATCGGCGCGGCGGCCAGCGGCAGCGGGCTGCCCAGCGGATCGGGTGCGGTGCGTGCCATCAGCGCCTCTCCAGCGTCCCGGGA
Organism: Geodermatophilus sp. SYSU D00779; assembly: GCF_054050595.1. Taxonomy (NCBI): domain Bacteria; kingdom Bacillati; phylum Actinomycetota; class Actinomycetes; order Geodermatophilales; family Geodermatophilaceae; genus Geodermatophilus; species Geodermatophilus sp. SYSU D00779. The sequence continues at coordinate 23,518 of NZ_JBJGZQ010000001.1, forward strand.
CGGTCGGTGGGTCTCGCGACGAGCCCGACGACGACGCTAGGCAGCGGACGCCGCGACCGGAAATGCCGCTGCGACCGCGCCTATGCTCCGCGGGCATGGATGTGGAGCTGCGCCACCTGCGCGCCTTCACCGCGGTCGCGACCCACCGCTCCTTCACCGCCGCCGGCCGGGAGCTGCTGATCGGCCAGCCCGCGCTCACGCGCACCGTCCAGCAGCTGGAGGCCGCGCTCGGGGTGCGGCTGCTGGAACGGACGTCCCGATCGGTCGAGCTCACCGACGTCGGCCGGGACTTCCTCGACCGCAGCCGCGCCGTCCTCGCCGACCTCGACCGGGCGATCCTGGCCGTCCGCGGTGAGCAGGAGCTGCGGCTCGGCTTCCAGTGGGTCCTGCCCGACCCCTGGGCCACCGAGACGATCACCGGGTTCGAGCAGGCCACCGGGGCGAGGGTCACCCTCCTGCGCCGCGACGACGTCGCCGCCGCCCTGGAGGCCGGTGACCTCGACGTGGCCATCACCCGCACCCGGCTCACCACGTCGGGGACGGTGCAGACGCCCCTGTTCGACGAGGACCGCGTCGCTGCCCTCAGCACCCGTTCCCCGCTGGCGGGCGAGGACGCCATCGACTGGCTGGCGCTGGCCGCCGAGCCGATCGTCGTCAACACCGTCAACGGCACCACGCGACCGGACTCCTGGCCGGCGGAGCACCGCCCGACGCGGGTGGTGACCTGCGGCAACTACGACGAGTGGCTGCACCTGGTCGCCACCGGCCGCGGCGTCGGCGCCGTCCCCCGGTCGGCCGCCCGCACCGGCACCCACCCCGGCGTCACGTTCGTCCCCCTGACCGGGGCGCCACCGGTCTCCGTCTGCCTCGCCTACCGGCCCCGCCACAGCAGTCCGCTGGTGCGCCGGTTCGTCACCTGCGCCGCGACCGCGGCCACCGCTCATCCCGTGTAGGCGTGGCGGACGGGCGTGCCACAAAGCCGCCGAGGTGCGCCACAGTGGGCCGCTCGGGGCGTCCACCCGAGCCGGCCGGGCGTCATCGACTGGTCGCCGTGTCATCTCGTCGACATGGCGACCAGCCGACACGGCGACGAACCGACAGGTGGTCCGGGGAGGTCAGAACGGTGCGGGATCGGCGGCGCTCCGGGGAGGCGGGTCCGGCCGTGCAGCGCCGTCTCCCTCCGGCGGTTCCGGTACCGGTGGTCGCAGCCCGGGGGTCGCGGAGTGGCGACCGGCCCACCTGGCGTTCTCAGTCGAGGAGGGCGCAGGGGTCAGTGGCGGGCTCCTGCAGCGCGGGCGGCGTCCGTCCTCGGCTCGGTCACCAGCCGCGGGCGGCCGGCGTACAGCCCGGCTCCGAGCTGGAGGACCTGCAGGACGGCCAGGACGACCAGCCCCGCGCGCCACGCGCCGGTCGCGTCGTGCAGCAGGCCGACGGCCAGCGGACCGGTCGCGGCCAGCAGGTACCCGACGCTCTGCGCGGCCGCCGACAGCCGGCCGGTCTGGGCGACGTCCCGGGTGCGCACCAGCACCAGGGTCAGGGCCAGCGGGAACGCCGTCCCCGTGCCCAGGCCCCACAGCACCGCCCACACCGCCGGGGCGGCCGTGGGCGCGACGAGCAACCCGAGGATCCCGACGGTCGACAGCAGCGTCGCGCCGACCACCCACCCGACCTGGGACCGCGCCCGCGCCGCCAGCGGCGGCACGACGAGCGCGCAGGGTGCGCCGAACGCGGCGGCGACGGCCACGAGCGCCCCGGCGGTGACCGCGGACGTGCCGGCGTCGTCCTCCAGGACGTCGGCCAGCCAGGTGAGCATCACGTAGAAGGCCAGCGACTGGAGGCCGAAGAAGACCGTCACCGCCAGCGCCACCCGGTCGCGGAGGACGGCGACCACCGGCGGCCGGGCCACCCGCGGGCCGGCCGCGGGCCCGCGGCGCCGGGCGAGCAGGGCCATCGCGGCGGCCGCGAGCAGCACCGGTGCGGACCACACGGTCAGCCCGGCGACCGCGCTGCCGGTCGCCGTCGTCAGCGGCTGGGCCAGGCCCGCGCCCAGGCTCGCGGAGAACCCCATCGCGGCGGTCGCCGCGCCCAGCACCGGTGCCGCGCGGCGCCCGTACGCGGCCCGCGCGGCCGCCGGGACCAGCACGTTGCCCACCGCGATCCCCGCCGACAGCAGCACGGTGCCGGCGTAGAGACCCCAGGTGCCGGCCGTGCGCAGGGCGATGCCGGCGGCGAGCACGGCCAGGCCGACCAGGACGGCGCGCTGGACGCCGAGCCGCGCGGCCAAGGCGGGCGCGACGGGGGAGACCAGGCCGAAGCAGACCAGCGGGAGCGCGGGCAGCACCGACAGCGCGGCCTGCGGCACGGACAGCTCGGTGCCCAGCTCGCCGAGGACCGGCCCGACGGCCGAGAACGGCGCGCGCAGGCACAGGGCGGCCAGCACCAGGGCGGCGGCGGGCGCGAGCGCCACCCACCAGCGGCGTGGGGAGCCGGTCTCGTTCGCCGGGTCGGCGGTCTGCACGCGCGTTCCTCCAGGGGGTCGGGGACGCCCATCGTCGCGCAGCACCGGCCGGCCGCTCCGCAGCGGTGGTGGGCTGCGGAGGACCCCGGGTCTGGGTGGCGCACCGGGACGACGCCGGCGCGCGCGAGGCTGCCCGCAGGCGGCGGTCGCGTCGTCGTGGCCGACGTCAGGTGCCGGTGGGGCCGACCGGGTGGCGACCCAGCTCCTCCGCCGGCTCCGGGTCACACCCGTCCGCGGAGGATGCGGCGGAAGTAGATCTGCGGGAGGACGTAGCGGTCGAAGAACCACGTCGCACGGCGGGGCTTGGCCAGGTCGACCCACCGGGCCGTCGGGGTGGGTCGACCATCGCGGCCGACCTCGACCAGCAGCAGCTTCCGGCGTTCGACGGTGATCGGTACGACGGTGTAGCCGTCGTACCGCTGCATCTCCTCCCCGTCCCGGGCGGCGGCGAGGTTCTGCGCCAGGACGTCGACCTGCTTCCGCAGCGCCCCACCGGAGGGGCGGGTCGCCACGTTCGCGGCGTCGCCGAGGGCCCAGATCGCCTCGTGCTGGCGGTGGCGCAGGGTGGAGGGGTCGATGTCGACGAGGCCCGGCGCGGCGTCGACGGTGAGACCACTGTCCGCGATCCAGCCCGGGGCCCGGTAGTGGGGGACCGCGTGCGCGAAGGCGACGTGCTCGAGCACCCGCCGTCCGGTGCGCGACGCGACCGTGACGGCATGGACGTCCCAGTCCACCCGCTCGATGCGGGCCTCGCGGAGCACCTCGACGCCGTAGGAGGCGAGGGCGCGTTCCAGCACCTCGTCGGCTCACGGCACGCCTGTCGCGGACCGATCCGGCAGGACGAACCGGACCTCGAGGTCGTGCAGGACGCCGGCGCGCCGCCAGTGGTCGCACGCCATGAACAGCGGCTTGAGCGCGGTCGGACCGCAGGACGCGGGCTCCGGTGGCACCGTGAAGACCACCGAGCCGCGTTGCAGCGACCGCACCCTCGGCCACACCTGTGGTGCGGCGCCGGGGACGTACGTGGAGGCGGCCCACCCGTCGGCGTACGCCGACTGCAGTCCCGGCGTGGCCGCCCAGTCCTCCACGAGGCCGGGGCAGAGGACGAGGGTCGAGCAGTGCAGCGTGCGTCCTCCGCGCGTGCGCACGGTCATGGCGGTCGGATCGACCGCCTCGACGCTGTCACGGATCCACGCGCACCCGTCCGGGATGACGTCCCGCAGGGGGCGTTCCAGGTCCGCCATCGCCGCCTGCCCCGCGCCGACGTAGTTGAGCAGCGGCTTGTACCGGTGCACCGGCTGAGGGGCCACGATGGCGACGTCCGGAGCGCCGTCGCGGGCCAGCCGCGCGCCCAGGGAGATGCCGGCGTTGCCGCCGCCGACGATCAGCACCTCGTGACGGTCCATGTCCGCTCCCCGCAGTGCGTCGACGTCGAATCCCCTCGTCCCGGACGCTAGCGGCTGCCCTGCACGGCCATCGGACGGCGTGACGGAGGGGGAGACCGCGACGCCGCCTGCGGGGAACCCCGCTCAGCGGGGGACGACCGCGCCGCGGAAGCGGAGCGTCTGGCCCGGCCGTAGCTGGCCGCAGCGGTCGACGTCGGCGTCCTCGACGTAGCCGATCACCGGGTAGCCGCCGGTCACCGGGGCGTCGGCCAGGAAGAGCACCGGCTGCCCGGACGGCGGCACCTGCAGCGCGCCGCGCACCATGCCCTCGCTGGCCAGCTCGCCGGTCCGCGACCGCTCCAGCGCGACCCCGGCCAGCCGCAGGCCGATCCGGTTGCTCTCGCCGGTCACCTCCCAGGCGGTCGTGGTCAGGGCGGCCGCGGCCTCGGCGGGGAACCAGTCGGCGCGCGGGCCGGGCAGCACCCGCACGGTCACCTCGCCGCCGGGCGGGTCGGGCACCGGCGCGAGGTCCACCCCCGGCATGGGTGCCGTGGGCTCGCCGACGGGCAGCACGTCACCGGCGGAGAGCGCCGGCGGGCCGAGGCCGGAGAGCAGGTCGGTCGAGCGGCTGCCGAGCACCGGCTCGACGGCGATCCCGCCGCGGGCGGCGACGTAGGTGCGCAGCCCCGTCGGCGGCAGGCCCAGCCGCAGCTCGCGCCCGGCCCGCAGCACCGTCGGGGCGTTGTGCGCGCCGGAGCACCGGGCGCCGGTCGTGGCCACCACCAGGTCCGCGCCCGCGCGCAGCACGAGCCCGCCGAGGGTCACCTCGAGCACGGCGGCGTCCGGGTGGTTGCCCACCAGCCGGTTGGCCAGCCGCATGGCGGCCCGGTCGCAGGCGCCGGACCGGCCGATGCCGAGCGCGCCCTGCCCGGGCCGGCCGCCGTCCTGGACGGTGGTCAGCGGGCCGGTCGCCAGCACGGTGAGGGAGCGCGTCGCTCCGCCCTCCGACGCAGCAGGCCCGGTCGCGTGACCTCCGTGCAGCGTCACCGGACCTCCGTGAAGCGGACCCGGACGCCGGGACGCAGCAGCGCCGCCGGCTCGCGGTCGACGTCGAAGACGCGGACGTCGGTGCGACCGATGAGCTGCCAGCCACCCGGGGACTCCCGCGGGTAGACGCCGCTGAACTCACCGGCCAGTGCCACCGAGCCGGGCGGCACCTTGGTCCGCGGGCTGCTCCGGCGCGGGACGTGCCACGGCTCGCCGTCGGGGGTCAGGTAGCCGAAGCCGGGGGCGAAGCCGCAGAAGGCGACGGTCCACTCCGTGCCGGTGTGCCGGCGCACCACCTCGCCGGCGTCCACACCCAGGTGCGCGGCGACGTCGGCCAGGTCGGCGCCGTCGTAGACCACCGGCAGCTCGACCAGCTCCCCGCCGTCCCGCCGGCCGGAGCGCGGCGTCGTCTGCCGCACCGCCTGCTCCACGGCCGCGAGGCTGGTCACCGCGGGGTCGGTCACCAGCAGCACGGTGCGCGCCGCGGGGACGACGTCCACCACCCCCTCGAGCGGCTCGGCCGTGAGCGCGGCGTACAGCCCGAGGACCTCGTCGAGGTCGTCGAGCTCGACCAGCAGCGCGGTCGACCCGCTGGGCAGGACGTGCATCAAGCGGCGAACGGTGCCAGCGGGACCCCGGCCGCGGTGAGGGCCTCGCGCACCTGCCGGGCGATCGCCACCGCGCCGGGGGTGTCGCCGTGGACGCAGATCGAGTCCGGCGCCAGCCGCAGCAGGCCGCCCTCGACGTCGGTGACCGGCTCGCCGGTGGCCATCGCGACGCAGCGGCGGGCGATCTCGCCGGGGTCGTGCAGCACGGCGCCGGGCAGCCGGCGGGAGACCAGCGTGCCCTCCGGGGTGTACTCGCGGTCGGCGAACGCCTCGGCCACCGTCGTCAGCCCCGCCTCGTCGGCCAGCCGCAGCCAGGCCGAACCGGGCAGGCCGAGCACCGGCAGCTCGCGGTCGTACGCGACCACCGCCCGCACCACCGCCGCCGCCTGCTCCTCGTGGCTGACGATCGTGTTGTAGAGCGCGCCGTGCGGCTTGACGTAGCGCACCCGGGTGCCGGCGACCCGGGCGAAGGCCTCCAGCGCGCCGATCTGGTAGAGCACGTCGGCGGTCAGCTCGTCGGGCTCGACGTCGACGAAGCGGCGGCCGAAGCCGGCCAGGTCGCGGTAGGAGACCTGGGCGCCGACGGCCACCCCGGCCTCGGCGGCGCGGGCGCAGACCCGCCGCATGATCGACGGGTCGCCGGCGTGGAAGCCGCAGGCCACGTTGGCGCTGGTGACGACGTCCAGCAGCGCCTCGTCGTCGCCCAACCGCCACTGGCCGAAGCCCTCACCGAGGTCGGAGTTGAGGTCCATCCCGACAGCCCCCCTCACGAGAACAGCGCGATCACCGGGCGGACCGAGTTGACCGCCAGGTAGATCGTCAGCAGCCACGCCACCCAGCCGACGACGAGCAGCCAGCGCGGGTAGTGGTACCCGTGCATCAGGTCCGACCGGCGGGTGGCCACCCAGAGGATCACCGCGATCCCGATCGGCAGCAGCAGCCCGTTGAACGCGCCGGCGAAGACCAGCAGCGTCGTCGGCGCCGCGCCGATGAGCAGGAACGCCAGCGTGGTCACGGCGATGAAGCCGACCACCAGCAGCGTGCGGGTGCGGTCGCTCGTGCGGGTGCGGGAGGTGACGAAGGAGATCGTCGTGTAGGAGGCGCCGATGACGCTGGTGATCGCGGCGGCCCACAGCACGACGCCGAAGACCCGCAACCCGACCTCGCCCGCCGCGATCTGGAAGGCGTTGGCCGCCTGGTTCTCCGTGCCGAGGTCGGCACCACCGGCCACCACCCCCAGGATGGCGAGGAAGAGGACCACCCGCATGATCCCGGTGATCACGATCCCGGTGACCGAGCCGCGGGTGATGTCGCGGACGTGCTCCCGGCCGGTCACCCCGGAGTCGAGCAACCGGTGGGCGCCGGCGTAGACGATGTAGCCGCCGATCGTGCCGCCGACCAGCGTGGTGATCGCCAGGAAGGAGACCTCCTCGGGGAGGACGACGTTGCGCAGCGCCCGGCCCACCGGCGGGCCCGAGGTGATCGCGATGTAGGCGGTCAGCACGATCATCAGCAGGCCGAGGACGACGACGATCCGGTCGACGGCGACCCCCGCCCGGCGGCTGAGGAAGATCCCGATGGCGATGACGGCGGAGATCGCGCCGCCGATCCTCGGGTCCAGGCCGAGCATCGCGTCGAACCCGAGGCCCGCGCCCGCGACGTTGCCGATGTTGAACACCAGCCCGCCGATCAGCAGGAAGGCGGCCATCACCCAGCCGAGACCGGGAGCGACGAGGTTTCCCAGCTCCTGGGCCCGCCGGCCGCTGACCCCGATCACCCGCCACACGTTCAGCTGCAGCGCGATGTCGATGACGATCGAGACGGCGATGGCGAAGGCGAACGCGGCACCCAGCTGGACGGTGAACGTCGTCGTCTGGGTGATGAAGCCCGGGCCGATGGCCGAGGTCGCCATGAGGAACATCGCGCCGAGCAGGGTGGAGCGCGTGCCCGCGGCCATGCGGCTGCTGGTAGGGGCGGGGGTGGCGGGGGCGGGTCCGTGGCTCTGCGACATGGGCTTCTCCACGACGGCGGGGGTCCGACGCTAGGGGCCCTTGCAGGGAGCGGCAACGCGAGGGCGGGCGGCGCTCCGTCCGCGCCGGCGGCGGGCCGCTCGGGGACGATCATGGAGTCGGCGCGGCGACACGCCGGGGCTCGTCCGCGTGTCGCCCCCGCAGCTCCATGATCGTCCGCGGGGTCGGACAGGTCAGTGGGCCAGGGACAGCAGAGGGGGACCTGCGGGCGAGCCGGGCGGGAGTGGGCGGGGGACCATGGGCACCTGGCCTCTCGCGACCGACCGAGGAGGACCCCGTGACCGCCACGATGCCCGCCGCCGACCCCGCGGTCGCCCGTGAGCACTACCGCGCCGGCCTCGCCGTCCCGTCGTCGGGCTGGGCGCCCGGCTACACCCAGGCCAACCTCGTCGTCGTCCCGCAGGACTGGGCCTACGACGTGCTGCTGTTCGGGCAGCGCAACCCGAAGCCGGTGCCCCTGCTCGACGTGACCGACGCGGGGTCGACGTCCACCGCGCTGGCGCCTGGGGCGGACCTGCGCACCGACCTGCCGCGCTACCGGGTGTGGCGGGACGGCGAGCTGGTCGACGAGCCGACCGACGTCGTCGACCTGTGGCGCGACGACCTGGTGACCTTCCTCATCGGGTGCAGCTTCAGCTTCGAGACCGCGCTGCTGGACGCCGGTGTGCCGGTGCGCAACATCGAGCAGGGCCGCAACGTGTCGATGTACCGCACGAACCGGGCCTGCCGCCCCGCCGGCCGGCTGTCCGGACCGCTGGTGGTGTCGATGCGGCCGGTGCCCGGCGAGCTGGTGGCCGCCGCGGTGCAGGTGACCGCCCGGATGCCGCAGGTGCACGGGGCGCCGGTGCACGTCGGTGTGCCCGAGGCCCTGGGCATCGCCGACCTCGCCCGGCCGGACTTCGGCGACCCGGTCGAGTTCGCCGACGGCGACGTCCCGGTGTTCTGGGCCTGCGGGGTCACCCCGCAGGCGGCGCTCATGGCCTCCCGGCCGCCGTTCGCGATCACCCACGCGCCGGGGCACATGTTCGTCACCGACATACCCGACGCGGTCTACCGCCAGAGCTGAGGCCCAGATCCGCCGACCTCGCTGCAGGACCCCGCCGGCCCCGTCCCGGGTCCCACCCTGAGCTTGCGAAGGGTGGGGAGGACGGGGTCCTCAATCCGTGCCGGACTCCATCGCGGCCCGGTCGAGCAGCTGCTCGTCGGCGGCGACCGTGCCGCGGGAGGCGATGGCCTCCGCACCTCCGGCGGCCATGGCACCGATCAGCCCGGTCGAGGCCGCCTGCGCGGCGCCGATCAGCTGCGGGTGCCCGCTGCCGACCATGCCGAGGGCCGCGTACTGCTCCAGCTTGGCCCGGGAGTCGGCGATGTCGAGGTTGCGCATGGTCAGCTGGCCGATCCGGTCCGACGGGCCGAAGGCGGAGTCCTCGGTGCGCTCCATCGACAGCTTGTCCGGGTGGTAGCTGAACGCCGGGCCGGTGGTGTCGAGGATCGAGTAGTCCTCGCCGCGCCGCAGCCGCAGCGTGACCTCGCCGGTGACCGCCGTCCCGACCCAGCGCTGCAGGGCCTCCCGGAGCATCAGCGCCTGCGGGTCCAGCCAGCGGCCCTCGTACATGAGCCGGCCGAGTCGCCGGCCCTCGCTGTGGTAGGTGGCGAGGGTGTCCTCGTTGTGGATGGCGTTGACCAGCCGCTCGTAGGCCGCGTGCAGCAGCGCCATGCCCGGGGCCTCGTAGATGCCGCGGCTCTTGGCCTCGATGACGCGGTTCTCGATCTGGTCGGACATGCCCAGCCCGTGCCGGCCGCCGATCGCGTTGGCCGCCAGCACCAGGTCCACGGCGGTGTCGAACGTCTTGCCGTCGATCGCCACCGGACGGCCCTGCTCGAAGCGGATCGTCACGTCCTCGGGCTCGATGTCGACCGCCGGGTCCCAGAATCGCACACCCATGATCGGCTCGACGATCTCGACGCCGGTGTCCAGGTGCTCGAGGGCCTTGGCCTCGTGGGTGGCGCCCCAGATGTTGGCGTCGGTGGAGTAGGCCTTCTCCGCGCTGTCCCGGTAGGGCAGACCGTGCGCGGTCAGCCACTCCGACATCTCCTTGCGGCCGCCGAGCTCGGTGACGAAGTCGGCGTCCAGCCACGGCTTGTAGACCCGCAGCGAGGGGTTGGCCAGCAGGCCGTACCGGTAGAAGCGCTCGATGTCGTTGCCCTTGAAGGTCGAGCCGTCGCCCCAGATCTGGACGTCGTCCTCGAGCATGGCGCGCACCAGCAGGGTGCCGGTGACCGCGCGGCCCAGCGGGGTGGTGTTGAAGTAGCTGCGCCCCCCCGAGCGGATGTGAAACGCCCCGCAGGTCAGGGCCGCCAGGCCCTCCTCGACGAGCGCCGCACGGGCGTCGACCAGCCGGGCGACCTCCGCGCCGTAGGCGGCGGCGCGCCCGGGCACCGAGCTGATGTCGGGCTCGTCGTACTGGCCGATGTCGGCGGTGTAGGTGCAGGGCACCGCGCCCTTGTCGCGCATCCACGCGACCGCCACCGAGGTGTCGAGACCGCCGGAGAAGGCGATCCCGACGCGTTGGCCGACGGGCAGGGAGGTGAGCACCTTGGACACGCGAAGAAGTATGCACGACTGTGAATGACCATGCGTCGCCGGGTCGGCAGCCCCACGGACCGGTTGGCCGGGCCGAGTGGGCGGTCGCGGTCGCCGGGCGCGGCGTGTCGGCGCCCGCCGCCGACCGCACCTGCTCACTCGGCCTCGGGGCGCCTCGGCGGGATCACCCCCGGACGACGTCGTAGCGGATGCAGACGAACTCGCCGTTGACCGCCTCCTCGGTGCGGACCAGCTCCAGCCGGCGCGGCAGCAGCGGTGCCCCGCCGCCGAGGGTGACCGGCGCGATCGCCACGACCACCTCGTCGAGCAGGCCGCGGTCGGCGAACTGGCCGGCCAGGTCGCCGCCGCCCACGATCCACACGTCGCGGTCCCCGGCGGCGGCGACCATCTGCGCGTGCACCTCCGCGACGTCGGCCGCGGTGAACCGGATGTCCGCGTCCGGGTACGCGGTCAGCTGCCGGTGCGTGAACACCCACGCGGGCACGGTGTAGGCCCACGCGCCGGGGTCGTGCTCCTGCACCCACTGGTAGGTCGTCGCGCCCATCGCCAGTGCGCCGACCCGCTTCTCGAACTCCGCGTACCCCATCGGGCCGTGCTCGTCGGAGTGCCGGGAGAGCAGCCAGTCCAGCGAGTGGTGCTCGTCGGCGATGAAGCCGTCGAGGCTGGTCGCGGTGTAGTAGACGGTGCGCGTCATCGGTCCCTCCTGGTCAGCCACTCGATGGGGTCCCCGGTGTCGACGGCCAGGCCGGCGTCCCGGAGCAGGTGGCGCACCAGCAGCCGCCGGTGCGCCGAGAAGGTGAGGACGTGGGCGACGACGCTGCCGAGGACGAAGGTCTCCGGCGGCTCGCACAGCGCGTCGACCAGCCGGTCGCCCCACGCGCCGCGGCGGGCGACGTCCCGGACGGCGGCCAGCCAGCGGGGCGCCACGGCGTCGTGCCGGGCCAGCAGGGTGGCCGGGTCGTCGGCGCCGCGGGCGGGGTGCCCGGCGCCCTCGATCGAGGCCAGCCACACCTCCTTGCTCCACACCAGCGTGTCCAGGACCGCGGCGACCGACTCCTCGGGGCCGTCCCAGGGGAGCACCGAGTGCCCGGGCAGCCGGGTGCGCCGGTACTCCCCGTCCGGGAGCGCCTTCGCGGCCTCGAGCAGGGCTCGGGTGTCCTCGACGTCGTGGTGCACCAGCAGGGCGGTCACCTCGTCCGGGGTGCCGCGCCGGCCCTCGTCGGCGACCCACAGCGAGGTCGGCGGGTGGAAGTGGATGCCGTTGGGCGCCGGCAGCCAGTGCTCGTCGCGGGTGCGCGGGCGGTCGTCGTCCGGCGTGCCGGGGGAGCGGCCGTAGGCGCGGGCGAAGGCGCGGGCGAAGCCCTCGACCGACTCGTAGCCGGCGGCGAAGGCGGCCGCGGTGACGCTCGACCCCTCGCGCAGCTGCCACGCCGCCCGCTCCAGCAGCACCCGGCGGCGCAGGGCCACCGGCGGCTCCCCGGCGCCCCGGCTCACCTGCCGGGCGAAGTACCAGGGGCTGGCGAAGGCGTCGCCGGCCATGTCGGGCAGCGTGCGGTTGTCCTCGTCGAGGACGGCGTCGAGCAGTTCGCGGAGTCGGTCCCGCCCGGGGAGGGGGTCGTCGTCGGCCACGTCGAGGAGTCTGGCCGGGGACGGCGGTCCCGCGCCCGACCGTTCTTGCGCTCCTTCGCGACCGCCGGCCCGATGTCCGGTCCGTCGTGCGACCGGGGTTCCGGAGGCCCGGACCTGCGGGTACGGCGGCGGCCATGTCGAGGACCGACCGCATCGCCGAGCCGTGGGGGACCCGGACGCCGTACGGGCCGGGGGAGACCTGGCCGACCCGCGTCGACCAGTACCTCGCCGACGGGCTGACCGAGGACGACGTCGAGCGCTGGGTGCAGTCGGCGTCGATCCTGCACAGCAACGGCGACGCCCTCGACATCGCGGTCAAGGGGGACCGGATCGTCGGCGTCCGCGGCCGGGCCGTCGACCGGGTCAACCGCGGCCGGCTCGACCCCAAGGACCTGTTCGGCTGGCAGGCCAACGCCTCGCCCGACCGGCTGACCAGGCCGCTCGTCCGCCGCGGCGGCGAGCTGGTCGAGACCGACTGGGACACCGCGATGGACGCCGTCGTGACCCGCTGCCGGGAGCTGCTGGACGAGCAGGGGCCCAGCGCGATCGGCTTCTACAACTCCGGCCAGCTCTTCCTCGAGGACTACTACACCCTCGGCCTGGTCGCCCACGGCGGCCTGCGCACCCCCCACGTCGACGGCAACACCCGGCTGTGCAACGCCACCGCCGCCGCCGCGCTCAAGGAGTCCTTCGCCAGCGACGGGCAGCCGGGCTCCTACGCCGACATCGACTCCGCCGACGTCATCTGCCTCTTCGGGCACAACATGGCCGAGACGCAGGTGGTCACCTGGAGCCGCATCCTCGACCGCCTCGAGGGCACCGACCCGCCGCAGGTGGTCTGCGTCGATCCCCGGATGACCCCGGTGGCCCGCGCGGCCACCGTGCACCTGGCACCGAGGCCGGGGACCAACGTGGCCCTCATGAACGGCCTGCTGCACGAGGTCATCGGCAACGGCTGGATCGACCGGGAGTACCTCGACGCCCACGTCATCGGCTTCGACGAACTGGCCAGCACGGTCGCCGAGTACCCGCCCGACGTGGTGGCCGGGCTCTGCGACGTGCCGGCCGAGCAGATCCGCCAGGCCGCCCGGGTCATCGGCGGGGCGGAGCGGCTGCTGTCCACGGTGCTGCAGGGCTTCTACCAGTCGCACCAGGCCACGGCCGCCGCCGTCCAGGTCAACAACCTGCACCTGGTGCGGGGGATGCTCGGACGACCGGGCTGCGGCATCCTGCAGATGAACGGCCAGCCCACCGCGGAGAACACCCGGGAGGCCGGTGCCGACGGCGACCTGCCGGGCTTCCGCAACTGGTCCAACGAGGCCCAGGTCGCCGACCTCGCCCGGATCTGGAACGTCGAGCCGACCGACATCCCGCACCACTCGCCGCCGACGCACGCCATGCAGCAGCTGCGCTACCTCGAGGAGGGCTCGCTGCGGATGTTCTGGGTCATCGCCACCAACCCGGCGGTGTCCCTGCCCGAGCTCGCCCGGATCCGCTCGATCCTGTCCCAGGAGCGGCTGTTCCTGGTGGTGCAGGACGTCTTCCTCACCGAGACCGCGCAGCTGGCCGACGTCGTCCTGCCCGCGGCCACCTGGGGGGAGAAGACGGGGACGTTCACCAACGCCGACCGCACCGTGCACCTGTCGGAGAAGGCGGTCGACCCGCCGGGCGAGGCCCGGCCGGACCTGGACATCCTCGTCGACTTCGCGCACCGCCTGGGGCTGCGGGACAAGGACGGCGCCCCGCTGGTGAAGTGGTCGGACCCGGAGGGCGCCTTCGAGGCGTGGAAGGAGTGCTCCCGCGGCCGGCCCTGCGACTACACCGGCATCACCTACGACAAGCTGCGTGGCGGCAGCGGCATCCAGTGGCCCTGCACCGAGGAGGCGCCCGAGGGCACGGAGCGCCTCTACGCCGACGGACGGTTCCACAGCGACCCGGACCACTGCGAGAGCTACGGCCGCGACATCCTCACCGGCGCGCCGTTCGAGGAGGACGAGTACCGGGCGCTCAACCCCGACGGCAGGGCACTGCTCAAGGCCGCCGACTACGTCCCGCCGCACGAGATGCCCTCCGCGGACTTCCCGTTCTCCCTGGTCACGGGGCGCACGCTCTACCAGTTCCACACCCGCACCAAGACCGGGCGCGCACCGCAGCTGCAGGCAGCGGCCCGCGACGTCTGGGTCGAGATGTCCGCCGGGGACGCCGGGCGGCTGGGCGCCCGGGAGGGTGACCTGCTGGAGGTGTCGACGCCGCGCGGGTCGGCGCGGGCCCGGCTGCGGGTCAGCGGCATCCGCGACGGCGTGCTGTTCCTTCCCTTCCACTACGGCTACTGGGACAGCGGCTCCCGGAACGGGGGGCACCGGCACCGCCGGGCGGCGAACGAGCTCACGCTCACCGACTGGGGACCGGTGTCCAAGCAACCGATCGTCAAGACCGCGGTGGCCTCCGTGCGGAGGGTGCGCTGGTCCCGGCGGGGCAGCTCACCGGCACCCACCACCACCGGCTCCGCGCCGGTCGGGACCGCCGTCCCGCCGACCCGCGGTGGCCCGGCGGCCCTGGTGACCGAGCACGGGGCGCTCCAAACGCTGCCCGACGGAGGAGGACGGCGGTGAGGCTCGGCCTGGCACTGGAGGAACTGCACCGTTCGGAGAACTCCCTCGCGCACCAGCTGCTGGCCGTCGCCGAGCGGCACAAGGCCGACCACGAGATCTTCCACGTCGGCCGCGACCTGGCCACCTGGTCCCAGGACCACGTGCGGCGGCTGGCCGCCTTCGGCGACCGGTACGGCGTGCGCCTCGACCCCGAGCCGGCCGGCGAGCCGGCCCTGCTGGCCCGGCTGAGCGAGGCCGTCAGCGACCGGCTGGGCCGGCGCTCGGCCCCGGCGCTGCTGCTGCTGCGCGACCTGCGGAGCCTGTTCACCCACGCCACCGGGGTCCACGCGGACTGGGAGATGGTCGCCCAGGTCGCGCAGGGCATCCGGGACACCGACCTGCTGGCCCTCGCCCAGCGCTGCCACCCGCAGACCCTGCGCCAGGCCAAGTGGGCGAACAGCCGCATCAAGGAGTCCGCGACCCAGATCCTGGTGAGCTGAGGGAGGACCCCGCCACCTGCAGGGGGCCGGCCGGTTCGTGCGCTCCCGGTCCCCACCGCAGACTGGCCGCATGGCGACACCGGTGGTGACGGTCCTGGGCACGGGCACGATGGGCGCGGGGATGGTGCGGTCGCTGCGCCGTGCGGACGTCCCCGTCCGGGTGTGGAACCGCGACCCCGTCAAGGCCCGGGCGCTGACCGGCACCGGCGCGGAGGCGTTCGACTCCCCGGCCGGGGCGGTGGACGGCGCCGACGTCGTCCTCACCATGCTCCTGGACGCCGACGCCGTCCTCGACGTGGTCCGGCAGGCCGCACCGGCGGCCGGCACCGTGTGGCTGCAGACCTCGACCGTCGGGCTGGAGGGCGCCGACCGGACGGTCGCCGCGGCCCGGGAGCTGGACCTGGTGCTGGTCGACTGCCCCGTCCTCGGCACCAAGGAGCCCGCCGAGAAGGGGGCGCTGGTGCTGCTCGCCTCGGGCCCGGAGGAGGTCCGCCCGCGGCTGGCCCCGGTGCTCGAGGCGCTCGGGTCGAAGACCCTGTGGCTCGGCGAGGCCGGGGCCGGCAGCCGGCTGAAGATGGCCTGCAACGCCTGGCTGTTCATGGTCACCGCCGGCGTGGCCCAGTCGGTGGCGCTGGCCCGCGGGCTCGGCGTCGACCCGCGCGACTTCCTCGCCGCGATCGAGGGCGGCCCGCTGGACACCCCGTACGCGCACCTCAAGGCCGGCCTGATGCTCGACGGCGAGTTCCCGGTCAGCTTCGCCCTCACCGGGGCGGCCAAGGACGCGCGGCTCATCCGGGCCGCGCTGCGGGAGGCCGGGGTCGACGACCGGCTGACCGCCGCAGTCCTGGCGACCATGGAGACCGCGGCCGGCCGGCTGCCGGACCCGGCGGCGGCCGACCTGGCGGCGGTCCTCGTCGGCCTCACCCCCGGGCGCGGCTGACCGACCCGAGGACCGTCCGCCACGCCAGGGGCTGCGGTTTGCGGTCGTGGGGCGATCGGGAACCGGACGGTCCATGGACGCGGACATCACCCTGCGGGTCGATGGCGAGACCCGCCGGCTGACCGTCGACACCCGCACCTCCCTGCTGGACGCGCTGCGCGAGCGGCTGGGCAACACCAGCCCCAAGAAGGGCTGCGACCACGGCCAGTGCGGGGCCTGCACGATCCTGCTGGACGGCGACCGGGCGCTGTCCTGCCTGGCCCTGGCGGTGGCGCACGACGGCGCGGAGGTCACCACCGCCGACGGCCTGGCCGCCGAGGGCGAGCTGCACCCGGTCCAGCAGGCGTTCCTCGACCACGACGCCTTCCAGTGCGGCTACTGCACCCCGGGGCAGGTCTGCTCGGCGGTCGGGGTCCTCGACGAGGTGCGGCGCGGGTGGCCCAGCGCCGCCAGCGCCGACCTGACCGCCGACCCGGAGCTGACGGACGCCGAGGTGTCGGAGCGGATGAGCGGCAACCTCTGCCGCTGCGGGGCCTACGCGAACATCACCCCGGCCGTGCGGCAGGCGGGGGGTGCCCAGGCGTGAGGCCGTTCGCCTACGCCCGCCCGGGCAGCGTCGCCGAGGCCGTGCGCGACGTCGCCGCCGAGCCGAACGCCGTCTTCCTCGGTGGCGGCACCAACCTGGTCGACCACCTCAAGCTCGGCGTCGCCCGGCCCGACCTGGTCGTCGACGTCCGCACGCTGACCTCGCGGGAGATCGGCGACCTGCCGGACGGCGGGCTGCGGCTGGGCGCGGCGTCGACCAACAGCGAGGTGGCCGCCGACCGGCGGGTCCGCGAGCGGTACCCGGTGCTCGCGCAGGCCCTGCTGGCCGGCGCCACCGGGCAGCTGCGCAACCTGGCCACCACCGGCGGCAACCCGCTGCAGCGCACCCGCTGCGTCTACTTCCAGGACGTCACCACGGCCTGCAACAAGCGCGAGCCGGGCAGCGGCTGCTCGGCGGTCGGCGGCTACACCCGCTACCACGCCGTCCTCGGGGTGCCGGCGGCGCTGCCGGACGCCTCGGCGCCGGAGACGTGCATCGCGACGCACCCCTCGGACATGGCGGTCGCGCTGGCCGCCCTCGACGCGCAGGTGCAGGTGCTGGGCCCGGCCGGTGCGCGCACCGTCCCGTTCGTCGACCTGCACCGGCTGCCCGGCGACGACCCCTCCCGCGACACGGTGCTCGAGCACGGCGAGCTGGTCACCGCGATCGACCTCCCGCCGCTGCCGGCCGGTGCCCGGTCGGCCTACCGGAAGGTCCGCGACCGGGCCTCCTACGCGTTCGCCCTGGTGTCGGTGGCGGTGGTGGTCGCGGGGGACGACGTCCGGATCGCGCTCGGCGGGGTCGCGCACAAGCCCTGGCGCGCCACCCGCGCCGAGGAGGTCCTGCGCGGCGGCGAGCTCACGGGGGACGCCGTCGGGCACGCGATGGACGTCGAGCTGACCGCTGCCCAGCCGCAGCCGGGGATCGACGGCGGCAACGGCTTCAAGATCCCGCTCGTTACGCGCACCGTCGTGGCGACCCTGCGCGACCTGACGGAGGCATCCCGGTGACCGATCTCCTCGAGCCGCGCGCCATCGGCCGCGACCTGGTCCGCCGCGACGGCGTGGCCAAGGTCCGCGGGACGGCGGCCTACGCCTACGAGACGCCGGTGGAGCGCCCGGCGTACGCGCACCCGGTCCAGGCCACGATCGCGCGCGGCCGGGTCACCGCGATGGACACCGCCGCGGCCGAGGCGCTCGACGGCGTGCTCGCGGTGCTCACCGTCTCGAACGCCGAGCGGCTGGCCTCGACCGAGGACGCCGAGCTCGCCGTGCTGCAGAGCGAGGAGGTGGCCTTCCGCGGCCAGCTGGTCGGTGTCGTGGTCGCGGAGACCTCCGAGCTCGCGCGGCAGGCCGCCGACCTGGTGAGGGTGAGATACGACGAGCGGCCGCACGACTCGGTGCTGTCGGTCGACCGCGACGACCTCTACGCGCCGGAGCAGGTCAACGCCGGCCACCAGACCGACACCGCCGAGGGCGACGTCGCCGCGGCCGTGGCCGCCGCCGAGGTGACCCTCGAGCAGACCTACTCGACGGCGATGTACCACAACAACCCGCTCGAGCCGCACGCCACGACGGCGCTGTGGGACCCCTCCGGCGACGGGTTCCTCACCCTGTGGGACTCGACCCAGGGCGTGCACCCCGACCGGTCGGCGGTGTGCGAGGTCCTCGGGCTGGCCGAGGAGCAGGTGCGGGTGGTCTGCCCCTACGTCGGCGGCGGCTTCGGCTCCAAGGGCACCCCGCACGCCAACGTGGTCCTCACGGCCCTGGCCGCCCGGGCGCTGCCCGGCCGGCCGGTCAAGCTGGCACTCACCCGCCAGCAGATGTTCACCCTGGCCGGGTACCGCACGCCGACCATCCAGCGGGTGCAGCTCGCCGCCGACCGCACCGGACGGCTGTCCGCGATCGCCATCGACGTCGTCGAGCAGACGTCGCGGATCAAGGAGTTCGCGGAGCAGACCGGCGTCCCGGCCCGGATGATGTACGCCTCGCCCAACCGGCGCAGCACGCACCGGCTGGCCGCCCTCGACGTGCCGGTGCCCTCGTGGATGCGCGCTCCCGGGGAGTGCCCCGGCATGTTCGGGCCCGAGGTCGCCGTGGACGAGCTCGCCGAGACCCTCGGCATCGACCCGGTCGAGCTGCGCGTCCGCAACGAGCCCGAGGTCGACCCGGACACGGGGAAGCCCTGGTCGAGCCGGCACCTGGTGGAGTGCCTGCGCGAGGGCGCCGAGCGCTTCGGCTGGGCCGACCGCCCGGCGCCGCGCCACCGCGACGGGGACTGGCTGGTCGGCACCGGGGTCGCCTCGTCGGTCTACCCGACGATGCGGCAGGCGACGTCGACGGCGACCATCCGCTACGAGGACGGGCGCTACGTCGCCGAGATCGGCGCGGCCGACCTCGGCACCGGCACCTGGACGACGCTGCCGCAGATCGCCGCCGACGCGCTCGGCGTGCCCGTGGAGGACGTCGAGGTGCGCATCGGCGACACGCGGTACCCGGTCGCCTCGGTGGCCGGCGGCTCCTCGGGACTCAACACCTGGGGTTCGGCGGTGGTGGTGGCCGCGCGGGAGTTCCGCGGCAAGTTCGGGCCGCGCCCGGAGGACGGCGACGAGACCTCCGGAGCCGTCGACCAGGCCGCCCAGGACGAGGACCACGCCTCCTACGCCTTCGGTGCGCAGTTCGTGGAGGTGCGGGTGCACGCCGACACCGGGGAGCTGCGGGTGCCGCGGCTGCTCGGTGTGTTCGCCGCCGGCCGGATCGTCAACCCCCGCACGGCCCGGTCACAGTTCATCGGCGGGATGACGATGGGGCTGTCGATGGCGCTGCACGAGAACAGCGTGTGGGACCCGCGCGTCGGACAGGTCGCCAACCACGACCTCGCCGAGTACCACGTCACGGTCAACGCCGACGTCGGCGACGTGCAGGCGCACTGGCTCGACGAGCACGACCCGTACGTCAACGCCATGGGCACCAAGGGCATCGGGGAGATCGGCATCGTCGGCACCGCCGCGGCCGTCGTCAACGCCGTCCACCGGGCCACCGGCGTCCGGGTGCGGCACCTGCCGGTGACCCTCGACAAGCTGCTGGCCGGCCTCGACCAGCCGCGGTGACCGGGAGGTCGGTGGATCGGGCCCCGCCCGGCCGCGGTCACCGACCCCGGTCACCGCTGCAACCGCCGACCGGCCCGAGGTGCAGGACCTCCGTGGCAGCTCCACCCCTGCTCGCAGGGAGGAGGGGGGACCTCCCACGGGGGGATCGGTGGCGGCCGTGCCCCCGAGGCCGCCGGGGGCGGGAAGCCCGACCGGCGCCGGAGAGGAGCCTGTTCGGGGGCGCCGCGGCACGCCCGTCCCCGTAGGGGACCGGGGGTCCTCCTCTAGCCAGCGATCGTCTGCCGCTCGGGCTCGATCCAGACGGTGACCCGCTCGGTCTTGATGTTCTCGGCGGGGTAGGGCTTGCCGTCGTACTTGTGGGACAGCTCGTCGATCTGGTCGCGGGCGCGCTGGCCGCGCTCGGTCTCGACGACGCGACCCCGGACCTCGGCGTAGCGGTACGGGTTCTGCTCGTCCCGGATCGCCAGGGTCACCCGCGGGTCCTGTTCGAGGTCCCGGAACTTCTGCCGGTGCGGTTTGGTGTTGACGAACAACCGGTCTCCCTCGACGCCGACCCAGATGTACTGGGTCTGGATGTGTCCGCTCGGCATCAGGGTGCTGATCGCGGCGTAGTTCGGGCCGCTGGCCAGCTCGCGGGTGGTCGGGTGCAGGTCGGGACCGTCCTGGGTGTCAGCCACGGGACGGTGCTACCCGGTCCGTCGCCCGGCACGCACGGAGGGTCAGGTGGCGGCTGCGGAGCTCCCGCGAGCCCGGCAGGAAAGCGGTGTGCTCCAGGTCACACGGAGGTGCGAGGGGCGATAGCTTCCTCGTCCCCGGAGCCCACGGGGGCCCACCGACCACGGGGGACGCCGATGGCCGTGCGCCGCTCGATCTGCTTCTACACGCCGTCGACCGACCCCTCGGGGATGGGCGCGCACATGGTGGACCTGATCGCCGAGTTCACCGGGACGGCCGACGTGGCGCTGATGCTGAGACCCACCGTGGGCGGCCGGCGGTTGCTGGACCGTGCCGCCGAACTGGGCGCCCGCACCGTGGAGCTGCCCTCACCCCGCGACCCTCGCTTCGCCGCCGTGGTGTCGGACTCCCTCGCCACCTCCCCCGCTGACGTCTTCCACTGCCACGTCGGCACCGGCTGCGAGGACTGGGACGGCGTGCGCCTCGCCCGCCGCGCCGGGTGCTCGGCGGTCGTGCAGACCCAGCACCTGCCCTACCTGGTGTCCTCCCCGCGCAAGCGGCGGGCCTACCACCACGCGATCGAGGAGGTCGACCGGCTGATCGCCGTCTCGGAGGGGCTGCGCCGCACCTACTCCCGGATCGGCGTCCCCCCGGAACGGTTCACCACCGTGCTCAACGGCGTGGCGCCGCTGCGCCACCGGATCGGCCGGGACGCCGCCCGCGCCGCCCTGGGCCTGGACCCGCGGCAGCCCGTCGTCCTCACCGTGGGCCGGTTGACCCACATGAAGGGCCAGTGGCACCTGGTCGACGCCGTCCCCGGGCTGCTGGGGCGGTTCCCGGACCTCGCCGTCGTGCTGGTCGGCGACGGGCCGCTGCGCGAGGCGCTGGAGAAGCGGGCCGCCGGGCTCGGCGTGGGCGGCGCCGTCCGGTTCACCGGCCACCGGGCCGACGCCCGGCAGCTGCTGGCCGCGGCCGACGTGTTCGTGCTGCCCTCGCGGCACGAGGGGATGCCCCTGGTGGCGCTGGAGGCGATGGAGGAGGGGCTCCCGGTGGTGGGCACCCGCGTGATCGGCACCGAGGAGGTCGTCGAGGACGGCGTCACCGGCGCGCTGGTGCGGTCGGGGGACCCCGCCGCCCTGGGGGCGGCCCTGGCGCGGCTGCTCGCCGACCCCGCGCTCCGGCGCCGCCAGGGTGACGCCGGCCGGCGCCGGTACCTGGCCGGGTTCACCCGGGAGCGGATGGCCAGGGACACCGCAGCGGTCTACGAGTCGGTCCTGCGCGGGGCGCTGCGGTGACCCGCCTGCGGGTCGGCGTCGTCGGCACGGGCTTCATCGCCGGCCGGCACCTGGCCGCGCTCGCCGGCTTCGACGACGTGGCGGTCGTCGCGGTCGCCGACGCCGTCCCCGCGCGGGCCGAGGAGGCCGCCGCGCGCTCCGGCGCGCGGCCGTACCCGGACGGGACCGCGCTCCTCGAGAGCGAGGAGCTGGACGCCGTCTGGCTGTGCGTCCCGCCGTTCGCCCACGGGCCCCTGGAGGCCGCGGCGATCGCCCGGGGCCTGCCGTTCTTCGTGGAGAAGCCGCTGGGGCCGGACCTGGCCACCGCCGAGGCGATCGGGGCCGAGGTCGCGGCGGCCGGGCTGACCACCGCCGTCGGCTACCACTGGCGGCACCTGGGGCTCGTGCACCGGGCGCAGGAGCTGCTGCGGGACCGGCCCGTGCAGCTGGTGACCGGTGCCTGGCTGGACCGCACGCCCGGTGCGCCGTGGTGGTCGCGCCGGGCGGCCTCGGGCGGGCAGGTCGTCGAGCAGACCACCCACCTGTTCGACCTCGCCCGTCTGTTCGCCGGCGAGGTCGACACCGTCGCCGCGGTCGAGCGGGCCGCACCCGAGGGCGACGTGCCGGCCGCCTCCACCACGCTGCTGACCTTCGCCTCGGGCGCCGTGGGGAGCATCTCCTCGGCGCGGGTCCTCGGCCGCCGCCACTCCGTCGGGCTGCAGCTGGTCACCGAGGGGCTCGCCGTGGAGGTGACCGAGCGCGGCTTGTCCGACCACCAGCTGCGCGTCTCCGGCGCCGAGGGGGAGGAGACCACCGGCTCCGCCGAGGACCCCATCGCCGCCGAGGACCGGGAGTTCGTCGACGTGCTGCTCGGGGCGGCCCCCGGAGTGCGGGTCCCCTACGCCGAGGGGCTGCGCTCGCACGCCCTGGCCTGCGCTGCCGACCGGGCAGGGCGTGAGGGCGGGCCCGTCCGGCTCGGGGGCTGACGAGGGTTGCCGTCCGGCCGGCCCGGGCAGGAGGCGGACATGACGACGAGGATCGGCCTGGTCGGGGCCGGGTTCATCGCCGGTCGGCACCTCGACGCGCTCACCTCCATCGAGGGCGTGACCGTCGCCGGGATCGCCGATCCGCGCGCCGACCGCGCCGAGGTGCTCGCCGCCCGCGCGGGGGCCGCGGCCTACGCGCACTGGGCGGACCTGCTCGACGTGGAGCGGCTCGACGCGCTGTGGGTCTGCGTCCCGCCGCACGCGCACGGCGAGGTCGAGTCGGCGGCCGTCGAGCGCGGGCTGCCGCTGTTCGTCGAGAAGCCGCTGGCGACCGACCTCGCGACCGCGGAGGCGCTGGCCGACCGCATCGACGCCGCCGGCCTGCTCACCGCCGTCGGCTACCACTGGCGCTACCTCGACACCCTCGAGACGGCGCGCGACCTGCTCGCCGGGGCACCGCCCCGCATGGTGCTCGGCACGTGGCTGGACAAGGCGCCGCGGGTGGACTGGTGGGCGCGGCAGGACGGCTCCGGTGGGCAGACCGTCGAGCAGGCCACGCACCTCTTCGACGTCGCCCGGGTGCTGGTCGGGGAGGTCGAGGGCGGCTGGGCCACCGGCTCGCGCTCGCCCGACGGCCCCGGCGACATCCTCGACGTCTGCACCGCCGCGCTGCGCTTCGAGGGCGGCGCGGTCGGGTCCTTCTCCAACAGCTGCCTGCTGCCCCGCGCGCACCGGATCGGCGTCGAGCTGGTCGCGCCCGGCCTGGGCCTGTGGCTCACCGAGCACCGGCTGGTGGTCACCGACGCCGAGGGCGAGCGCACGATCGACCGCGACGTCGACCCCTTCGAGGCCGAGGACCGCGCCTTCGTCGCCGCCGTGCGCGGCGAGGGGCACGACGTCCGGACGCCGTACCGCGAGGCGCTGCGCACCCACCGGCTGGCGGTCGCCGTGGCCACCGCGGCCGCCGACGGCGGGACGGTGCGGCTGTGAGCGGACAGAGGCGTGAGCATCGCAGCGAGCGCCAGCGAGCGAGGAGCGGAGCGCCTCGCGGTAGCGAACGGGGCACGGAGTGAGCCGCGCGGTCCGCAGCATCGGGGTGGTCGCGCCCGGACAGCCGGCGGTCCTGGACCTCGAGGAGCCCGACCCCGGCCCCGGTCAGGCGTGGGTCCGCACCGAGTGGAGCGGGATCAGCGCCGGCACGGAGGTCGCGCTGGTCCGCGGCACCGACCCGCACCACCTGCTGCACTGGGACCCCGAGCTGCGCTCGTTCGACGACGCCGGGCCGCCGGCCGCTTACCCGGTGGCCGGCCTGGGCTACATGGAGGTCGGCCGGGTCACCGAGAGCCGCACCCCCGACCTGGCCGAGGGGCAGCGGGTCGCCATGGCCTACGGGCACCGCACCGGCACCTGCGCCGACCCGTCGGTCAAGCCGGTCATCCCGGTGCCCGACGACCTCGACCCGCTGCTGGGCGTCTACCTGGCCCAGATGGGGCCGATCTGCGTCAACGGGCTGCTGCACGCCGCCGCCGACGTCGCCGGACCGGGTGCGGGCGTCGACGCCGGGGTGCGCGACCGGCACGTGCTGGTCACCGGTGCCGGGGTCATCGGGCTGCTCAGCGCGATGCTCGCCGTGCAGCACGGGGCCGCGGACGTCGTCGTCGCCGAGCCCTCCGCCGAGCGGCGCGCGGTCGCCGAGGCGCTCGGCCTGACCACCCTCGCGGACGGCGCAGCTGCCGAGCCCGCCTCCCCGGCCTGGCGCGCGGTCAAGGAGCGCTGGCGGCACGGGCCGGGGGACGCCGGCGCCGACGTCGTGCTGCAGTGCCGCGGGCACGACGCCGCGCTGGCCACCGGGCTCAAGGCGCTGCGCCCGCAGGGGACCGTCGTCGACCTCGGCTTCTACCAGGCCGGCGCCGAGGCGGTGCGGTTCGGCGAGGAGTTCCACCACAACGGCCTCGCGGTGGTCTGCGCGCAGATCGGCCGGGTGCCCCGCGGTATGGCGGGCGCCTGGCCGAGGACGGCGCTGGCGGAGGTCACCCTCGACCTGCTGCGCGAGCGCGGGGACGACGTCCGCCGGCACCTGGTCACCGACGTGCTGCCGTTCGAGGAGGGGCCGCGGTTGCTCGCCGACCTCGCCGGCCGCCGGCTGGCCGCGCCGCCGCTGCAGGCCGTGCTGCGGTTCTGACACCGTGCGGGTCCTGCTCGTCGGCAACCACTGGACCGAGGGGCCCGGTGGCGCGGAGACGATGCTGGTCCTCACCGCGGACCTGCTGCGGGCCGCCGGGCACGAGGTGGTGCCCTTCGCCGTGGCCGAGGAGCGGACCCTGCCCACCCCGGTGCGCTCCTGCCTGCCGGGAGCGGCGGGGGCCGGCGCGCGGACCCGGTTCGGGGAGGCGTGGGCCGGGGTGTGGTCGCCGGCCGCGTACCGGGCGCTGGCGCGGGTGGTCGACGAGGTGCGGCCGGACGTCGCGCACGTGCACCACGTCTTCGAGCGGCTGACGCTCTCGGTGCTCGACGCGCTGCAGCGCCGCGGCGTGCCGACGGTGATGACGCTGCACGACTACAAGCCGGTCTGCCCCAACTTCCGGTTGTTCACCGAGGGCGCGCCCTGCACCCGCTGCCTGTCCGGCGGCTACTGGCAGGTGGTGCGGCACCGCTGCCTGGAGGGCTCGCGGTGGCGGTCGGTCGCCGCGGCGGTGGACTCCTACGCAGCCCGCGCCCGCGGCGTCTACGGCCGGGTGGACCGCTTCGTGGCGCCGAGCGCGTTCCTGCGCGACCGGGTGGTCGAAGGTGGGCTGCCGGCCGACCGGGTCGAGGTGCTGCCCAACCCGGTGGTCGCGGCGCCCTCGCCCCGGCCCGCCCCCGGCGACCCGCCGGTGGTGCTGTACGCCTCGCGGCTGGTCGCGGAGAAGGGCGTGGACACCCTGCTGGACGCGGCCGCGCGGCTGCCCTCGGGCGTGCGGGTGCGGCTGGCCGGGTCCGGGCGGCTGGAGCCGGTGGTGCGGGCGCGGGTCGCGGCGGAGGGGCTGCCGGTCGACGTCCTGGGCCCGCTGGCGCCGGACCGGGTCGCCGCCGAGCTGCGGGCCGCGGCGGTCGCCGTCCTGCCGGCGCTGTGGTGGGAGAACTGCCCGATGGCCGTCCTCGAGGCCGCGGCCCACGGCGTGCCGGTGGTGGCCTCCGCGGTGGGCGGCGTCCCCGAGCTGGTGGACGACGGCACGACGGGGCTCCTGGTGCCGCCCGGGGACGCCGCCGCGCTGTCCGGCGCGCTCACCCGGCTGCTGTCGGACCCCGCCGGGGCGGGCCGTCTCGGCCGTGCGGGATGGGCCCGGGTGCGATCGGGGCACGACCCCACGGCCCACGTCGCGGCGCTGCAGGAGGTCTACCGGCGTGTCGCACGGTGAGTCGTTGCGGACGCACTTGTCCCGCAACCCCCGGGGGCGGATCCTGCCGACATCGCCGCGCACGCCGGGTGGGCCGGGCTCCCGCGGCGCTCGGGGAGTGGGTCGTCATGAAGTGGGCGGCTGTCATCGTGCTCGGCTTCGGGCTGGAGATCGCACTGGTCATCGCGATGGCGCGGAGCAACACCGCGCGGTGGGAGCGTGACCACCGGGCCGCCCGGGCGGCCATCAGAGCGCGCGAGGAGGCGGGGCTGCGTGTGCGGGCGGCGGCCGTCGTGGCGCAGCACGTGCCACCCGGCGTCCGGCGGCTGCCGCACCCGCACCTGACGCAGCTCCCGCACGTGCACCTGCCGCCGCGCGTCGTCGACCGGCTGACGCCGCGCGGCACGCTGCACCGGCCGCACCTGCACCTGCCGCACCTGCGCCTGACCCGGCGCCGTCCCGACGCGCCGGTGCCCGCGCCCGAGGCGTCGGTGCCCGCGCAGGAGGTGCCGGTGCCCGCGGCGGAGGTGCCGGCACCTGCGCCCGAGGCGTCGGTGCCCGCGCAGGAGGTGCCCGCGCAGGAGGTGCCGGTGCCTGCGGCGGACGAGGTCAGCCCGCCGTCCGAGGAACAGCCCACGTCGTAGGCCGTCCGGCCGCGGTGTGCATGCAGCGCTGTCCGCGCGCGGTCCGCGCTGCGTGCCCACGGCGATGACTCCGCGGTGCGCCGCGGGTCCAACCCCCGAACGGTCCCGCACGGTGCAGGGGAGACCGCGATGACCTCGGGCAGGCAGCCGCACACCGTCCGGTCGGCGGACGGGACGGTCATCGCGTTCGAGCGCACCGGGAGCGGGCCGCCGCTCGTGCTCGTGGACGCCGCCGGTCACTTCCGCGGGCTCAGCTCCTTCTCCTCCGGGCTGATCGACCTCCTCGCGAGGGACTTCACCGTCGTCCACTACGACCGCCGCGGCCGCGGGGACAGCGGCGACACCCCGCCGTACGCCGTCGAGCGGGAGGTCGAGGACCTCGCCGCGCTCATCGAGGACGTCGGCGGCACGGCGTGCCTGTACGGCTTCTCCAGCGGCGGGCTGGTCGCCCTGCAGGCAGCCGCGCGCGGCCTGCCGATCCCGGCGATGGTGCTGCTCGAACCGCCCATCGGCACCGTCGAGGACCGGCCGGCGCAGGCCGCCTTCACCGCGGAGCTCGAGGCGCTGGTGTCGGCCGGCCGGCGCGACGCCGCGGTGGAGCACGTCATGGTCGGCATCGGCGTCCCGCCCGCGATGGTCGCGGAGATGCGCGGCAGCTCGGCGTGGACGGCGATGGAGTCGGTGGCGCACACGCTGGTGCACGACAGCCGGGTCAGCGAGGCCACCACGACGGAACTGCTGGCCGCGGTGACCGTCCCGACCCTCGTCCTGGACAGCCAGGGCAGCAGCGACGACCTCACCGGGATGGCGGCGTCCGTCGCCGCACAGCTGCCCTCCGGCAGCCACCGCAGCCTGCCCGGCAGCTGGCACGGCGTCGCCGACGAGGACCTCGCGCCCGTCCTGGTCGAGTTCCTGCACGGCCGCTCCGACGGGTGCTGACCTGCACGGACGTCGTCGGACGGCCACCGTCCCCAGACACGCAGCAGGGCCTGTGCTGCCGAGGGCCGTTGGTACCGCGCAGCCGTCTCCACCGGTCCCGTCAGCCGCGCCCTCATGGCCCGGGGTCGGTCAGTAGTGCGCCGGCATGTACCGCTCGACGTTCGGCCAGACGGTCTCGCAGGGGATGCCGTCGACGTCGGCGTCCATGAGACTCGGGCCGTTCCACAGGAACCAGTAGTCGAGTGCCTGCTTCGGCCCGAGCCCCAGCGAAGCCAGGTCTGCACAGCGGAGGCCGTCCGGCAGCGCGGAGATCTCGCCGAGCGCCATGACCGCCGTACTGCGCAGCCAGCTGTAGATGGGATCGGGGTACTGGTTCGCCACGTCGACCATCACCTGGTAACCGCACTGGTCGACCACGTCGATGACCAAGCCCCGCAGGCCGCTGAGGCCGGCGTCCGAGCCGGAGTCCGGGACCTGACCACTCGGGAAGAGGGCGCCGGCCTGCTCGTCGAAGACGGCCATCGCGCTGGGGAGCGGCGCACACACCACGGTGTCCGTGGTGCCTGGGTCGCGGGGGGAGGCTGGAGCGCCGGGGGCAGGGCAACCATCCTCGATGAGGCAGGCGGGGTCGGCGCCGCCGGCGGTGTCGTCCCCAGGGGGCGGGGCGGCCGGTGCGGAGGCAGCCGACGTGCCCTCAGCGGGGGAGGCCAGTCCGCGCACCGTGGTCCCGCATCCAGCTGTGACGGCGACCGTCACGCCAAGGGCCACGGTCGTCGCGACCCTGCGCCGCATGAGGTCCCCCCAGATCGTCGACGTCGAACGGCAGGACGCTAGTCCGCGGCTCGTCGCCGTGCGGACGCCGAGGACGAGCGTCACCCGATGGGACGACGCCGGGTGCCCCCTCATCAGGGCGACGTCGCCAGGAAGACGCGGACACCGTCCGCGATGCCCTCGGCTGCACGCTGCCGCCACGAGGCATCGACCACCGCAGCGGCGTCCGTGGCGTTGCGCATGTTGGCGCACTCGATGAACACCGCAGGCACGCGCGCCAGGTTGAGCCCCGCCAGGTCGTCGCGGCGGGTGAGCCCCGCTTCCAGCAGTCCACCGGGATAGGTCGCCGGCTCCTGCCCGGTCGCCGCACCGAATGCTGCTCGTAGGTCCAGCGCCGCCCGCGCCGAGGTCTCGACGATCGCCGCATTCCCTCCATCAGGCGCCACAGCCGGTGTGATGACGTGGAAACCCCGCGCGTCCGCGGCAGCGCCGTCCGCGTGGATGGAGACCGCGAGATCGGCACCAGCGTCGTTGGCGACGGCCGCGCGCGCGTCCACACACGGTCCGACTCCGCTGTCGTCGGGACGGGTCAGCACCACCGTCACGCCCTCATGACGCAACAGCTCCGCGGCACGCAGAGCGACGTCGAAGGCGAAGGCGTGCTCCGGGTAGCCCCCGTCAGTGGCGGTCCCGGTCGTGTTGCACGGCTTGGTGAAGCCTCCTGCCGACACGGCGCGACCCAGTTCCTCGGGGTGGAACGCGTTCGCGCCGTTGTGGCCTGGGTCCAGTACGACGACGGCAGGCGAGGGCGGCGACGCCGGGATGGTCGGCACCGGCGACGTGCTCGCGGACGAGACCGTGGGTGCAGGGCTGCCCTCCTCTGCCGGTGCGGTGGCTGTGCCCACCGGTCGCGTACACCCGCTCGTTACGAGCAGCGCGACGACGAGGAGCCCCACTCCTGTTGACGTCGGTCTGCCGACCACGTGCCACCCCCTCGCCATCCGTACACGGGAATGCTCCCGTCGCACCGTCTCCGGGCGTCGTGTCCGCGGGTCCCAGCGGACATCGATCCATCGGCAGCTGCGAGCTCCTCCGACACTCGAGTCCTGGCGCCCTGCCCGGTCGTCGGGCCGAGCGACACGACACGACCGCGCCCGTTCGGTGTCGTCCGGCGGTGTCGATGCGGGCAGCCGGTCCGCTCGGCGGTGCGGCACACTGCCGCGACGACGCCGGACGAGGAGGTGGGCGTGACGCCCGAGGACGACCGCACCGAGCCCCCGCTCACCGGGGACGAGGTCACGCTGGTGACCGGGTTCCTGCAGTACCAGCGGGAGACGCTGGCCTGGAAGTGCGCGGGCCTGACACCGCAGCAGCTGGCGGCCCGCGCCGTCCCCACCTCGGACCTCACCCTGCTCGGCATGGTCCGCCACCTCGCGGCGGTGGAGACCGGCTGGCTGGTCGGCTTCGGCGGGCTGCCGTACGACATGTGGCCGGACGTGGTCCGGGACCGCGACGAGCAGTTCCGGGTGGACCCGGCCACCGTCACCCAGGCCGACGTCGACGTGGCCTGGGCGACCTGGCACGCCGTCACCGAGGCGGTCGGCAAGGTCGTCGACCAGCTCCCGCTCGACACCGCGGACCGGCCGTGGGGCCGGCACGACGAGTACTCGCTGCGCTGGATCCTGCTGCACCTGGTCGAGGAGTACGCCCGGCACAACGGCCACGCGGACCTGCTGCGGGAGGCGATCGACGGCGCCACCGGCGAGTAGCCGGGGCCGGTCCGCTACGCGGGGAACGGGAGGACGGGCGGCGCCTCGACCCGGGGGCGGTCCCGCGACCCCTGCGCCGCCCGCTCCGCGCACCGGGCGGCCCGTAGCGCTGCCTCCTGCCGGTCGGCCGTGCGGCAGGCGTGCAGCGCGCGGGCCTGCGCTGCGCCCGGCGCCTCGAACCCGCCAGGGGTGAGGCGGCAGGCGCCGAGTCGCACCCAGCGCGTCCCGCCGTCGACGTCCCGGACGCCGACGAGCAGCCCGGTGTTGTGCCGGCGCACCGCGTAGGCGACGCCCCGGACGGCCAGCTCGGTGTCGCCGGCCGACTCGGCCGCGGGCCCGTAGAGCCAGGTCACGTGCCGGACCTGCCTGCGGTACCGGTCGTCGCGCTCCCGCCAGGTGGTGTCCGGCAGGGGTGAGAGCTGCACGGCGACGGCGCAGCTCACCTCGGCCACGACGACGTGCAGCCCGCCGTCCCGGGGGACCTCCTCGAACACCGGCCGGAACCCCTGCGCGGCCAGCCACGCCCCCAGCGCCCGCCGGTGGCGGAGGTGCTCGTAGGCCGGACCGGCGTCGGACGCGGTGAAGGCGCAGCGCACGTCGCCGGAGTGCCGGAAGTGCGGCCGGGCGCCGTCCCGGGCCTCCAGGACGAGCCGGCCACCGCACCCGCCGGCCTCGCGGGAGCACCAGAAGCCGCTGCTGCGGTCGAGGCCGAGCACGCGGGCCGCCGTCCCGTCCTCGGGCAGCGTGACGGCAGCGGTGCCCGCCGGCCCGTCCGTCACCGCCCACCGCAGCTCGATCGACACGCCGCGACGGTAGGCCGGAGGACCGACAGGTCCGGGCGTCACGACCGGCCGGCGGAGCCGCTCCCGACCGGGCCGTGGTGCTCGACGAGCCACTCGTCGAACGACTGCCGGCCGCGCCGGCCCCCGGTGGGCAGCTGCGCCCCGTCGCGCATCGCCCGCCCGGCCCGACCCGGCCAGACCACTGGCACCACGACGCCGCGGTCGCCCCGCGCGCGCAGGAACACGCGGACCAGGTCCACGAACTCCTCCTCCCGCGGTCCGCCGACGTCGGGTGCCCGACCGCACGGCCCGCCCTCCACGGCGTCGGCCAGCGCCCGGGCGACCTCGACGGCGGCCACGGGTACGGTGCGCAGCCGGGGCACGAGGACGACCGGGCCGACGCGGCCGCGGCGGGCCACCGTGGCGACGAACTCGTGGAACGGCGTGGCCCGCAGCACGGTGGACGGGACCGGGCCGGTCGTGACCGCCTCCTCCTGGTGGAGCTTGGCGGCGTAGTAGGGGTAGGGGATCCGGTCGATCCCGACGATCGACAGCAGCACGTGGTGGTGCACGCCGGCCGCGGCCCCGGCGCCGAGCAGCCGGCGGGTGCCGCGCACCAGCACGGCCTCGGCACGGCTCCGTCGGACCGTCTCGACGTTGAGGCAGTCGACCACGGCCTCGACGCCGGCCACCGCCTCGTCGACACCCGTGCCGGCGGCCACGTCCCCGCGATGACCGACGGCGCCGGTGGTGCCGGCCGTGCCGCCGCTCCTGCTGAGGACCCGGACCTCGTGACCGCGGCGGACCAGCTCCGCGGCCAGGGGCCGGCCGACGGTGCCGGTCCCGCCGACGACGAGGGTGCGCACGGCGTCCTCCTCGGTGCGTGCTGGCCGTGAGGGTGCCGCGTGGTGGTCCGCACCACCAGGGTCCGGCGTCACTGGGCGCCGAGCACCGAGCCGAACAGCTCCAGCACGCGGTCGGCGTGCGCGTCGAAGGTGTGCTGCTCGCGCACCGCCAGCGCCGCCGCCGCACCCCGCCGGGAGGCCAGCTCCCCGGCCAGGACGGCGGCCACGTCGTCGGCGGACCGGTAGAGCAGGCCGGTCCCGTCGCGGCGCAGCACCCGCTCCACCGACACCAGCGACCCCGGGTTGGCCTGCTGCAGCAGCGGCAGCCCCGCGGCGAGGTAGACCGGCAGCCGGGCGGGGGAGTTGAGGTCGTCCCACGTGGCCCGCCGCAGGTCGCCGGCGTTGGTGCTGTCGAAGCGGTGCAGCCACCCGGCGTCGTACCGCGACAGCTCGCGCACCCACTCGTCGGGCCCGACCGGCGGGTGCACGTGCACGAACCCCGGTGCGGCGGTGAGCGCGGCGTCGAGCCAGCCGGTCCACAAGCCCTTCGGCCCCGGCGCCCGCACCTGCCCGTAGAGGTGGGTGTGCACGCCTCGCGCGGCCAGCCCGAGCACCCAGTCGAGGTCCAGCCCCGACGGCCGGCCGGCGACGACGGTGTGCGGCTGCCCGTCGGCGTCGGACAGCTTCGGCGTGAGCGGGGCGTCCAGCCAGTCCCGCTTGGGCAGGTCGCCGTCCAGCACCCTGAGCCGGGTCGGGTCGACCCGCCCGGACAGCGCCAGGGCGAACCAGTCGCGTTCCTCCTCCGTGGCGAACAGCGACGCCGGGGCGCGCGTCACCAGGTCGGCCAGCAGCGGCCACTCCCCGCGGACGGTGCTGCGCTGCGGCGCCTCCTTGAAGGTCCACACGAACGGCAGCTCGGGGAACGCCGACTGCACCGCGTGCGCGAACGGCACCGCCCGCCAGTTCAGCTGCGCCCACACCACGTCGGGTGCGAGTTCCCGCACGGCGTCGCGCCACCGGTCGCGGGGGAGGTCGGGCACGTGCCCGAACGGCAGGGGGCCCACGGTGGCGTCGCCGAGGCCGTCGGCCGTCCAGAGCCCGGTCAGCCGGGTGCCGCGCTCGGCCAGGGCCAGCACGCGCTCGGGGTTGAGCGCGAGCTCGCCGACCAGCAGCACGGACAGCCCGTCGGCCGGGTACGACCGCGATCGGAACCGCGCGTAGCGGGCGACCTCGTCGACGTCCCCGCCGTCGGTGGAGGCGAAGCGCAGCGGCTCGCGCACCCGGTAGCGGCTGCGGAAGACATTCAGCCCGCCGTCCCGCGACTCGCGCAGGGCCGCCGACCGCTGCCCGGGGTGGCGGGTCCACGAGCAGGTGACCCGGCCGGTGTCCGCCGTCCGCCCCCGCAGCCGGTCCCACATCAGCCGGCCGAGGTCGTCGCTCTCCAGCTCCGCCCGCTCGGTCCACCGGTCGGCGGTGAGCCGGTGCGCCACCTGCACCAGCTGTGCGTACGCGGTGTCCGACGGCTCGGCGAGGCCCGACCGCGCCAGGACGACGCCGGGCTCGGCCAGGCGGCCGAGCAGCGCGGTGAGGTGGTCGGGCGACCAGACGTCGTCGGCCGGGAGGTAGGCGACCAGCGGGGTCCCCAGCGCGTCGAGCCCGGCGTTCAGCGTCGCGCCGAGCCCGCGGTTGCCCGCCCACCGGACCACCCGCACCCGGGGGTCGCCCAGCCCGCCCACCACGTCGGCCACCGCCGAGGGGTCCGGTGAGCCGTCGTCGAGCACCAGCGCCGTCCAGTCGCCGGTCCCCTGCGCGCGCAGGCCCTCCAGCGCGCGGGGCAGGAAGGCGGCCTGGTCGTACACCGGCACGAGCACGCCGACCGCCGTCACGCAGCGGCCCCCACCGCGCACCCTCCCCGCACCCGCGCGTAGACGGCGGCCACCCGCGCGGCCAGCCGGGGCCAGGCGTACACGGCGGCCCGGGCGCGCGCCCCCGCCGACAGCCGGGCGCGCAGGTCGGCGTCGGCGGCCAGCCGGTCCAGCGCCGCGGCCAGCGCGGCGACGTCCCCGGGCGGCACGAGCAGGCCGGTCTGCCCGTCGCGCACCACCTCGGGGATGCCACCGACGTCGCTGGCCACCACCGGCAGCCCCGAGGCCATGGCCTCGGTCAGCACCGAGCCCATCTCCTCGTAGGCCGACGGCAGCACCAGCACGTCGAGCGCGGCCAGCACGGCCGGGACGGCGGTGTGCTCGACGAACCCGGTGAGGTGCACCCGCGGCAGGCCGGCCGCCAGCCCGTGCACCCGCTCGCGGTCGGGGCCGTCGCCGACGACGACGAGGGACGCCGGCTGGCGCATCCGCCCGAACGCCTCGACCAGCAGGTCGGCCCGCTTCTGCGGCGCCAGCCGGCCGACGTAGCCGATCCGCGGCCGCCCGACCTCCGGGAAGACGTCGGGGGAGCCGCCGGCGAACAGGCCCGGGTCGAAGCCGGACGGGATGGTGTGCACCCGGGCAGCCGGCACGCCGTCGGCGGCCAGCGCGGCGGCGGTCCGGTCGGTGAGGACGACGACCGCGTCGGCCCGGCGCAGCGCCGACCGCTCGACCCACCCACCCAGCGCCCGCAGCAGCCGGGTGCGCGGACCCCGGCCGGTCAGCGTGTGCCCGACGCTGCAGTGCACGGTGACCACCAGCGGGCAGCGGTGCCGCCGCGCGGCGAGCCGGGCCAGCGGCAGGGTGGCGAGGTCCTCGCCCTGGTGGGCGTGCACGACGTCCACCGGCCGCGCCGGCCGCCGCAGGACGACGCGCAGCGCGTCCAGCGCCCACAGCTGGCGCAGCCGCGGCAGCAGGAGCCCGGTGCGGTGCACGACGGCGGAGCGGCCGAGCCGGGTGACGCCGCGCCGACCGGCCAGCCGCGAGGTGACCACCGTCTGCGCGTGCCCCTGGGCGTCCAGGCAGCGGGTCAGCGTGGCGGTGTGGTTCTGCATGCCACCGATCGGGTCGTACCGCGCGGACCGCCCGTCGACCCGCACGGGCTCGAACACGCTGCACAGCCGCAGCACGTGCGGGCTGGAGGAGTGCACCACCGGACCTCCCGCACGCATGGGACCTGCCCGTTCTGGACAGGACCCGCAGTACAGCAGACCCGGCGGACGCCCGCCGGGGGGAGAGGACGGGCAGGTGAGCGGACCCCTGGTCGACCCGGCGGTGCGCCGGATCGCGCTCGTGCGGCTGCGCGTGGGGCTGGGCGACCTGCTCTGCTCGCTGCCCGCGCTGCGCCGGCTGCGCGCCGCCCGGCCCGACCTGCGGGTCAGCCTGGTCACCTGGCCGGAGACCGCCGCGGTCGTGGCGCGGATGGCGGACGCCGTCGACGAGCTGCTGCCCTTCCCCGGCGCGGACGACGTCCCCGACCGCCCGCCCGGCCGCGAGCCCGACCCGGCGTCCTGGGCGGCTTTCACCGCCGCGGCGGCCGAGCGGCGCTTCGACCTGGCGCTGCAGGTCTACGGCGACCGGCCCGCCGCCAACCGGGTCACCGCGGCCCTGGGCGCCCGGCTCGTCGGCGGCTTCGCCCCGACCGGCTGGGAGCCGCCGCCCGGCGCGGAGCACCTGCACCTGCGCTACCCGGTGCACCTGCACGAGGCCGAGCGGCACACCCGGCTCTTCGAGCACCTCGGCCTGCCGCCGGCCGGCCCGCCCGAGATGGCCTTCCCGTTGACGCCCGCCGACGAGGCCGAGCACGCGGCGACGCTGGACCGCACGGGCCTGGTGCCCGGCGGCTACGCCGTCCTGCACCCGGGCGCCTCCTCGCCCACCCGCATGTGGCCGGCCCAGCGGTACGCCGCGGTGGGCGACGCGCTGGCCGCCGACGGGCTGGCCGTCGTCGTCACCGGGGGGCCGGGGGAGCGGGCGGTCGGCGCGGCGGTGGTCGCCGCGATGCGTGCTCCGGCGGTCGACCTCACCGGCGCCACCGGCCTCGGCGGGCTGGCCGCGCTGCTGCGCGACGCCGCGGTGCTGGTCGGCAACGACACCGGCTCGGCGCACCTGGCCGCCGCGGTGGGCGCCCGCAGCGTCACCGTCTTCCTGCCCGGCGATCCGGTCCGCTGGGCGCACCCCGGCCCGCGGCACCGCGCGCTGGTCGCCGACGTGCCGTGCGCGCCCTGCCCGCACCTGGTCTGCCCCATCGACTTCCGCTGCGCCGACTCGGTGCGGCCCCGGGACGTGCTCGCCGCGGCCCGCGAGCTCGTCGGCCGGGCCGCGTCGTGAGACGGGTCTCGCTGGTCTGCGACTCCGAGAACTGGGGCGGCGCCGAGGTCTACCTGACCCACCTGCTGCGCCGCGCCGGCGACCAGGGCGCGACGGCGTCGCTGGTCTGCGCCGAGCCGCTCGCCGGCCGCTTTGCGCCGCTGCTGCCGCCCGACCGGCTCGCCGTCGTCCCGCTGGCCCGGCACTCCGGCACCGCGCCGGCGGTGCGGGCCGCGCTGGCCGCGCAGCGCCCCGACGCGGTGCTGGTCAACCTCGTCGACCCCGGGTCCAACGCCGCGGCGGTGGCGGCGGCGCTCGCGGTCGCCCCCACCGTCGGCGTGCTGCACCTGCCCGGCGACACGGGGACGGGGGAGGAGCGGGCCCACCTGGCCGGGCTCTACCGCGCGATGGCCGCCGTGCTCACGCCGGCCGCCGGCGCCCGCGACCAGCTCGTCGCCGACCTGCGGGTACCCGCGCACCGGGTGCACGTCGTCCCGAACGGCGTCGACGTGCCGGGCGACCCGTCCGGCCCCGCGGGCAACGCGGTGCCGCGGATCGGCGCGCTGGGCCGGCTGACCCCGCAGAAGGGTCTCGACGTGCTGCTCGACGCCGTCCGGGTGCTGACCGGCGACGGCGCGCCGGTCGAGGTGGTGGTCGGCGGCGAGGGCCGGGACGGCGACCGGCTGCGGGCCGCGGCGGCCGGCCTGCCGGTCACCTTCTGCGGGTTCGTCGACGACGTCCGCGCCTTCCTCGCCGACCTCGACGTCTTCTGCCTGTCCTCGCGCCACGAGGCGCTGCCCCTGGTGCTGCTGGAGGCCATGGCCGAGGGGCTGCCGTGCGTGGCCACCGACGTGGGGGACGTCGCGGTCGCGGTCGGCGCCGACGCCGTCGTCGTCCCGCCGGAGGACGCCGGGGCGCTCGCCGCGGCGCTGGCCGGCCTGCTCGCCGACCCGGCCGCGCGCGCGGAGCTGGGCCGGCGCGCGCGGGCCCGGGCGGTGGCCGCCTTCGACGCCGACCTCATGGCCCGCCGGACGTTCGCCGTCCTCCGGACTCCAGGCGGTCCAGCCAGCCGACCACCAGCACGTGCGGGAGCGTGAGCGCGGCCAGCACCGGCACGTCGGTGGCCACGAACGCCCGCCACCCGTCGGCGGTCGACCACAGCAGCGCGAGGACGGCGAGGACCGCCGCCGTGGGCAGCGCCGCCTGCCCGGCGAAGCGCCGCAGCGGCCGGCCCAGCCGGCCGGCGACCAGGTCGGCGCGGTTGCCCGGGTCCTCGGCTCCGACGCGGGCCACGTGCCGGACGGCGTGCCAGCAGCCGAACCAGACCCCGAACGCCGCCAGCGGCGGGACGACCAGCACCAGGGCGGTCAGGACGCCCAGCTCGGCGGCGTCCAGCCACCGCCGGGCGCCCAGCAGCGTCCCGGCGAGCACCGCGGTGGCGGGGAGGACGACGCCGAGGACGACGGCCGCCAGCTCCGGCGGCAGACGACCGTCCGACCCGGGCACGACCGCGGCGACGACGGCTGCGGTCTCCTCGGCGCCGCGGACCAGCGGCACGAGCAGCACCAGCGCCCCGACGACGACGGCCGCGGGCACCCGGCGCCGCACCGGGCGGCCGGCGCGCAGGTCGGCGAAGGCGGTCTCCCCGCTGCCGAAGTGCCACACGGAGACGGCGACGAACGCCAGCAGGGCCGCACCCGGGGCGGCGCGGAACGCCAGCCAGCCGGCCGCGGCGAGGAGGGCGTAACCGGCGGCGAACCCGGCGAGCACCCGTGGCCGCCAGCCCAGCCGGAACCCGGGGACCAGGTGGTCCACCGCCCCGTGCGGCAGGCCGAGCAGCAGCCCGGCCAGCAGCACGACCGGCGCCGCGTCCCCCCAGCCACCCGGGACGGTCAGCTCGACCAGGCACGCCGCTCCCACTGCCCCGATCGAGACCGCGGTGGCGGCGCGGACGGGGCGGGCGAGGGCCTCCCCGGGCGGCAGCCCGTCGAGGGCGGACGCGACCCGGCCCGCGAGGGCCGGCGAGGAGGGCGGCATCGTGCTCCTCGGAGGAGGGGTCCCGGGTCTCGACCGCGCCGCCGGTACCCCGGCGTGGAGCGACCCACCCATCGGCACCCCACGGTCGAGGGTGTCGGCCCCGGCGGGTGTGCAGGCCCCCGCCGCGGGGAACCGGACCCCCATGAGCAAGAAGACCAACCAGCAGGAGCAGCAGGCCGCCGCCCGCCAGGCGAAGAAGGAGGGGCTCTCGCCCAGCGAGGCCGGCGTGACCACCGGCGCGAGCAAGCAGATGCGGCACGTCAGCAAGGGCGACGACCGGCACGAGCACTCGAGCGCGCAGGGCAAGAGCAAGACCTGACCCCCGGGCCCCAGCCGAGACCGAGCGCCCCGAGAGAGGACACCCATGGCCATCGCCACCATCAACCCCGCCACCGGCGAGACGCTGCAGACCTTCGAGCCGTTGTCCGACGACGCCGTCGACGAGCGGATCGCCCGGGCGGCCGCCGCGTTCGAGTCCTACCGGCTGACCAGCCCGCGGCAGCGGGCCGGCTGGCTGCGGGCCGCCGCCGACGTGCTCGACGCCGACGCCAAGAGCGTCGCGGAGCTGATGACCACCGAGATGGGCAAGACGCTGGCCTCGGCGCAGGCCGAGGTGGCCAAGTGCGCCAAGGCGCTGCGCTACTACGCCGAGCACGGCGAGGACATGCTCCAGCCCCAGCCGGCCGACGCGCGGGCGGTCGGTGCGACCGAGGCCTACGTCGTCCACCAGCCGCTGGGTGTGGTCCTGGCGGTCATGCCGTGGAACTTCCCGCTCTGGCAGGCGATGCGCTTCGCCGCCCCGGCGCTGATGGCCGGCAACGTCGGCCTGCTCAAGCACGCCAGCAACGTGCCGCAGACCGCGCTGTACCTGGAGGAGCTGTTCCGCAAGGCCGGCTTCCCCGACGACGTCTTCCAGACCCTGCTCATCGGCTCCGGTGCGGTCGAACGGGTGTTGCGCGACGACCGGGTCGTGGCCGCGACGCTGACCGGGTCGAACGCCGCCGGGCAGGCGGTGGCCACGGTCGCCGGGGACGCGCTCAAGAAGACCGTGCTGGAGCTGGGCGGCTCGGACCCGTTCATCGTGATGCCGTCGGCGGACCTGGACCGGGCCGCTGAGGTGGCGGTGACCGCGCGCTGCCAGAACAACGGGCAGAGCTGCATCGCGGCCAAGCGGTTCTTCGTCCACGCCGACGTCGCCGAGGAGTTCACCCGGCTGTTCGCCGAGAAGATGGCGGCCCTGACCATCGGCGACCCGATGGACGAGGGCACCCAGGTCGGCCCGCTGGCCACCGAGTCGGGGGTCGAGGACGTCGAGCGGTACGTGCAGGACGCCGTGGAGAAGGGCGCCACCGTGGTGGTCGGCGGGAAGCGGGTGGACCGGCCCGGCTGGTTCTACGAGCCCACCCTGGTCACCGACGTGACCCCGGAGATGGGCATCTGGTCGGAGGAGGTGTTCGGCCCGGTCGCCGCGCTGCACACCGTGGCCGACCTGGACGAGGCGATCCGGCTGGCCAACCAGCACGTCTACGGCCTGGGCTCGAACCTGTGGAGCGAGGACCAGGGCGAGCGGCTGCGGTTCATCCGCGACATCCAGTCGGGCATGGCGTTCGTCAACGGGATGACCACGAGCTACCCGGAGCTGCCCTTCGGCGGGGTCAAGCAGAGCGGCTACGGCCGGGAGCTGACCGAGCTCGGCATGTACGAGTTCTGCAACGCCAAGACCGTCTGGATCGGCCCGCCCAGCAGCCAGCAGGGCGAGGGCAACACGGCCGCTGCCGCGTCGGAGTGACCCGCGTCGTCCTGGCGACCGCCTACGGCGGCCCCGAGGTGCTCACCGTCGTCGACCAGCCGGTCGCCGACCCCGGCCCCGGGCAGGCGCGGGTCGAGGTCCGCGCCGCCGGGGTCAACCCGGCGGACTGGAAGAGCTACACCGGCGCGTTCGGCACCGACCCGGCCGCGCTGCCGAAGCGCCTCGGCTTCGAGGTGTCCGGGGTGGTCACCGCGGTCGGTCCGGACGTCCCGCTCGCCGTGGGCGACGAGGTCATCGGGTTCCGGGTCTCCGGCGGGTACGCCGCCGAGCTCGTCGTCCGCGCCTCGGCGCTGGTGCCCAAGCCGGCGTCCCTCGGGTGGGAGCAGGCCGCCGGGCTGATGTTGACCGGCGCCACCGCGGTGCACGCCCTGACCGCGACCGGCGTCGGGGAGGGCGACACCGTGCTCGTGCACGGCGCCGCCGGCGGGGTGGGCCTGATGGCCGTCCAGCTGGCGGCGCTGCGCGGCGCCCGGGTGATCGGCACCGTCGGTGGCGGCGGCGCCGAGCTGGTACGCCGGTTCGGCGCCGAGACCGTGCGCTACGGCGACGGGCTGGCCGACCGGGTCCGCGACCTCGCGCCGGACGGCGTGGACGCCGCCGTGGACCTCGTCGGCACCGACGAGGCCGTCGACGTCTCCCTCGAGCTGGTCGCCGACCGGCAGCGGATCGCCACCATCGCCGCCTTCGGCCGCGCCGGCAGCGAGGGCATCCGGGCACTCGGCGCCGGGCCGGGTGCCGACCCCGGCACCGAGCTGCGGGACGCCGCCCGGCCGGACCTGGCGGAGGCCGCCGGCGCCGGCCGGCTGGAGGTCGTCGTCGCCGCGACCTTCCCGCTGGAGGAGGTCGCCGCGGCGCACCGACAGGGCATGGCCGGCCACACCCACGGCAAGCTGGTGCTGGTGCCCTAGCTGCGCCGCCCTCAGACCTCCTCGACGGGGAACGTGCGGCTCGGGGACACGACCTCTTCCTGAGCGGCGACCAGCAGGATCTCCCGCGAGCGCGCCTGCTCGGTGGCGGTCAGCAGGCCGTGCACGGACGCGGCGGCCGCCCCGAGCGCGGTGCCGGCGTCCCGGCTGGCCAGCCAGTGGGCGAGGAAGAGCGCGGCGATCGCGTCGCCGGCGCCGTTGACCGCGACGTCCAGCCGCGGGGTGCGCACCCGGAAGTGCCGGCCGCCCTCGGAGGCGAGCAGGTCGACGGCGTCCCCGGGGGTGTCCGCGGTGACCAGCGAGGTGGTCAGCACGACGCGCGGGCCCAGCGCCTGGACGGCGGCCACGGCGTCCCTCACCTCGTCGAGCGTCCGCGTCGTCGTCCCCGCGAGGTGGTCGAGCTCGTAGTGGTTGGGGGTGACCAGGTCGGCGGCGGGGACGGCGACCTCGCGCATGAACTCGGGGATGCCGGGGCGGACGAAGACGCCGCGGCCGACGTCGCCGACGACCGGGTCGCAGCAGTAGACCGCCGCCGGGTTGGCCTGGCGCACCCGCTGCGCGGTGCCGACGACGGCGTGCCCGATGTCGGCCGAGCCGAGGTAGCCGGACAGGACGGCGTCGCAGGTGCCCAGCACGCCGCGCTCGGCGATGCCGTCGACGACCTCCTCGATCGCCGGGCCGTCGAAGACCCGGCCCTTCCACTCGCCGTAGCCGGTGTGGTTGGAGAACTGCACGGTGTGCACCGGCCACACCTCGATACCCAGGCGCTGCAGCGGGAAGACGGCCGAGGAGTTGCCGACGTGGCCGTAGGCGACGTGGGACTGGATCGAGAGGACGGCGACCATGGTGGAACGGTCGCACAGACCCCACCCGGCGCCGATGGCGCGTTCCGGCTCGGCCAGCGTGACGGGCCGGCAGCCGGAGGGGGACGTCGACGGCGGGAGCCGACCGCCACCGTGCGGGGTCCCGACGGCGACGTCCTCGGGGTGGTGCAGGAGGGCTGACCGCGGCGGGCAGGATGGCGGCATGGCCCCGTCTCCTGTCACCTCTCCCGGGATCGTCGGCGTCGCCGGCCGCGTCGCCGAGCCGGTCGACGTCCGCAGCGCCGACCTCCGGCTGGGCGGGCGACCGCTGCCGGTGGTCAGCCCCGCACGCGTGTACGTCTGCGGCATCACGCCCTACGACGTGACCCACCTCGGGCACGCGGCCACGTTCGTCTGGGCCGACGTCCTCGGGTCGGTGCTGCGGCTGGCCGGCGCGGACGTGGTGACCAGCCGGAACGTGACCGACGTCGACGACGTGCTGACCCGCGCCGCCGACGCCCGCGGCCGGCACTACGACGAGTTCGCGCTGAGCCAGGAGTTCGCCTTCGAGCAGGACATGCGGGCCCTCGGGGTGCGGCCGCCGACCCACGCGCCCCGGGCGCGGCACCACATCGCGCACGTGCAGCAGCTGGCCGCGGCGCTGCTGCGAGCCGGACGGGCGTACGAGCGGGAGGGGCACGTGTTCTTCCGCGGCGCCGAGACGGTGGCGGCGTCGGGGCTGTCCTCCGACCGGGCGCGCGAGCTGGCCGCCGAGTTCGGTGACGGCCCGGACGACCCGCTGCGCGAGGACCCGTTCGACGTGCCGGTGTGGCGGCCCTCCGGCGAGCGGGACCCCGCCTGGCCCTCCCCCTGGGGCTGGGGGCGGCCGGGCTGGCACGCGGAGTGCGCGGCGATGGCGACTGCGACCCTGGGCCACGGCGTGGACGTCCTGGTGGGTGGCGCCGACCTGGCGTTCCCGCACCACGCGCACCAGGCGGCGATGGCCGAGGCGGCCTCGGGGGTGGCGCCGTTCGCGCGCAGCCGGGTGCACGTCGGGGCGGTGTCCCAGGACGGCGCCAAGATGGCGAAGTCGACGGGCAACCTGACGCTGGTCGCGGACCTGCTGCGGGTGACCTCCGGGCCGGCGCTGCGGGTGCTCGTGCTGGACCGGCCGTGGTCGCAGCCGTGGGAGTACCGGCCGGAGCTGCTGGAGAAGGCGTCCGCGCGGCTGGACGCGCTCTTCTCCGCTGCAGGTCGGGCCGGTTCGTCGCCGGCGGCCGGCCGCGCGGTGGCCGACCGGCTGTTCGACGACCTGGACGTGTCCGGCGCCCTGGACGTCGCCATCACCGACGGCGGGGACGCCGCCCGTCAGCTGGTGCGGGTGCTCGCGCTCGGCTGACGGTCCCGGGGATGCTCGAGCTAACTGATCATGGGCTTGGTGCAGGAGACACGCGGAGACACGCCGCGAGCGGCAGCAACAACCCCATGATCACGGTCGCGGGCTGCTGCACCGGGGGACGGTGCCGGACGAGCCGGCGCGCGGGGAGTCGGCGGGGCGGGACCCGGAGGGGCGGGACCCGGAGGACCCGACCGGGTGACCCGCGACGAGACGCCGCGAGACCCCGCCGATCACCGGGGAGCGGCGGGGTCTCGCGAGGAGGGGTCAGGCGGCGCGCAGCGTGGCCGGGGCGGCGGTCGGCTGCGCCGACGGCTTGGCGGGCACGGTCCAGCGCATCTCCATGTGCCGATGACCGGCGCTGTCCACGACGGGGACCCAACGGACCTGCGGACACGGGTTGACACGCATGACAGCCACCTCTCGTTCACCTGTTGTTCACCATTGTGACAGCAAGCACTCCTTGTGCGAACCCGACACGACGTGGGTGGCCCGAAAGAGGGGCTAGAGCCAGCCGATGACGGAGGCGCCGATGCCGACGTGCAGCACCGCCCCCGGCACGACGCCGACGACGGTGCCGAGCGTGGCGGGCACCCACCGGAGGCTCGACAGGCCGGCGGCGTAGCTGACGACCCAGAACGGCACCGGGCTCATCCGCGCGAGCACGACGGCGAGGAAGCCGCGGTCCCGGAACAGCCGGTCGGCGCGCGCCAGCCGCGGGCCGGTGAGCCGGGCGACGGCGTCCCGACCCAGGTGCCGGCCGAGGGCGAACCCGCCCATCCCGCCGAACCAGCCGGCGAGCACGGCCACCGCGAGCCCCGCCGGGAACCCGGCCGCAGCACCGAGCAGCACGGACAGTGCCGTCCGGGGGACCGGCATCATCAGCGCCGCCGAGACCCCCAGGACGACGGTGGTCCAGCCGAGGGGGCCCGCGCGGTGGAGCCAGGCCTGCAGCGCCGGGACGCCGGGCCGCTCCACCGTCAGCGCCACCACGGTGGCCACGGCCAGCAGCACCCCCAGGACGGCGAGCCGCAGCCACGGTCGGCGGGTCGGCGGGCTCTCCGGGTCCGGCTGGGGAGATCCGGGCCCGGGACGCACGGCGTCCACGCTACGGGCGCGGCCGGAGAACCCGGTTGCGGCCGCTGCGACGCTGACGGCGATGACCGACCGCCTGCTCGTCGACTTCTTCTACGCCCAGCAGCTGGGCCACGCCGTGGAGGCGCTGCAGTACTGCGTCGGGCACGCCGCCGCCGTCCCCGGGCGGGAGGTGTCGGTCCTGCTCAACGCGGCGACCCCGACCGAGCTGGCCACCTGGTGCCCGGCGGTGTCGGCGGTCTTCCCCGTCGACGGGCCGTTCCTCGAGGCCGACCCGGCCGCCGCGCGGCGGCTGGCGGCCGTCCCGCGCGACTGGGACTGGGTGGTCGACGACACCCGCCGCCACCAGCCCTTCCAGCTCGACCTCTTCCCGGGGATGCGCGACCACTACGCCGCCTCCGACGCGCACCTGCGCACACGGCGGGGCCGCTCGGTCGTCGGCGCCGGCCGCGTCGGGTACCTCCCGCACCAGCCGGTGCGCCTCGACCTCCCCGCCACCGCCCGGGCGGCGGCTCCCCACCGGGTCGGCGACGACGCGCGCCCGCGGATCGCCGTCCTCCCCGCCGGGTCCAGCGAGCCGTCCCTGTACCCCTCGGTGGCGTCCTGGCTGCTGGTGCTCGACGCGCTGACCGACGCTGTCCCCGGCCTGCAGCTCGTCCTCGTCGGCCGGCTGGGCCGCGACGAGCGCAGCTCCACCTCCTGGCGGCGGGCGGACGTCGACGCGTTGCTGGCGCACCGGTCCCGCCCCGTGGACGTCGTGGACGTCCCCCTCGCCGAGCAGCTGGCCGTGGTCGAGGCCTGCGACGTCCTGCTCGCCCCGCACTCGGGCTTCGGGATGGCCGCGCTCGCCGTCGGCACGCCGTGGCTGGCGCTCTCGGGCGGGCGCTGG
This sequence comes from Geodermatophilus sp. SYSU D00779, assembly GCF_054050595.1. NCBI lineage: Bacteria > Bacillati > Actinomycetota > Actinomycetes > Geodermatophilales > Geodermatophilaceae > Geodermatophilus > Geodermatophilus sp. SYSU D00779. The sequence goes on from NZ_JBJGZQ010000001.1 coordinate 68,319, forward strand.
TTCGAGTACTGGGCGAACGCCGGTGTGCCGTTCCGGTCGGTGCTGCCCGATCCGGCCAGGTACCCGGCGTTCAGCCAGTTCGACCCGGCGGCCGTCGTCCTCGACGGGGACGACGGCCCGCGGACGCCGAGCATGACCCGCGCCCGGGTGCGGGAGGACCTCGACCGCCTCGTCGCCGGCGCCCGCGTGCTGCTGGCGGGCGAGCTGACCCACGAGCAGGCGCTCGCCGAGTACCACCGCGACCTGCGCGCGGCCGTCGGCGCCGAGGCGATGTGGTCGATCGACGGCGTGCACGCCGCGTACGCCTGACGCCGTGCACCATGGCCGGGTGGCGGAGAGCCGGCTGGTCAGGGACGCGACGGTCGAGGACGCCGTGGCGTGCGCCCGCATCTACGAGCCCTACGTCCGCGACACCGCCGTCTCCTTCGAGCTGGAGCCGCCGACGGCCGCGGAGGTGGCCGGCCGCATCGACGCCGCGCTCGCCCGGTACGCCTGGGTGGTCCTCGAGGACGGCGGCCGGGTCGTCGGCTACGCCTACGGCGCGCCGTTCAACCCCCGCGCCGCTTACGACTGGTCGACGTCGGTGAGCGTCTACACCGAGACCGGGCGTCGCCGCACGGGTGCCGGCCGCGCGCTCTACACCGCGTTGCTCGACCGGCTGGCCGCCCGCGGCTTCCGCACCGCGCTGGCCGGAGTCGCGCTGCCCAACGACGCCAGCGTCGGCCTGCACACGGCGATCGGCTTCGAGCCGGTCGGCACCTACCACCGGGTCGGCTGGAAGCTCGGTCGATGGCACGACGTCACCTGGTTCCAGCGCCCGCTGGGCGCGGGCCCCTCGGACGACGGCGTCCCTCCCGCCCCGCCGGGGTGACCGTGGACACGGCGGCCCTGCCGGGAGATACTAGGACGTCCAACTAAATCGGCGCGGGTCGCGGACCGGCGTCCGACCCCGGGAGCGGCATGCCGTCCGACCTGCACGTCCCCACCCACCCGGTCCGCTTCGTGACCGCGGCGAGCCTGTTCGACGGCCACGACGCCGCGATCAACGTGATGCGCCGGCTGCTGCAGAGCCAGGGCGCCGAGGTCGTGCACCTCGGGCACGACCGCAGCGTCGACTCGGTCGTCCGTGCGGCGCTGGAGGAGGACGTGCAGGGGGTGGCGATCTCCTCCTACCAGGGTGGGCACGTCGAGTACTTCACCTACCTGGTGGAGCGGCTGGCCGAGGCCGGCGCCGGGCACGTCAAGGTCTTCGGCGGCGGCGGGGGTGTGATCGTCCCGGAGGAGATCGCGCTGCTCCGCGAGCGCGGCGTCCGGATCTTCAGCCCCGAGGACGGCCAGCGCCTCGGCCTGCCCGGGATGATCAACGAGCTGATCCGCGAGTGCGACGTCGACCTGACCCGGAACGGCCCGGACGTCGAGGCCCTCCTCACCGGCGACCCCGCCGCCCTGGCCCGCGCGATCACCGTGCTCGAGACCGGCCGCGACGCCGACCTCGCCGCCCGGGTGCGCGAAGCGGCGGCCGGGCGGACGGTGCCGGTCCTCGGCATCACCGGCACCGGCGGCTCGGGCAAGTCCTCGCTCACCGACGAGCTGCTGCGCCGGCTGCGCACCGACCAGGAGGACAAGCTGCGCGTCGCCGTCCTGGCGATCGACCCGACCCGGCGCCGTGGCGGCGGCGCGCTGCTCGGCGACCGGATCCGGATGAACGCCCTGGAGACCGGCGAGGGCAGCCACACCTTCTTCCGCTCGCTGGCCACCCGCAGCGCCGGCGCGGAGACCCCGGCGCACCTGGACGACGTGCTGTGCGCGGTCGAGGCCGCCGGCTTCGACCTGGTGATCGTGGAGACGCCCGGCATCGGGCAGGGCGACGCGGGGATCGTGCCGTTCTCCGACGTCGCGCTGTACGTGATGACGCCGGAGTTCGGCGCCGCGTCGCAGCTGGAGAAGATCGACATGCTCGACTTCGCCGACGTCGTCGCGATCAACAAGTACGAGCGGCGCGGGGCGGAGGACGCCCGGCGGGACGTCGCCCGGCAGATGGTCCGCAACCGCGAGGCGTTCGGGCAGCCCTGGGAGGACATGCCGGTCTTCGGCACCAGCGCCGCCCGGTTCAACGACGACGGCGTGACCGCGCTCTACCAGCACCTGCTCGGCCTGCTGGTCGAGAAGGGCCTGCCCGCGGGCGCCGGCGTCCTGCCGCGGGTCGACGTCAAGGCCTCGAGCGGCCTGACCAGCGTCGTCCCCGCGCAGCGCGCGCGGTACCTCGCCGAGATCACCGAGGCCGTCCGCGGCTACCACGCGACCACCGAGGCGCAGGTGGCGGTCGTGCGCCGCCGGCAGCACCTGACCACCGCCGCCGAGGTGCTGGACGGGGACGCCGCGGAGGCCGCCCGCGCCGCGGTCGAGGCCGCGGACCGCGAGCTGCTGCCCGAGGTGCGCGACCTGCTCGACGAGTGGCCGGCGCGGGTCGAGGCCTACTCCGGGGACGAGTACGTCTACACGGTCCGCGGCAGGGAGATCCGCACGCCGCTGACCAGGAAGACGCTCTCCGGGAACGAGGTGCGGCGGGTCGCGCTGCCGCGGACCCAGGACGACGCCGAGCTGCTGCGCTTCCTGCGCCGGGAGAACCTGCCCGGCTCCTTCCCGTTCACGGCCGGCGTCTTCCCGTTCAAGCGGCAGGGCGAGGCGCCCGCGCGGATGTTCGCCGGCGAGGGCGACGCCTTCCGCACCAACCGCCGCTTCACGCTGCTCAGCCAGGGCAGCGAGGCGACCCGGCTGTCGACGGCGTTCGACTCGGTCACCCTCTACGGCCGCGACCCCGACCCGCGCCCCGACGTCTACGGCAAGGTCGGCACCTCCGGGGTCTCCATCGCCACGCTCGACGACATGGAGGTGCTGTACAGCGGCTTCGACCTCTGCGACCCGACGACGTCGGTGTCGATGACCATCAACGGCCCGGCGCCCGCGATCCTGGCGATGTTCCTCAACACCGCGATCGACCAGCGGCTGGACCGGTTCCGCGAGGAGGAGGGCCGCGAGCCCGACGCCGCCGAGGCCGAGGAGATCCGGGCCTGGGTGCTGGCCAACGTCCGCGGCACGGTGCAGGCCGACATCCTCAAGGAGGACCAGGGCCAGAACACGTGCATCTTCTCGACCGAGTTCGCGCTGCGCTGCATGGCCGACATCCAGCAGTGGTTCATCGACCACCGGGTGCGCAACTTCTACTCGGTGTCGATCTCCGGCTACCACATCGCCGAGGCCGGGGCGAACCCGATCAGCCAGCTGGCCTTCACCCTCGCCAACGGCTTCACCTACGTCGAGGCCTACCTGGCCCGCGGCATGGACATCGACGACTTCGCGCCCAACCTCTCGTTCTTCTTCTCCAACGGCATGGACGCCGAGTACTCGGTGATCGGCCGGGTCGCCCGCCGCATCTGGGCGGTGGCGATGCGGGAGCGCTACGGCGCCGGGCCGCGGTCCCAGCAGCTGAAGTACCACGTGCAGACCTCGGGCCGGTCGCTGCACGCGCAGGAGATGGACTTCAACGACATCCGCACCACGCTGCAGGCCCTCTGCGCCGTCTACGACAACGCCAACAGCCTGCACACCAACGCCTACGACGAGGCCGTGACCACCCCGAGCGAGCAGTCCGTCCGCCGGGCACTGGCCATCCAGATGATCATCGACAGGGAGTGGGGGCTGGCCGGCAACGAGAACCCGCTGCAGGGCTCGTTCGTCATCGAGGAGCTCACCGACCTGGTCGAGGAGGCGGTGCTGGCCGAGTTCGACCGGATCGCCGAGCGCGGCGGCGTGCTGGGCGCGATGGAGACCGGCTACCAGCGCGGCAGGATCCAGGACGAGTCGATGCTCTACGAGCACCGCAAGCACGACGGCAGCCTGCCGATCGTCGGGGTCAACACCTTTCTCGACCCGCGCTCGCGTTCCGAAGCACCCAAGCCCTTGGAGCTCGCCCGCGCCACCGAGGCGGAGAAGCAGTCGCAGCTGCAGCGGCTCGCGGACTTCCACGCCCGCCACGCCGACGAGGCCCCGGCCGCGCTGGCCGAGCTGCAGCGGGCGGCGACCGAGGGCGGCAACGTCTTCGCCGCGCTGATGGAGGCCGTCCGGGTCTGCTCGCTCGGCCAGATCAGCGACGCCTTCTTCGAGGTGGGCGGCCAGTACCGGCGGAACGTCTAGGAGCGCGTCGTGCTCGACGGTCAGGTCGCCGCGGTGAGCGGCGCGGGGAGCGGGATCGGCCGGGCGATCGCGCTGCGGCTGGCGGCCGAGGGCGCCGACGTCGTCCTCGCCGGGCGGTCGGCCGGCCCCATGGAGCAGGTCGCCGAGCAGGTCCGCACGGCGGGCCGACGGGCCCTGGTCGTCGCGATGGACCTGCGGGACCCGGCGTCGGTCGACGCGGCGGCGCAGGCGGCGGTCGGGGAGTTCGGCCGGGTGGACGTGCTGGTCAACAACAGCGGCATCGGCGGGCCCAGCGCTCCGCTGGTGGAGATGCCGCTGGAGGAGTGGGAGGACACCCTCCGGGTCAACGTGACCGGCACGATGCTGGCCTGCCGTGCCTTCCTGCCCGGCATGATCGCCCGTGGCTCGGGCTCGGTCGTCGTCATCGGATCGGTGACCGGCAAGCGGCCGCTGGTGAACCGGACGCCCTACGCCGCGTCGAAGATGGCGCTCGTCGGCCTGGTCCGCACGCTGGCGTGGGAACTCGGGTCGTCCGGCGTCCGGGTCAACCTGGTGTCGCCGGGCGGGGTCGAGGGCCCGCGGATCGCCTGGGTGCTGGAGCAGCAGGCGGCCTCCCGCGGGATCTCCGTGGAGCAGGCCCGGTCCGAGTTCGCCGGCGGTGCCGCCCTGCAGCGGCTGGTCGACGCCGACGACGTCGCACACGCCGTCGCCTTCCTGGCGTCGGACCGGGCGGCCGGCATCACGGGGGAGGACCTCAACGTCTCGGCCGGGCTGGTCATGTACTGATGGAGGACCCTGCTCCCCACCGTTCGCAGGCTCACGGCGGGCCCCTGCACGGGGGCCGTTCCACTCCCTCACCACCGTGCTGACTGACGACCTCGGCACGCCGGTCGACCTGCCGCGGCCGCCGCGGCGGGTGGTGTCGCTGGTCCCGTCGCTCACCGAGGCGCTGGCGGAGACGGTCCCCGAGCGGCTGGTGGGCGCCACCGACTGGTGCACCCACCCGGCCGGGCTCGACGTGCCGCGCGTCCGGGGCACCAAGAACCCCGACCGCGCGGCGATCGCGGCGCTCGAGCCGGACCTGGTGGTCTGCAACCGGGAGGAGAACCGGCGGCTGGACGTCGACCGGCTGCGGGCGGCTGGCATCCCGGTCTGGGTGACCGTCATCGAGTCGGTCGACGAGGCGCTCACCTCGATGCGCCGGCTGTTCGCCGAGGTGCTCGACGTCGGGGAGCCGGGCTGGCTGACGACGGCGGCCGCGGAGTGGGCCCGGCCGGTACCCGCACCGCCGCGCCGGGTCGCCGTCCCGGTGTGGCGGGACCCGTGGATGGTGGTCGGCCCGCGCACCTTCACCGGCGACGTGCTGGCCCGGCTCGGGCTGGTCAACGTCTTCGGCGCGGGGGAGGACCGCTACCCGCACGTGTCGGTCGAGGCCGTGCGGGCGGCGGGACCGGACGTCGTCGTCCTGCCCGACGAGCCCTACGTCTTCACCGCGGACGACGGACCCGAGGCGTTCCCCGGGATCCGCACCGCGCTGGTGTCCGGCCGCGACCTCACCTGGTACGGCCCCTCGCTCGGTCCGGCCCGGCGGCGGCTGCTCGACGGGATCCGCCCCGACCGATGAGGCCGGCGGCCGGCCGGGGTCTGCCCTCCATGGACCTCGAACCGGTGCGGACCGTCCTGCAGCGCCAGGTGGACGAGGGCCGGCTGCCCGGCTTCGCCGCCGCCGTCCGGCACGGCGGGAGGACGGAGGTGCTCACCGGCGGCACGACCGTCGCCGGCGGTGCCGACCCGATGCGCCCGGACACGCTGTTCCGCCTCGCCTCGGTGACCAAGCCGGTCGCCGGCGCGCTGACCCTCGCACTGGTGGAGGACGGCGTGCTGGGCCTCGACGACCCGGTCGCCGAGTGGCTGCCCGAGCTCGCCGCCCCACGGGTCCTGCGCGACCGGACCGGCCCGCTGACCGACACCGTCCCTGCCGAGCGGCCGATCACGGTGCGACACCTGCTCACCGGCACGCCGGGCTTCGGCGGGCTCTGGGACGGCAGCCCGCTGGACCGGGCGATCGAGGAGCGCGCCATCGGCCCCGGGCCCTGGGCGCCGCAGATGGCCCCCGACGAGTACCTGCGCCGGCTCGCCGAGCTGCCGCTCGCCGCCCAGCCCGGCGAGCTGTGGCTGTACCACCTGGCCGCGGACGTCCTGGGCGTGCTGCTCGCCCGCGCCGCCGGCCGGCCGGTGTCGGCGCTGCTGGCCGACCGGGTGACCGGCCCGCTGGGGCTGACCGGCACCGCCTTCACCGCGGCCGACCCGGCGCGGCTGGCGACCGTCCACGAGGCCACCCCGGACGGCCTGGTCCCGGTCGATGCGCCCGACGCCACCGTCCCGCCGGCGTTCGAGTCCCTGGCGGCCGGCCTGGTGTCCACCGCGCCTGACGTCCTGGCCTTCCTGGCCGCGCTGGCCGACGGCGGCGCCCCCGTGCTGGGACCGGCGTCGGTGGCCGCGCTGACCGCCGACTCCCTCACCCCGGCACAGCGCGCGGGTGCGGCCGACTTCCTCGGGCCCGGGATCTCCTGGGGGTCGCAGACCGGCGTGTGCGTCGAGCCGGTCGAGCCGTGGACCACTCCCGGCCGCTTCGGCTGGGACGGCGGCACCGGCACCAGCGCGTGGGCCGACCCCGCCCGGGACGTGGTCGCCGTCCTGCTCACCGGCCGGCTCTGGTCCGGCCCGGACGACGAGCCGCGCGACTTCTGGCGGACGCTGTACGCGGGCCTGTAGCACCTGTCCTGCGGACCACGTTGCTGCGGACCACGTTGCGGACCACGTGCCGCCGCTGCTGTCGGTGTCCCCGAGCCCCGGACCGGGGATGTCGAGGTCGGCCGACGGGTGGCCGGCCTCGACGTCGGGATCAGGCGAGGTCGAACCGGTCGAGGTTCATGACCTTGTCCCACGCGGCCACGAAGTCACGTACGAACTCCTCGCTCGCGTCGTCGCACGCGTAGACCTCCGCGATGGCCCGGAGCTGGGAGTTCGAACCGAAGACGAGGTCGGCGGCGGTGGCGGTCCACCTGACCTCGCCAGTGGCCCGATCCCTGCCCTCGTACACGTTGTCGGCCGAGGCGGACGTCGTCCACTCCGTACCCATGTCGAGCAGGTTGACGAAGAAGTCGTTCGTCAACGTCCCGGGCCGGTCGGTGAGGACGCCGTGCGGCGATCGCCCGCGGTTGGCGTTCAGGGCCCGCATGCCGCCGACGAGAACGGTCATCTCGGGAGCGGTCAGGTCCAGCATGAACGCCCGATCCACCAGCAGGGTCTCCGGCGCCAGCTTCTCCCCGGCCCGCAGGTGGTTGCGGAACCCGTCCGCGGCCGGTTCGAGAACGGCGAAGGAATCCACGTCGGTCTGCTCCTGCGAGGCGTCCGTGCGCCCTGGCGCGAACGGCACCGTGATGTCGTGCCCGGCGTTCCTCGCCGCCTGCTCGACGGCCGCGCACCCGCCCAGGACGATCAGGTCGGCGAGCGAGACCCGTTTCCCGCCGGACTGCGCGCGGTCGAAGTCGTCCCGGATCTGCTCGAGGACCGGGAGCACCCGGGCCAGTTCGGCCGGGTCGTTGACCTCCCAGTTCCGCTGCGGCTCCAGGCGGATCCGGGCCCCGTTGGCGCCGCCGCGCTTGTCGGTGGCGCGGAAGCTCGCCGCCGCTGCCCACGCGGTGGCCACCAGCTGGGGAATGGACAGGCCCGACCCGAGGATCGTGGCCTTGAGGGCGGCGATGTCGTCGTCCCCGATCAGGTCGTGGTCGACCGGCGGGACGGGGTCCTGCCACAGCTGCGGCTCCGCGACCCAGGGGCCCAGGTAGCGCGACAGGGGTCCCATGTCCCGGTGCAGCAGCTTGTACCAGGCCTTGGCGAACGCCTCCTCGAGCTGGTCCGGGTGCTCCAGGAACCGCCGGGTGATCTCCCCGTAGACCGGGTCGACGCGCAGCGCGAGGTCCGTCGTCAGCATCATCGGCGCGTGCCGTCTCGACGGGTCGTGGGCGTCGGGGACGGTGTCCGCCCCCGCGCCGCCCGCCGGCTTCCACTGCTTGGCACCGGCAGGGCTCTCGGTCAGCTCCCACTCGTAGCCGTACAGGGTCTCGAGGAAGCTGTTGTCCCACGTGATCGGGGTGGGCGTCCACGCGCCCTCGAGCCCGCTGGTGAGGGCGTCGGGGCCCACGCCGCTGCCGAACGTGTTCCTCCAGCCGAGGCCCTGCTGCTCGATGGGGGCGGCCTCGGGCTCCGGGCCGATGTACGAGGGGTCGACCGCACCGTGGGTCTTGCCGACCGTGTGGCCGCCGACGATGAGCGCGACCGTCTCCTCGTCGTTCATGGCCATGCGGCCGAAGGTCTCCCGGATGTCCCGGGCGGCGGCCAGCGGATCGGGCCTGCCGTTGGGCCCCTCCGGGTTCACGTAGATGAGGCCCATCTGCACGGCAGCGAGCGGACCGGTGAGTTGGCGGTCGCCGCTGTAGCGCTCGTCGCCGAGCCAGGTGTCCTCGGGACCCCAGAACATCTCCTCGGGCTCCCAGACGTCCTCGCGCCCGAAGCCGAAGCCGAGCGTCCGGAAGCCCATCGACTCATAGGCGCAGTTGCCGGCGAAGACGAGCAGGTCGGCCCAGGAGATCCTGCGGCCGTACTTCTTCTTGACCGGCCAGAGCAGCCGGCGCGCCTTGTCCAGGCTCGCGTTGTCGGGCCAGCTGTTGAGGGGGGCGAAGCGCTGCGCGCCGCTCCCACCACCGCCCCGCCCATCGGCGATGCGGTACGTGCCCGCCGCGTGCCAGCTCATCCGGATGAACAGCGGCCCGTAGTGGCCGTAGTCGGCCGGCCACCACTCCTGCGACGTCGTCATCAGCTCGAAGAGGTCCCGCTTCAGCGCGTCGACGTCGAGGTGCGCGAACTCCTCCCTGTAGTCGAAGTCCTCGCCCATCGGACCGGGCGAGGGGCGGCGGAGGACCGTCAGGTCCGGCTGGTTGGGCCACCAGTCCTGGTTGGTCCTGGGCCGGTGCGGCTTCGGCGTGGGGGACGGGATCGCCGGGTTCTCGCTCTCGCTGACGCTCTCGGTCACGTTGTTCTCCCCCCTGTCTCGCTGTCTCCCTCAGATGGGTCTGTGGTCCCGACGCCGGTGGCTCCGGTCCGAGGCCGTGCTGCTCCACCGGTGCGAGGGCCGCGTGTCCGCGGTCGGTCGCCGGGACGCCGCAGGACGCGCCGCGACACCCTCAGGACACCAGGCCCGTGGACGACCCCGGCCGCTCCGACTTCGCGGCCCGCGCGGCCGGAGGCCGTCAGGCGGGGGTGCCGCCGACCGCGGCTACGACCACGACGTCCACCGCCGCCCGGTCCCGCGACGCGGCACCACCCCGCGCAGTGAGCACCGCGCCGACCGGGACGAGCTGTGCGTCAGCCCCTGGCGTACGTCTCGGCCGTCTTGCTCTCGAACTCCAACGCCACGACCGGTTCCTCACCGACGACCCAGGCGTCGTGGCCCGGCTCGAGGCGGTAGACGTCACCCGCGCTGAGGTCGGCCTCGGCGCCGTCGTCGGCAGCGACGTGGATCGTGCCCGACACGAGGAACCCCAGGTGCGCGGCCTGGCAGCTGTCCCCGCCGACCACCGGCCTGATGCACTCCGACCACCTCCACCCCGGTTGGAGGGTGTAGCGGCCCACGGTGGCGTCACCCAGGTGGACGACGCTCATGCTGGTCTTCTCCGGCGTGCGGGTCTCATCGGGGTGGTCCATGTTCTTGAACTCGATGCTGGCCATCGCCGGGTCCTCCTCTGGTGGAGACCAAGGACCTGAGTCGACCGGGCCGCGTCCCGCACAGCGACAGTCGGTCTGGATGCCCTTGCGCTGGACAGGACCGTCCGGTCCAGACAACTGTCGTCGCGCGACGCTGCAAGGTCAACGATCTCTGTCGCGACCGGGCCACCGAGCCCGTTCAGCGATCGGATCCGGAGGACGGACCCTGGGCGGGGCGGACCCGGACCAGGTTCATGGCGGTCATGGTCAGCACGACGGTGCCGTCCTGCCGCAGCAGCTCGACGTGCGTGCGCACCAGCCCCCGGTCGGGCTTCGACCGCGACGGCCGGGCCTCGGCGACCGTCGTCCGCAGGGTGAGCTCGTCGCCCGGGCGCACCGGGGCCACCCACCGCAGCTCGTCGACCCCCGGGGAGCCGAGGCTGGAGACGGGGGAGAGGTACTCGTCGGCCAGCAGGCGCATCATCAGCGCGCAGGTGTGCCAGCCGCTGGCGATGAGCCCGCCGAACGGCCCGGCCGCCGCGGCTGCGGCGTCGACGTGGAACGGCTGCGGGTCGAACCGGCGGCCGAAGTCGACGACGTCGTCCTCCTCGACCCGCAGCGGTCCGTGCTCGGCGGTCGTCCCGGGCACGTAGTCCTCGAACCAGCGCTCGCTCACCAGGTGGACCGTAGGGGGTTACGGTGCGTCCCGTGCTGCCGCCCACCGGCCCCCTCACGGGCACCCGCGTCGTCGAGCTGGCCGGTCTCGGCCCCGCCCCCTACGCCTGCCTGCTGCTGGCCGAGCTGGGCGCCGACGTCGTCCGGGTCGACCGGCCCGGCGGCGGCACGCAGCTGGTGCCCCCGGAGCGGGACGCGCTGAACCGCAGCCGCCCCTCGGTCGCCGTGGACCTCAAGAGCCCGGCCGGCCGCGACGTCGTCCTCCGGCTGGTGGAGAGCGCCGACGTGCTGGTCGAGGGGCTGCGCCCGGGCGTCACCGAGCGGCTCGGCGTCGGCCCCGACGACGCCCTCGCCCGCAACCCGCAGCTGGTCTACGCGCGGATGACCGGCTGGGGCCAGGACGGCCCGCTCGCCGATCGCGCCGGGCACGACATCAACTACCTGGGGCTCACCGGCGTCCTGCACGCCATCGGGACGGCGGAGGCGCCGGTCCCGCCGCTCAACATCGGCGCCGACTTCGGCGGCGGCGCGCTGTTCCTCGTCGTCGGCGTGCTCGCCGCCCTGCTCGAGCGGCAGACGAGCGGGCGCGGCCAGGTGGTCGACGCGGCCATGGTGGACGGCGCCAGCTCCCTGGTGACGATGGTCTACGGCCTGCTCGGCGCCGGCGCCTGGCAGGACCGCCGCGCGGCCAACCTGCTCGACGGCGCCGCCCCCTTCTACGGCACCTACGCCTGCGCCGACGGCCGGCACGTGGCGGTCGGCGCCATCGAGCCGCAGTTCCACGCCCAGCTGCTCGCGGGCCTGCGCATCGACCCCGACGCGCACGGCGGCCAGCTCGACGTCGCCCGCTGGCCGGAGCAGCGCGCGCGGATCGCCGCCGCCTTCGCCACCCGAACCCGCGACGAGTGGGCCGAGGCCTTCGCCGGCACCGACGCCTGCGTGACGCCGGTGCTCGGGCTGACCGAGGCGCCGCAGCACCCGCACCTGGCCGCCCGCGGCACCTTCGCCGACCGCGGCGGTCACCCCGAGCCGGCGCCGGCGCCGCGCTTCTCGCGCACGCCGGGCGCGGTCCGCGGGGCACCTCGTGGGCCCGGCCAGGACACCCGCACGGCGCTGCTCGCATGGGGCTTCGGCGAGGAGGAGGTGGCCGGCCTGCTGGAGGCCGGCGCCGTGGTGCAGGCGGACCGAGGGGAGCAGCGGTGAGCGACGGGGTGCGGGTGGAGCGGCGCGAGGGCGTGCTGGTCGTCACGATCGACCGGCCGGAGGCGCGCAACGCGCTCGACCGCGCAGTCGCCGAGGGCGTGGCCGCCGCGGTCGACGATCTCGACGCCGACGCGGAGCTGCGGGTCGGCGTGCTCACCGGCGCCGGGGGGACCTTCTCCGCCGGCATGGACCTCAAGGCCTTCCTGCGCGGGGAGACCCCGGCGATCGAGGGCCGCGGCCTGTGCGGCATCACGCAGACCCCGCCGCGCAAGCCGCTCGTCGCCGCCGTCGAGGGCTGGGCGCTGGCCGGCGGCTTCGAGCTGGTGCTCGCCTGCGACCTGGTGGTGGCCGCCGAGACCGCGCGCTTCGGGGTGCCCGAGGTCAAGCGCTCGCTGGTCGCCGCCGGCGGCGGCGCGCTGCTGCTGCCGGCGCGGGTGCCGCGCAACGTGGCGATGGAGATGCTGCTGACCGGCGACCCGATCGACGCCCGGCGGGCCGCGGAGGTCGGCCTGGTCAACCGGGTCACCCCCGAGGGCGGGGCGTTGGAGGGTGCCCTCGCCCTGGCCGCGACGATCGCCGCGAACGGTCCGCTGGCCCTGGCCGCCACCAAGGCGGTCGTCCTCGGCAGCGCGGACTGGACGACCGCCGAGGGCTGGCAGCGGCAGGGCGAGCTCGTCGCGCCCGTCTTCGCCAGCGAGGACGCCCGGGAGGGGGCGGCGGCCTTCGCCGAGAAGCGCCGCCCGGTCTGGCGCGGCCGCTGACCGTCCCGCCCTGGGACCCGCCACGGGCACACCCGGGCAACTACCGTTCGGTGCACGCGCCGCCGGGCGGACGAGTGACGGGACGAGGGGGAACGGTGCCGACGACTCAGCGCGACCTCGTGGTGGTCGGTGCCTCCGCCGGCGGCGTGGAGGCGCTGCGCGAGCTGCTCGGCCGGCTCCCGGGCGACCTGCCGGCCGCCGTCCTCGTCGTGCTGCACATGCCGCCGGGGTCGCGCAGCGCGCTGCCGGCGATCCTCGGCCGGGTCTGTGCGCTGCCGGTGCGTCCGGCCCGGCACGGCGACCCGCTGGAGCACGGCACCGTCAGCGTCTGCGTCCCCGACGTCCACCTGATCGTCGACGGCGACCGCATCGCGCTGTCCCGAGGACCGCGGGAGAACGGCCACCGCCCGGCCGTCGACGTCCTCTTCCGCTCGGCGGCCCGCGCGGCCGGCCCCCGGGTCGTCGGCGTGGTCCTCTCCGGCGCGCTGGACGACGGGGCCGCGGGGATGATCGCCATCCGCGCCCGCGGCGGGGTCGGCGTGGTGCAGGACCCGGACGACGCGATGTACGCCAGCATGCCGCTGCACGCGCACGAGGTCGGCGGCGCCGAGCACGTCGTCCCGGTCGCCGCGATGCCGGGGCTCCTGGCCCGGCTGCTCGAGGAGGAGGTCGACGTGGCCGAGGTGCCACCGCCCTCGGAGCTGATGGAGACGGAGGCCGCGATGGCCGAGCTCGACGGCGATGCCTACGACTCCGCGGACCGGCCCGGTGTGGCGTCCGGCTTCGGGTGCCCGACCTGCCACGGTGCGCTGTTCACGATCACCGAGGGGCCGATGGAGCGCTACCGCTGCCGGGTGGGCCACGCGTGGTCCCCCGAGGCCCTCGCCGAGGAGCAGAGCCAGGCCCTGGAGGGTGCCCTCTGGATGGCGTTGCGCGGCCTGGAGGAGCGCGCGGCGCTGAGCCTGCACATGGGCCGGCGGGCCGAGGAGCGCGGGCACCGGCACAGCGCCCAGCGGTTCCGCGTCCGCCACGACGAGGCCCGGGACGCGGCCGCGCTGCTGCGCGAGCTGCTGCACCGCGGCGAGCTGGGCGGCTCGGCGCTGCCGAACGCGGTCGAGGAGGGCTGAGCCGGTGGAGGGGCAGGACCGGCAGGAGGACGACGCGGCGCTCGAGGACGCCGACGAGGAGACGACCGGGACGGCGACCGGCCCGGACCCCGACCTCGAGGGACTGCTGGTCTACCTGCGCGAGCGCCGCGGCTTCGACTTCACCGGGTACAAGCGGCCCAGCCTGAGCCGGCGGATCCGGCGGCGGATGGCCGAGGTCGGGGTGGCCTCGTTCGGCGAGTACCAGGACTTCCTCGAGGTCCACCCCGACGAGTTCACGCCGCTGTTCAACACGATCCTGATCAACGTCACCAGCTTCTTCCGCGACACCGCGGCCTGGGACCACCTGCGCGAGGCGCTGCTGCCGGGCCTGCTCGCCGCCGCCGGGCCGGTCGTCCGGGTGTGGAGCGCCGGCTGCGCGTCGGGACAGGAGGCCTACAGCCTGGCCATCCTGCTGGCCGACGCCCTCGGCCCCGACGAGTTCCGCGAGCGGGTCAAGATCTACGCCACGGACGTCGACGAGGAGGCGCTGTCGCACGCCCGGCAGGCCGTCTACACCGAGCGGGAGATGGCCGGGCTGAGCCCCGCGCAGGTGAAGGAGTACTTCACGCCGGAGAACGGCCGGTTCGCCTTCCGCAAGGACCTCCGCCGGTCGGTGATCTTCGGCCGCAACGACCTGGTGCAGGACGCGCCGATCTCGCACATCGACCTGCTGCTGTGCCGCAACACCCTCATGTACTTCACCGCCGAGACCCAGACGCGCATCCTCGGCCGGCTGCACTACGCGCTCAACCCGACCGGCCTGCTGTTCCTCGGCAAGGCCGAGATGCTGCTCTCGCACAACCGGCTCTTCGCGCCCGTCGACCTCACCCGCCGGTTCTTCCGCAAGCGCGACAGCGTCCCCGCCGCCGACCGGCGCACCGCCGTCCCGCCGGTGCGCACCGTCCCCGCCGAGGCCGACGAGGACCTCGACCGGCTGCGTCGCGAGGCGCTGCTGTCCGGGCCGGCCGCCCAGCTGGCGATCGACGGCGAGGGCCGGCTGGCCGTGGTCAACCACCAGGCCGAGCGGCTGTTCGGGGTCGAGCAGCGCGACGTCGGCCGGCCGTTCCAGGACCTCGAGGTCTCCTACCGCCCGGTGGAGCTGCGCGGGGCCATGGCCGAGGCCGCGCAGGCCCGCCGCCCGCTGTGGGTGCGCGGGGTCGAGCGCCGCCGGGCCGGCCAGGAACCGCAGCTGTTCGACGTCCAGGTGGTGCCGCTCTTCCGCGAGGACGGCGACCTGCTGGGCACGACGGTCGTCTTCGAGGACGTCACCCACTACCGGCGGCTGCAGCGGGAGCTGGAGTTCGCCAACCGCCAGCTGGAGACGGCCTACGAGGAGCTCCAGTCGGCCAACGAGGAGCTGGAGACCACCAACGAGGAGCTGCAGTCCACGGTCGAGGAGCTGGAGACCACGAACGAGGAGCTCCAGTCGACCAACGAGGAACTGGAGACGATGAACGAGGAGCTCCAGTCGATGAACGACGAGCTCCACGCCGCCAACGAGGAGCTGCGCGCCACCACCGACGAGGTCGGCGCGGTGAACCACTTCATGAGCGGCGTGCTCAGCAGCTTCCGTGCCGGGGTGGCCGTGGTGGACGCCGACCTGCGGGTGCTGGTGTGGAACACCGCCGCCGAGGACCTGTGGGGCCTGCGCCAGGAGGAGGTGCGGGGCCGGCACGTGCTCGACCTGGACGTGGGCCTGCCGATGACCCGCCTGCACCCGCTGCTGCGGCGGCAGGTCGCGGCGTCCGGCGACGACGTGGACGGCGACACCCTGGAGCTCGACGCGGTCAACCGGCGCGGCCGGCCGGTGCGGGTGCGCGTCACCGTGACCGCCTTCTCCGAGGTGCCGGGCGAGCGGGCGGGTGCCGTCGTCCTCATGGACCCGATCGCATAGAGGACCCCCCTTTCCCCACGCCTCGCAGGCTCGGCGCGGGCCTCGGGACGGGGTCGGCGGTGCCCCGGACGGGGCCACGCCCGGGACGGGGCCGCCGGGCGTCACCTGCGGGCGGCGTCGATCACCTCGGCCGCGTGGCCGTCGACGACCAGCAGGGCGAGGTCGCGCAGCTTGACGTTGAGCCGGTTGCTCAGCGCGACCAGCCGGGTGAAGGCCTCGTCGGCGTCGACCCCGAGGAGGGCCATGAGCACGCCCTTGGCCTGGTCGATGGTCGCCCGGGAGGTCAACGCCTTCTCCAGGTTCGCCGCCAGGTCCCGCAGCGACTCGCGCTCGGCCACCGTCTGCAGCACCCCGCCGACCGCGGCGGTCACCAGCTCGGCGATGCGCCGCTTGTCCGCCGCGAAGGCGCCGGCCTCCGCGGCGTAGACGTTCACCACGCCGACCGGCTCCCCGCCCTCGCGCAACGGCAGGGCGAGGACGCTGCGCACCGGGCTGTCCCCGAGCAGCGGGCGCAGCCGCGGCCACCGGTCGTCGGAGGGGAGGTCGTCGACGGTCACCACGACACCGGTGGCGTGGGCGTGCCAGCACGGGCCCTCCCCGGCCTGCAGCTGCCAGCCGTCCAGCTCCTGGGCCACGGCGGAGTCGCTGCCGAGCTGCTGGGGGTCCAGGGGCGAGCCCAGGGTGATGCTGACCGTGGTGGACGCCGGGACGGCGCTCTGCACCAGCACCGCCATGCGGGACAGCAGCCGCTGCCGGTCCTCGTTGCCGAGGGGCAGCGCGGCGAGCTCGGCGAGGGCGGTGGCCAGCCCGAGGGTGTCGGCCGACCCGTGCCCCGAGTCGGGCGGTCGCGCGGCGGACCCGTCCGCGCCCTCGGGAGGGGACAGGAGCACCCACTGCAGCCGGGTCTCGGCGTTCTGCCCGGCCGCGGCGTCCGGGAAGCCGAACAGCTCCGCGCGCGTGGCGGCCGGCCCGCGACCGGTCAGGGTGATCCGCAGCCGCTGCTGATCGGCCGCGCCGGTCGCCAGGGCACGGACGGCCGAGCGGAAGGGCGGCACGTCCTCGGGCTGCAGGTAGACGCTCAGCGGCTTGCCGGCCAGCCGGGGCAGCGGCACCCGCAGGAGCGCGGCCAGCGCCGGGTTGGCGTCCACGAGCTTCCCCGCGCCGTCGGTCTGCGCGAGCGCCACCGGCACCAGGCCGGAGAGCTGGCTGCGCCAGCGGCGCTCCGCCTCGTACCGGCTCAGCAGCGCCTCGATCTGCTCCTGCTGGACCCGCACCTCCTCCTCGGCGACCTTGAGCTCCTCGTGGGCCACCTCGAGGTCGGCGAGCACGTCGAGCGCAGCGGCCGGCGGCATCGGCCGCGTGGCCCCGCCGGACTCGGCCGGGTCGGGGGAGTCGTTCGACACGGGATCCTCCTCAGGGCCGGGGCGCGGGCGCGTCCCCGGGAGGCACCGCGCCGCGCCGCGCGTCGACGGCCGCGGCGGCGCGGTCGGCGACCGCCTCGCGGCGGTGCTCGGCCGCCCGGCGGCGGTGCTCGTCGGAGGCCCCGACGCCGCGCTCGGCCGCCCGGTCGTGGGCCTCGGCAGCGGCCTCGTGGCTCTGCGCCGCCCGCTCGTGGCCCGTGATCGCCCGCTCCAGGGCGACCCGGGCGTGGTCGGTCGCCTCGGCGGCCCGTTGCTGGGCCTGCCGCGCGTCGTCGGGCCCGGAGCTGGCGGACCCGGTCATCGCGCGGCGCCGCTCGGCCAGTTCGCGAGCGCGCTGCCCGGCCTCGGCGGCACGGGCTGCGGCGCGGCGGCCGGGGTCGTTCTCGTCCACCCCACGATCGTCCTCCGCGGCGCAAGGCCCCGCCCGGTCATCGGGGCGTGTCCACGGCCGCGAGCTGCGCAACCGCCCGGTGTGGCACCCTGGCGTGTCGGCGCGGGACGGGATCAGCCAGGATGGTGGGGCACAGGGGGAAGGAGGGCCACCGTGGGCAAGCACCGGGCACCTGACGCGGACCCCACCGACTTCGACGCGGCCACCAGCGCGCTCGTCGACGTCACCGGGGACTACGAGGTCGACGTCGCGCACACCCGGATCGGCATCCGGGCCCGGCACGCCATGGTGACCACCGTGCGGGGGTCGTTCGGCGACTTCGCCGGGAGGGCGCACCTCGACGTCGCCGACCCGGCGGCCAGCTCCGTGTCGCTGCGCATCCGGACGGCGAGCATCGACACCGGTCAGGCCGACCGCGACGCGCACCTGCGATCCGCGGACTTCCTCGACGTGGAGACGTACCCCGAGATCGTGTTCGTCTCCACCGACGTGGAGCAGGTCGACGAGGAGACCTACACGGTCACCGGTGACCTCACCATCCGGGACACCACCCGGCCGGTGTCGGTGGACTTCTCGCTGACCGGCTCGGCGAAGGACCCGTTCGGCAACACGCGGGTCGGCTTCGAGGGCGCGCTGGCGATCAAGCGCAGCGACTGGGGCCTGACCTGGAACACCCCGCTGGACACCGGCGGCGTGCTGGTCAGCGACCGCATCCAGATCGAGTTCGACGTCTCCGCCGTCCGCATCTCCTGAGGACGAGGACCCGTCCTCCCCACCCCTCGCCGGCTCAGGGCGGTGCCCTGGACGGGGCCACTCAGCGGGGGGGCATCATCGAGCCCTCGGCCAGGTAGCGGGTGTGCCAGCTCAGGGCCTCGGCCAGCAGGTGCGGGGTGTGCCGGCCGGGTGACTCGCGCAGCGCCCGCTCGTAGTAGTCGCGCAGCAGGGGTCGGTAGTCCGGGTGGGCGCAGCGCTCGATGAGCAGCTCCGCCCGCCGCCGCGGCGGCAGCCCGCGCAGGTCGGCCAGCCCCTGCTCGGTGACGATGACGGCGACGTCGTGCTCGGTGTGGTCGACGTGGCTGACCATCGGCACGATCGTCGAGATCGCGCCGCCCTTGGCCGTCGACGGGGTGGTGAAGAAGGAGATGTAGGCGTTGCGGGCGAAGTCGCCCGAGCCGCCGATGCCGTTCTGGATGCGGCTGCCCATGACGTGGGTGGAGTTGACGTTGCCGTAGACGTCGGCCTCGATCAGCCCGTTCATCGCCAGCACGCCCAGCCGGCGGATGACCTCCGGGTGGTTGCTGATCTCCTGCGGCCGCAGCAGGATCCGCTCCCGCAGGGTCCGCGCCTCGGCGTCGAAGCGGGCCATGCCCTCCTGGCTCAGCGAGAACGCGGTCGCCGACGCGGACACCATCCGGCCGGTGCTCAGCAGGTCGAGCATGCCGTCCTGGATGACCTCGGTGTAGGCGGTCAGCCCCTCGAAGGACGACGACCCGAGCCCGGCGAGGACGGCGTTGGCGACGTTGCCCACGCCGGACTGCAGCGGCAGCAGCTCGCGCGGGACCCGGCCCCGGGCGACCTCGTGCTCGAGGAACTCGACGACGTGCCCGGCGATGGCCCGCGAGGCGTCGTCCGGTGCGGCGAAGCCGCTGTTGCGGTCGGGGGAATCGGTCTCGACGACGGCGACGACCTTGTCCTCGGGGCAGCGCAGGTACGGCACGCCGATCCGCTCGTCCGGGCGGGTCAGCTGGATCGGCCGCCGGGCCGGCGGCAGCGCGGTGCCGTAGTAGACGTCGTGCATCCCGTCGAGCGCGGGGCTCTGCCAGGAGTTGACCTCGAGGACCACCCGGTCGGCCCGGTCCAGCCAGGTCTTGTTGTTGCCCACCGACGAGGACGGCACCAGGTCGCCGTCGGCGGTGATCCCGCTGACCTCCACGACCGCGACGTCGAGCGGCCCGAGGAACCCCTCCCACGCCATCTGCGCCACGTGCGACAGGTGGACGTCGATGTACTCCATGAGGCCGCGGTTGATCTTGTCGCGGCTGACCGGGTCGGACTGGTAGGGCAGCCGCAGCTCGATGCCGTCGGCGGCGGCCAGCGCGCCGTCGAGCTCGGGGGCCGTGGAGGCGCCGGTCCAGACGTTGACCCGGAAGGGGTCCCCGGTGGCGTGGACGTCGGAGATCCGCCGGGCGAGGGCCTGGGGGACGGCCTTCGGGTAGCCGGCGCCGGTGAAGCCGCTCATCCCGACGGTGTCGCCGTGCCGGATGTGCCCGGCGGCCTCCTCGGCCGGGACGACCTTCCGCGCCAGCCCGGGGTGGTGGATCCGTCCTGAGCCCGCCATGCGGTCACGCTACGCGGACCGCGCCGATCCGGTGGGCCAGAACGCCAGCAGCGTGCGGACGGCGGTGACCAGGGCCAGGGGCTGGTCGAGCATGGGGTGGTGGCCGGCCTCGGGCAGGTCCACCACGGGCAGCCCGCCGGGCACCAGGGCCACCATCTCGGCGGCCATGTCCGGGGTCACCAGGCCGTGCTCGCAGCGGAAGAGCGCGGCCGGCGCCGCCAGCCGGGGCAGCAGCTGGCGCACCAGCGGGCGGTTGCCGGAGAAGGCCGGGTCGAACTTCCAGGCCCACCCGCCCTCGACCGGCCGCAGCGAGCCGCGGGCCACGTGCTCGCGGACGTGCGGCAGGTAGACCTCCTGCGGCGGCAGGGTGCGGAACCGCGCCACCGCCGTCTCGAGGTCGGCGTGCACGCGCTGCCCCAGCGGCTGCGCGCGCACCCGCTGCTCCTCGGGCGGCCGGCGGTCCAGCGGCGAGTCGATGACGGCGACGCCGGCGACGTCGTCCCCGTGCTCGACGCCGACGGTCAGCGCCACCCAGCCGCCCATGCTGTGCCCGAGCACCACCGGGCGGGCGAGGCCCTCGGCGGCCGCGACGGCGAGCACCTCGCGGGCCCACTGCCCGGTCCCGTAGACCTCCCGCCGGCCGCTGTCGCCGTGGCCGCTCAGGTCGAGGGCGACCACGCGGTGCGTGCCGAGCAGCGGGGCGACGTGGTCCCACCACCCGGAGTGCGCCGCGCCGCCGTGCACCAGGACGAGCCCGGGCCGGCCCGGCTCGCCCCACGCGCGGTAGTGGACCCGCGCGCCGTCGACGACGACGTCCCGGTGCTCGGGGGCGCTGGCCAGCGCGCGGGCGAACCAGGCGGGGACGGCCTCGCGGCTCTCCGGGGCTCCGGGGCGGGACATCGGGGGCAGCTCCTCGGGTCCGGGGCCCCGGACGTCGGGAGCCGCGGCGGACGCTACGCAGCGCCGTCCGACGGCCTGCCGGGGCCTGGGGTGACCGGGCTCCCGGCAGACCCGTCCCGGGCGGGTCCTTCACCAGTCGACGCCGGCGCGCTCGGTGCCGGTGCGCACCAGCAGCCGCCCCTCGACGCGGTAGGTGTTCATCACCGTGAGCCGCGGCGTGTAGACGTGCACGCTCACCGCCGCCTCGGCGCCGGAGTTGGTCACCCGGTGCACGTGGTGGGGGCCGAAGTGGCGCACCCGGCCCGCGGTGAGCTCGGCGGCGCCCGCCCCGGCGCCCACCTCCTCGGACAGCGTGCCGCGGACGACGGCGAGGGCACCGGCGGAGCCGCCGTGGTCGTGCAGACCGGTGCCCTGGCCGGGCAGCCAGGACAGCAGCCAGACCTGGGCGCGGGCCAGGTCCTCGTGCAGGGACGGGTCGAGGACGTCGGCGGCGGCGACGTGGGGGAGCGGTGCGCTCCACCGGCTCTCGGCGCGGTACTCGACCAGCGGCAGCCAGCGGTCGGCCGCGACGGCCAGGGCCGCGGCGAGCGCGGCGGAGCCGGTGCGGGAGTCGGCCGGGCGGGCCGGGCGCAGGTGGGCAGGGGGCAGCAGGGATCGGGACACGACGGGTCTCCTCGGGGAGGTCGGGGCCGGTCGCGCGGGTCGGCGGCCGGGAGGGGAGGGGCGCCGTCAGCGACAGGCGGCGGACCAGACCCGGCCGAGGTCGACGTGCACGCGCCGGACCAGCCGCAATGAGGCGGTGGACGCGGTCGGGGCGGCGGGCACGGACCAATCCCTACCACCTCGATCGGGTTTGACGGGAATCGAGGCGGCGTGTCACGCTCCCGGCGGGTCACGAGCGCCAGCGACGAGCCCCGGCTCGCTGGCCGGCAACCCTCCTCCGCGACGGGGTGCCCCGGGTGACGACCTGGCGGGTGCCGACCGGCACCCGCAAGCGCGGGCCCCGCACGCCGGGCCCCGGATGCGAGGAGCGCTGCGTGCCGCGGTCAGGCGTCGAGCAGCACCGTGCGCAGCTCGTGTGCGCCGTCGGGCCGGGTGGCCTCGTAGAACCACCGCGCACCGCCCCCGGGCAGCGCCACCACGTCGGCGTAGCGCAGCCCGTGCGGCGGGTACGGGCTCTGCAGCAGCGGGCCGGCCACCGCCGCGGTGAACCGGCCGTCGCCACCGGCCTCCGCGAGCCCGGTGCGCTCCTCCCAGTTCTCGCCGGCCGTGGCGCGCCCGTCGTAGAGGGCCCAGGTCCGGTCGCCGTCCAGCACCACGGTCGCGAACCGCACCCCGCGGGCGTCCCAGCTGCCCGGGGTGCCGGCCAGGGCGGTACCCCGCCAGGTCCAGTCGACGCCGTCGGGGCTGGTGGCGTGCTCCGTGGTCATCCGGTCGGTGGCGTCCGGGTCGTCGAGCGGGTGCACCGAGGCCCACAGGTGCCACTGCCGCCCGTCGTGCCGGACGACCGGGTCCTTGACCGCCTCGCGGTCGGTGCCCGGCAGCACGGTCCGCGGCTCGGCCGTCGCCAGCCCCTCGACGTCGTCGGCCTCGAGCAGGTCGACCCGCCAGTGCTTGGTGCCCGGGGTCGCGCAGCTGACGTAGAGCCGCCAGCGGCCCTCGGGGGTGTGCACGAGGGCCGGGCGCTCGAGCGACTCGGCGCCGAAGCGCTCCTTGCCGACCGCTACCACCGGGGTGAACCGCACGCCGTCGTCGGACCGCGACACCACGTTGGCGAACCCGCGGCCCTCGCCGACCGGCCGGCGCAGCCGGGCGGCCAGCCACCACGTCCCGTCGACCAGCTGGGCCGAGGGGCCGCCGGCCCAGGAGCCCGGCCGCGGGTCCTCCGGCTCCAGCACCACCTCGGCGTCGGCCCAGAACCGGTCGGGGGCCGGCGGGCGCACGAGGGACGTCGGGGCGGGGTGGCTGGGCACGCGGCAGCTCCGGGGTCGACCGAGGGGGACGCCGCCCAGTGTGCATCCGACCGCGACCCGACCAGGAGGACCTCCCCGTGACCGGACGCCTGCCGCAGTTCGTCATCGCCGGCGCCCCCAAGGCCGGGACGACGGCGCTGCACGCCGCCCTGGCCACCCACCCCGGCCTGTACCTCTCGCCGGTCAAGGAGCCGAAGTACTACCTGACCGACGGCCGGCCGCCGCCGCGGTCGCAGCAGCGCGGCCCCGGCGACGCGCACAGCGCCCGGGAGTGGATCTGGCGGCGCGCGGACTACCTCGCCCTGTTCGCCGCCGCGCCCGAGACGGCGATCCGCGGCGAGAGCACGCCGTTCTACCTGTACGACCGCGCGGCGCAGGCCCGGCTGGCCGCCGACGTCCCGGACGTCAGGGTCGTCGCCGTCGTCCGGGACCCGGTGGACCGGGCGTGGTCGAACTGGGTGCACCTGCGCGCCGACGGGTTGGAGCCCGAGGCCGACTTCCTGACCGCGGTGCGGCGGGAGGAGCGGCGGGTCGCCGGCGGGTGGGCGCCGTTCTGGCACTACCGGGGCCTGGGCCGCTACGGGGAGCAGCTGCGCGACCTGCACCGGCACCTGCCCCGGGAGCAGGTGCTGCTGCTGCGCTACCGGCAGGTGGTCGACAGCCCGCGGGAGACCCTCGACCGGGTCAGCGCCTTCCTGGGGGTGGCGCCCGGCGTCGCGCACGCCGTCCCGCCGGAGAACGTCAAGCCGTACGTCGCGGACACCGCCCGGTACCGCGCGCTGTCCCGGGCCGTCCGCGTCGGCGCGGCACTGGGCGCGTACGCCCCACCGCAGGTGTGGCGCCAGGCCAGCCGCCCGCTGGTCGCGGCCCTGCACGCCGGGCGGGCTCCGCGCCCGCCGATGCCGGTCGGGGTCCGCCGCGAGGTGCTCGAGCCGCTGCTGCCCGACATCGAGCTGCTCGAGGAGCTGACCGGCGAGTCCTTCGCCGACTGGAAGGGGGACACCGGACGCGGCGACTTCCGCTCGCGAGCCGCCCGCAGCACGCCGTCCTGACCGGCGCCCTGGACGGATAGCTGCAACCATGGTTGCATCTGCGCGTGGCCGCGACGGGCGAGTGGGTGCTGCTGTGCTACCGGCTGCCGCGCGAGCCCTCGGGCCCGCGGACGACGCTGTGGCGGCGGCTGCGCCGGCTCGGCGTGGCCCAGCTCGCCGACGGCCTGGTGGCCCTGCCGGCCGACGCCCGCACCCGCGAGTCGCTGGAGTGGCTGGCCGACGACGTCCTCGCGGCCGGCGGCACGGCCGGGCTGTGGGTGGCGCGCCCGGCCGGCGCCGCGCAGGAGCGTGAGCTCGCCGCCGGGATGGCCGCGGCACGGGCCGCGGAGTACCGGGCGCTGGCCGAGGAGTGCTCCACCGCCGTCGCTGCGGAACCGGCCGAGCGGTCCCGGGCGCTGCGCCGGCTGCGCACCGAGTTCCGCGCCATCGGCCGGCGTGACTTCTTCCCCCCGCCGGAGCGGGAGGACGCCGCCCGGGCCCTGCGCACGCTGGGCGAGGCGCTCGCGACCGAGCAGGTGACGCGGTGAGGTGGGCGACCCGTGCCGGCGTGCACATCGACCGCGCCGCCTGCGCCTGGCTGATCCGCCGCTTCGTCGACCCCGCCGCGGAGTTCGTTTTCGTCGCCGACCCGGCCGACGTCCCCGCCGACGCCACCCCCTTCGACATGCGCGGGGTGGCGCTCGGGCACGCCGGGGGCGACTGCACCTTCGAGACGATCCTGCGCCGCTACGAGCTCACCGACCCGGTGCTCTGGCGGATCGCCGAGGCGGTGCACGAGGCCGACCTGGACGACGGGCGCTTCGACGCCCCGGAGGCCGCCGGGCTCGACGTCCTGCTGCGCGGGTTGTCAATGACCGGCACCGATGAGCAGACCCTGGCCGTCGCCGGCCCGCTCTTCGACGGGCTGTACGAGTACCACCGCCGTCGCCTGCTGTTCGGCCGCGAGCCGGCCTGACCCCCTGCGAGGACACCCGTGGACGCCGACACCCCCGCCCGGCCGCAGCAGCAGACGGTCGTGCCCTTCCGCACCGCGGTGCGGGCGTGGTTCCTCATCTCGCTGCAGACCTTCGGCGGCCCGGCCGGGCAGATCGCGGTCATGCAGCGCACGCTCGTCGACGAGCACCGCTGGATCGGCCAGCGCCGGTTCCTGCACGCCATGAACTACTGCATGCTGCTGCCCGGTCCCGAGGCCCAGCAGCTGGCCACCTACGTCGGCTGGCTGCTGCACGGGACCCGTGGCGGGCTGGTGGCCGGTGGGCTGTTCGTGCTGCCCGGTGTCGTCGCACTGCTCGTGCTCTCGGCGGTCTACGTCGCCTTCGGCGACACCACCGCCGTCCTCGCGGTGTTCGCCGGGCTCGCCCCGGCCGTGCTGGCGATCGTCGCCCAGGCCGTGCAGCGGGTCGCGAAGCGCGCGCTGAACAGCCGGGCGCTGGTCGCGATCGCGGTCGCGGCGTTCCTCGCCCTGGCCCTGTTCGGCGTCCCGTTCCCGCTGGTCGTGGCGCTGGCCGGCGTCGCCGGCTGGGCGCTGGGCCGCTGGCGCCCGGCTGCGCTGCCGCAGGAGGCGGCCGCCGCGGCGGACGACGGCCCGCCGCCGGTCATCAGCGACGACGTCCTGCACGCCGAGCCGCCGACCGCGCGCCGGACGCTGCGGGTGCTGCTCGTCGGCCTGCTCGTGTGGGGCGTGCCGGTGGCCGCGGTCGCGCTGCTGACCGGCGCGGGCAGCGTCTTCACCCAGCAGGGGCTGTTCTTCTCCGGGACCGCGGTCGTCACCTTCGGCGGTGCCTACGCCGTGCTGGCCTACGTGGCCCAGCAAGCGGTGGAGACCCACGGCTGGCTCGGGCCGCGGGAGATGGTGCGCGGGCTGGCGCTGGCCGAGACCACGCCCGGACCGCTGATCATGGTGGTGCAGTTCGTCGCCTTCCTCGGCGCGTACCGCGACCCGGGCACGCTCGACCCGTGGGTCGCCGCCGTCCTGGCCTCGCTGCTGGTCACCTGGGTGACCTTCGTGCCGAGCTTCCTGTTCGTGCTGCTGGGTGCGCCCTACATGGAGCGGCTGCGCGGCAACCGGTCGCTGTCGTCGGCGCTGACCGGCATCACCGCGGCGGTGGTCGGCGTGATCGCGAACCTGGGGGTCTACTTCGCCGTCCACACGCTGTTCTCCCGGACCGTCGACGTCGACCGCGGGTCGCTGCACCTGGAGCTGCCCGACCCGGCGACCCTGCGGCCGGTGCCGCTGGCGATCGCGCTCCTCGCGGCGGTGCTGCTGTTCCGGCTGCGCTGGTCGGTGCTGCGGACCCTCGGTGTGTGCGCGCTGCTGGGCCTGGTCGCCGGGCTGGCCGGGCTGCCCGTCAGCTGACGGCCGGCCTCAGCCGCGGGCCGGCAGCCGGCCCTCCTCGTGGTCGAGCTCACGTTCGAGCCGGCGCAGCCCCTCGTCGGGCAGCCGGCCCACGTCGCGCCAGTGCAGCAGCTCCTCCCGCTGGGCGGTGAGCACCGCGCGGCGCACCCGCAGGGCGGCCTCGTACTGCGGGGACATCGGCACCTCGCCGCCCTCGACGCCCTGCAGCATGTCCAGCCGGCGCCGGTAGCGGTCCAGCCGGCCCTGCAGCTGGGAGCGGATCGCCTCGATGGCGTCGTCGTCGACGTGGTCGTGCTGCTCGGCGGCCAGCTCGTCCAGCCGCCGCAGCCCGGCCTCCACCGACGCCGCCCGCGCCTCGTTGCGCAGCCGGGCCTGGTCGGCCTCGTCGGCGCGCAGGCCCAGCGCGCGCACCAGCGGCGCGAAGGTGAGGCCCTGCCCGACGAGGGTGACCAGCACGGCCAGGAAGGCGCAGAACAGCAGCAGGTCGCGGTCGGGGAACGGCGCGCCGGTCTCGGTCGTCAGCGGCAGGGTGAAGATCGCTGCCAGGCTGATCACCCCGCGGGTGCCGGCCCAGCTGAGGACGGCGATCTCCCCTCCGGTGAGCCGCTGCAGCGCCGTCCGCGGATCGCCGTCCTGCCCGGCCACGTCCTCGCCACCCAGCCGGGTGTGCAGCGACTGCGGCAGGTGCTCGGTCAGCCACAGCCACAGCGGCCGCAGCAGCAGCACGACGCCGACGGTGATCGACGCCGCCGTGACGACCGTGCCGGTGTCGTACTGGCCCAGCCCGCTGATCACCGCGGGCAGCTGCTGGCCGATGAGCAGGAAGACGACGCCCTCGAGCAGGAAGGCGACCAGCCGCCAGACCGCCTCGGTCTGCAGCCGGCTGGCGCCCGACGCCCAACTGGGGTTGTTGTGCCCGATGACCAGCCCGGCGACGACGACGGCCAGCACCCCGGAGACGTGCACCGTCTCGGCCAGCAGGTAGGCCACGAACGGTGTGGCCAGGGAGATCGCGTTCGACGACAGCGGGTCGCGCCGGATCCGGCGCAGCGGCCGGACGGCGTGGGCGACGAACACGCCGACGGCGACGCCCCCGGCCGCGACCACGACGAACTGGCCGAGGGCGGCCGGCGTGGAGAACCCGTCCCCCCGAGCCGCGGTGACGGCGACCGACAGGATGGTCAGCGCGGTCGCGTCGTTGAGCAGGCCCTCGCCCTGGATGAGGGTGACCAGACGGGGGGGCAGGCCCACCCGGCGCCCGACGGCGAGGGCCGCGACCGGGTCGGGGGGCGCCACCGCTGCGCCGAGTGCGATGCCGGCGGCCAGCGTCGCCCCGGCGACGAACAGCGCGAACCCGACGCCGATGAGCAGGGCGGTGGCCGTCACGAGGAGGACCGAGAGGCTGACCACGGTGCGCAGGTTGCGGCGGATCGCCGTCAGCGAGCTGTCCAGCGCGGCGCTGTAGAGCAGCGGCGGCAGCACCAGCGTGAGCACCAGCTCGGGGTCGAGGACGACGTTCGGGCCGGGCAGGTAGGCGTAGGCGATGCCGGTCAGCGTCAGCAGCGCAGCCGCCGGCAGGCCGGTGCGGTCGGCCACCCAGCGCACGGCGACGATGAGGGCGACGGCGCCGAGGACCAGCAGCACCAGGGTCTCCACGTGCACCTCGACATCCTTCCCCGGCCTCGGGGGCGGGGCAGGGCGGCGCCGATGAGTCCCGGCTCCCCGCGCCGTCGGAGCGGTGACACCCGAGGAGAGGACGGCGACGATGCCCGCCACCCCGCTGGACACCGCGTTCACCGCCACCCTGGTCCGCAGCTCCGCGCCCGGGGGTTGGACCCACGTGCAGGTGCCCGGCTCCGCGGAGTTCTCCGGGACGCGCGGCCTGGTCGAGGTCCGCGGCTCCATCGACGGCCACCCGTTCCGCAGCTCGTTCATGGCCCTCGGCGACGGCACGCACGAGCTCCCGGTGGCCGCCGGCGTCCGCCGGGCCATCGGCAAGGAGGCCGGCGAGGAGGTCGCCGTGCACCTCGAGGAGCGCCTCGGCTGACCCCCTCGGCCGCTCCCGGGACGGCGGCCGCGCTGGCGTAGATTCCCTGCGTCAACGGCGGTTGCACGACCGGAGGCGGGGGGCGACGTGAGCGAGGCGGCAGCGTCCACGGCGGTCGTCCCGGCGTCCCCGACGGCGGACGTGCAGGTGCCCGGCGCCGCGGTCTTCGACGGCGACTGGACGCTGGTCTCGGTCGACCAGGCGACCGCCGACCTGCTCGGCCGCCGGCGGGAGGAGCTGACCGGCCGCAACATCTGGATCGCGCTGCCCGAGCTGGCCGGCACGATCTTCCACAGCTTCCTGCTGCACGCCCGCAGCGTCGGCGGCCGGGTCACCTGGCGCGGCTACTACCCGCCGGCCGGCAGCTGGCTCGACGCCACCGCGCAGCGGGCCGGCGACCGGCTGCACGTCTCGCTGCGGCGCAGCGCCGGCCCGGTGCCCGAGGGGCCGGCCGGCCCCGCGACCGACCCGGCCGAGGACGACCGGCTGCGGTTCCTCGCCGAGGTCAGCGAGTCGATGGTCAGCACGCTGGACCCGCGCGAATCGGTGGCCACCCTGGTCGGCCTCGTCGTCCCCCGGCTGTGTGACTGGGCCCTGGTCAGCGTGATGGGGGACGACGGAGCCCTCGCCGACGAGGGCTGGGCGCACCGCGACCCCGCCCGGGCGGACGACCTCGACCTCTACCTGAGCAGGAGGGTGCGCACCGCCGTCGACGACAACCCGCTGGCGACCGCGCTGCTCACCGGCGAACCGATCCACCTGCCCACGATCGACCCGGCGATGGTGGAGCCGGCGTTCGGCGGCAGCGAGGAGGTCCGCGCGGCCTGGGAGCGGCTGGACGCCTCGTCGATCACCGTCGTCCCGCTGCGCGCACGTGCGGAGACCTTCGGCGTCCTCGGCCTGGTCAACGGCTCGACCCGCCCGCCGCACAGCGAGATGGAGATCGCCACGGCGGTGGAGGTGGCCCGCCGCGCCTCGCTGGCCATCGACAACGCCCGGCTCTACGGCCGGCAGCTCGCCGTCGCCGAGACCCTGCAGCGCAGCCTGCTCACCCCGCCGCCGCAGCCCGACGACCTGGAGATCGCCGTCCGCTACCTGCCGGCGTCGAGCACGCTGCACGTCGGCGGCGACTGGTACGACGCCTTCCAGCAGCCCGACGGCGCGACGCTGCTGGTGATCGGCGACGTCGTCGGCCACAACGTCGACGCGGCCGCGGCGATGGGGCAGGTGCGCAGCATCCTGCGCGGCATCGCCTACGACCGGAGCGAGGATCCGGCGCGGGTGCTCGCCCGGGTGGACGCCGCGCTCACCGGCCTGCGGATCGGCACCCTGGCCACCGCGCTGATCGCCCGCCTCGAGCAGCCGCGGGAACTGGCCGGCAGCGGGCGGCGGGTGCTGCGCTGGTCCTCGGCCGGGCACCTGCCGCCGCTGCTCCTGCACGGCGACGGCCGGGTGGAGCTGCTGGCGAGCGAGCCGCAGACGCTGCTCGGCGCCGAGTCGACCCGCCCCCGGACCGACGCGGTGGCCGAGGTCGGCGCCGGCGACACGCTGCTCTTCTACACCGACGGGCTGGTCGAGCAGGGCCGCACCGGCATCGACGAGGGCACCGACCGCCTGGTGGCCGCGGTCCGCGAGCTGGGCGCGGTCCCGGTGGACCGGCTGTGCGACGCGCTCATCGAGCGGATCGTCGGGGACCGGCCGGACGACGACGTCGCGGTCGTCGCCGTGCGCTGCCACGTGCAGGACGGCGGCGCCCGGGACGACGGCTGACCTGCGCCCGCGTCGGGGTCTGTTCCGAGCGGTCCCTGGTCGCTGGACGTCTCGGGGTCGGTTGCTGCTGAGGGTGCGGGTGGGGTCGCGGTGGGTCACGATGGCGTCCGGCGCCGGGGGTCCCCGTCCGGCGACCACCGGACGAGGAGGCAGCCGTGATCGGAGGACCGACGGCCGGTGGTGACCCGGGACGGGCCCGGATCGGTGTCCCCCCGCGGACGGCGACGACCGGTCGCTCCGTGGTGGTCTTCGCCGACCCCGACGAGGACGGCGCGGCCGCGTTGCGCCGGCTGGCCGGGCTGTCCGACGTCGTCGACTCCCGCGACGCCGAGCCGGCGGACGCCGACGCGCGGGCGCTGCGGCAGGCCGACGCGGTCGTCTTCCCCGGGCTCGGGCTGGCCGTGGCCGCCGTCGACCCACGGCGGCTGGCCGAGGACAGGTCGGTGCTCGCGGTGACGCCCGAGCTGGTCCAGCACGTGCTGCCGGAGGTCCCCGAGGGCTACCTCGCCGGCTACCGGGACGCCGTCACCGACCTCACCGGGCGGCTGCTCGACCTGCCCGGGGACACCGCCGAGCCCACCACCCCGCCCTTCGCCGACACCCCGCAGTACACCTGGGGCCTGCAGGCCACCGAGGTGCCGGCCTCGCCGCGCACCGGCCGCGGCATCCGGGTGGCCGTCCTCGACACCGGCTTCGACCTCGGCCACCCCGACTTCGCCGGCCGCGCGATCACCGCCACCTCGTTCGTCGAGGGCCAGTCGCCGCAGGACGGGCACGGTCACGGCACCCACTGCGTGGGCACCGCCTGTGGACCGCGCAGCCCGCAGGGGTCCTGCGGCTACGGCGTCGCCTCGGACGCGGAGGTCTTCGTCGGGAAGGTGCTCAGCGACGAGGGCTCGGGCACCGACGCCGAGATCCTCGCCGGCATCGCCTGGGCGGTGCGCAACGGCTGCCAGGTGATCTCGATGTCGCTGGGCGCCGACGTCGTCGAGCCCAGCCCGGCCTACACGGCGGCGGGCCGGCGGGCCCTGGACCAGGGGTCGCTGATCGTGGCGGCCGCGGGCAACAACGCCGACCGGGGCAACGGGGACGTCGGCTTCGTCGGCGTGCCGGCCAACAGCCCGGAGGTCCTGGCCGTCAGCGCGCTGGACCCCGCCCTCGCGGTCGCCTGGTTCTCCGCCCGCAGCAGCGCCGTCCCCGGTGGGCAGGTCGACCTGGCCGCGCCCGGAGTGGACGTGTACTCGTCCTGGCCGCTGCCGGACCGCTACACCACGATCAGCGGCACCAGCATGGCGACGCCGCACGTCGCGGGCCTGGCCGCGCTGTGGGCCGAGGAGACCGGGCTGCGCGGGCGGGAGCTCTGGCAGACGCTGACCCGGGCCGCGCGGCGGCTGACCGCCCCGTCGGCCGACGTGGGCTCGGGGCTGCCCCTCGCGCCGGGGTGAGAGCCCACCCCGGCGGTGCCGTCCGGGGCTACCGTTCCCCCGTGACCGCTGTGATCGTCACCGTCGACGACGCGTACCGCGCCGAGCTGGACGCGGTCGCCGAGTCGCTCCGCCGGCACGGCCTGCAGGTCGAGCAGGTGCTGGCCGAGGTGGGCCTGATCGCCGGGCAGCTGCCCGCCGGGCGGGCGCTCGGCGAGCTGCGGGTCGAGGGCGTGGCCGCGGTCGAGGAGGCCCGCACCGTCCGGCTGCCACCGCCGGACGCCCCCGTGCAGTGACGGTCGGGTGACACCCCCGGGGGCCTGCTTGTCGCCGCGGGCGGGCGCAGCCACAGTGGGGTCGTGCACCGCCTGAACCCCGGGTCCGAGCCGCCGAGCGGCACCTACCGGGTGGTGCACGAGGACGCCGGCCCGGTGCTGCACCTGCTCGGCGACGTCGACGATCCCCTCGTGCGGCGGATGCGCGCCGAGGGCGTCGACGAGCGGGAGCTGGTGGCGGTGCAGGTCGGCTCCGTCGGCTACATCGACTCGACCGGGCTCTCGCTGCTGGTGCGGTGGGCGCAGTCCGCGGCGCGGGACGGGCGGCCGGCGGTGCTCCGGTCGGCGTCCCCGCGGTTCCGGAAGGTGCTCGACCTGGCCGGCATCTCGGTGCTCTTCGTCCTCGCGGACGACGGCCGCGGCTGACCGGCCCGCACGGGTTCGGCCTACAGTCCGCCGGGGCGGCCCGCTCGGGGCCGCAGGAGGTGGGGGACCGTGGACCGACCGCCGGCGATCGCGCTGCTGGGACTGGGGGAGGCCGGGGCGGAGATCGCCCGCGACCTGGTCGCCCTGGGTGCCGACGTCCGGGGCTACGACCCGCGGGTGGCCCCGCCGCCCGGCGTGCTGCCGCGCACCGACGAGGCCGCCGCCGTCGCCGACGCCGACGTGGTGCTCAGCGTGAACAGCGCCGCCGACGCACCGGTCGCGCTGCGCAACGCGCTGTCCCGGCTGCAGCCCGGGGCGGTCTGGGCCGACCTCAACACCGCGGCCCCCAGCGTCAAGCGGGACCTCGCCGCGACCCTCGCCGGCCGGGGCGTCCTCGTGGCCGACGTGGCCTTGCTGGC
Source organism: Geodermatophilus sp. SYSU D00779 (assembly GCF_054050595.1). NCBI lineage: Bacteria > Bacillati > Actinomycetota > Actinomycetes > Geodermatophilales > Geodermatophilaceae > Geodermatophilus > Geodermatophilus sp. SYSU D00779. The sequence continues at coordinate 100,752 of NZ_JBJGZQ010000001.1, forward strand.
GACCGTCCCCGGGCGCGGGCTGCGCACCCCGATGCTGGCCTCCGGCGACGGCGCCCGCAGGTACGCGCAGGTGCTGGCCGGCTTCGGCGGGACCGTGGACGTGCTCGACGGCCCACCCGGGGCGGCGATCTCCCGCAAGCTGCTGCGCAGCGTCTTCTGGAAGGGTGTGGCCGCCGCCGTGGTCGAGGCGGTGGAGGGCGCGGAGGCGGCCGGGGTCGGCGACTGGCTGCGGCGCGACATCGCGGCGGAGCTGGACCGCTTCGCCGCCTCCGACCTGGACGTGTTCCTCACCGGGTCGCGGCAGCACGCCCGCCGCCGGACCGCCGAGATGGCGGCCGCCGCCCAGCAGCTGGCCGACCTGGGCGTGCCGGCCCGGGTGGCCGCCGCCGCGCGGGACCAGCTGGCGGCCCTGGCCGACGCGGCGACGGCGGGCGAGGACGTCGACCGGTCCTGACCGGCGGCGACACCCCGGCGCGACCCGTGGCTCCCGGGGCGCACGGGGCTGGTGGTGCGGGTGGACGGGACGACGAGCGTGGTCGGGGCAGACTGGGCGGGGGTGTCGCCGCGTCGTCATGTCGTCATGACGTATGGTCGACGGCGACCCGGCCCACGACCCCAGGGAGACAGCCGGTGCGCATCGGTGTCCTGACCGGCGGGGGCGACTGCCCCGGCCTCAACGCCGTCATCCGCTCGGTCGTCCGCACCGCGACGACCCAGTACGGCAGCTCGGTGATCGGCTTCCGCGACGGATGGCGCGGTCTGCTCGAGAACCGGACCACGCCGCTCGACGTCGCCGCCGTCGACGGCCTGCTCACCCGTGGCGGGACGACGCTGGGCTCGGCCCGGGTGGCGCCGGAGAAGCTGCACACCGGCCTCGACGACATGAGGACCGTGCTGGCCCAGCACGGGGTCGACGTGCTCATCCCGATCGGCGGCGAGGGCACGCTCACCGCGGCCCACCTGCTGTCGGAGGCCGGCGTCCCGGTGGTCGGCATCCCCAAGACCATCGACAACGACATCGACTGCACCGACCTGACCTTCGGCTTCGACACCGCGGTCAGCATCGCCACGGAGATGATCGACCGGCTGCACACCACCGCCGAGTCGCACCAGCGGGTGCTGCTGGTGGAGGTCATGGGCCGGCACGCCGGGTGGATCGCGCTGCACGCGGGCCTCGCCGCCGGCGCGCACCTGACCCTGGTGCCCGAGGAGCCCTTCGACGTCGCCGAGGTGGCGAAGATCGTCGAGGACCGCTTCGCGCGCGGCGACTCGCACGTCATCGGCGTCGTCGCCGAGGGCGCGTCCCCGCTGCCCGGCACCATGCTGGTCCGCGACGGCGGCGTCGACGAGTACGGCCACAAGCGGTTCACCGGTGTGGCCCAGCAGCTCGGCGAGGAGCTGGAGCGGCGCACCGGCAAGGAGGTGCGCACCACCGTGCTCGGCCACGTGCAGCGCGGCGGCACCCCGACGTCCTTCGACCGCGTGCTGGCCACCCGGTTCGGCCTGCACGCCACCGTCGCCGCGCACGACGGCAAGGTCGGTCAGATGGTGGCGCTGCGCGGCACCGAGATCGAGCTGGTGCCGCTGGCCGACGCCGTCGCCCGGCTCAAGACCGTCACGCCGACGCGGCTGGCGGAGACCCTCGCCTTCACCGGGTGAAGGACCCCCTCCTCCCCACCCCTCGCGAGCTCGAGGCGGTGCCCTGGAGGGGGCCGTTCCAGCACGTCACTTGTAGCAGTAGGAGTCCGACGAGGCGTCGCCGCCCTGCAGCCGCACCTGGTGCGGCCGCAGGCCGCGCCAGTCCTCGCCGTGCGGGAAGAACCGCTCGTCGAGACTGAGCCCGCCGGTCCCCGGGTCGGTGTCGATCTTGGCCATCCAGGACCCGGTGCCGTCGGGGAAGAACTGGTCGTCCCACGCGCCGTAGAGCGAGTTGGTGACGTAGATGCGCCGGCCGTCGCGGCTGACCTCGACCATCTGCGGGCCGCCGGCCAGCGCCTCACCCGGCGCGGCCGGGTGCGGGGTCTTGCGCACCACGCCGCCCAGGTGGACCGAGCCCACCTCGCGCGGGTGCGCCGGGTCGCTGACGTCGTACTGCTTGAGCTCGCCGGTGCCCCAGCACGAGACGTAGAGCATCCGGTCGTCGACCGACAGGTCGATGTCGGTGACCAGCGGCGGCACCGCGGAGAACGGCTTCAGCGCGGGCGGCAGGTCGTCGGGGTCGGCCGGCTCGGCGGGGATGGTGATCACCTGGTCGGCCGTCCACCGGTCGCCGTCCCGGTGCCAGCGCCACACCGATGCCGACAGGTCGGCGGTCGAGACGACGACGCCGACGAACCCCCAGGTGGCGTCCGGGTCGTGGGAGGGCCGCAGCTCCAGCACCATCTGGTGCTCGGGCCCGAGGTCGACCTCCTGCAGGTGCCGGCCCTCGGCGAGGTCCCAGAAGTGCAGCCGGTGGCCGTACCGGTTGCCCAGGAGCAGCTCGGGCACCAGCCCGTCCTCGACCATCGACGGCGTGCCCCACTCGCTGGAGACCAGGGTGTTCTGGTTGAGGTGCCACCAGGCGTCGTAGGCCAGGTACTGCGGGCCGCGGTCGGTCTCCCACGCCCGCAGGACGTCGAAGGTGCTGTGGTCCAGCAGCGCGATCCCGCCGGGGCCGTCGTCCCCGTCCCCGCTGCCCAGGCAGGTGAGGAAGACGCCGTCCGGGCCGCAGTGCAGCGTGTGCGGCCGTGAGTAGCCGGCCTTCTCCACCAGCTCCTCCGCCCCGATCGTCTTGTGCAGCCGGGGCGCGCGCGGGTCGGGGTGGGTGTCGTAGACGTGCACGTTCGAGCTGCGCAGGCCGGGCAGCAGGAGGTAGCGGCGCTGCAGGCCGTCGTGGCCCATGTCGTGCCCCTCGTGCATCAGCGCGCTGGAGCAGGCGTTCCAGCCGAAGTGGTGCAGCTCGTCGCCGACGGTGGGCAGCTCGGCCCAGCCGACGATCTGTCCGTAGGTGGGGGACCCGGCGTCGGTGTCGACGACGGTCAGGGCGTCGGGCCTGCTGCCCGCCCGGTCGAACGCGACCACGTAGGCCAGTCGCTCGGTCGGCGCCGCGATCGCCTCGGCGGCGCTGCGGTAGAAGGTCGGGTCCATCCGCATCGGGGTGCTCATGCCGTGGCCTCCTGGACTGGGGGTCCCCGACCTTCCCGCGCCCGACAGCCGCGCGGAAGACGCTGCTGCGTCAGCCGATCGGCTCGGCTCCTCCTCCCGGGCTGCCGGGGGCGGGCCCGCTGGGTAGCGTCCGGGCTCCGACCTCAGGACGACTGGAGGGCCCGTGCCCGCGACGACCATCCCCGGCGCGGTGAGCGCTCCGCAACTGCGCGCGCACCTCGCCGTCCCGCCCGTGGGGGAGGGGCCGTGGCCGGGCGTGGTGGTGGTGCACGAGGCGTTCGGGCTCAACGACGACACCCGCGAGCAGGCCGACCGGCTCGCCGCTGCCGGCTACCTCGCCGTCGCTCCTGACCTGTTCAGCGCCGGCGGTGCCGTGCGCTGCCTGAAGCGCACCTTCGGCGACCTGTTCCGCCAGGACGGCCCGGCCTTCGGCGACCTGGAGGCGGCGCGCAGCTGGCTGGCCGGCCGGGAGGACTGCACCCGCCGGGTCGGCGTCGTCGGCTTCTGCATGGGCGGCGGGTTCGCGCTGCTGGCGGCCACCCGCGGCTTCGACGTCGCCGCGCCGAACTACGGGATGCTGCCGAAGGACGTCGACCGGGTGCTGGCCGGCGCCTGCCCGGTCGTGGCCAGCTACGGGCGCAGGGACCGCGCCCTCCGCGGGGCGGCCCAGCGGCTGGAGCGGGTGCTCACCGAGCACGGGGTGCCGCACGACGTCCACGAGTACCCCGACGCCGGGCACTCCTTCATGAACCGGCACGACGTCGGGCCCTTCGCCGTCCTGGAGCGGGTGGCCGGCCTCAGCCACCACCACCCGTCGGCCGAGGACGCCTGGGCGCGGATCTTCCGCTTCTTCGACACGCACCTGCGCTGAGGGAGGACCCGGTCCTCCCCACCCGTCGCCGGCTCGGGACGAGGCCGGCCCGCTACCGGTGGGCGGCCTGGCGCCTCCGGCGGTGGGCGGCCATCCGCACCGGCGCGTCGGCGGTCCCGTAGCCGTCGTAGCCGCCCAGGCGCTGCACGACCTCGAAGAACACCCGGTCGCCGAGCACCTCGGTGGCCAGGTGCAGGTAGCCGCCGGCGGCGTCCTCCTCGTACATCAGCCCGTGCTCCCGGACGGCGGCGAGCAGGTCGGCGGGCAGGTCGAAGCGGGCCTCGAGGTCGTCGGCGTAGTTGGCCGGCAGCGCCAGCAGCGGCGCCCCGGCCGCGCGCAGCGCCGCGGCGGTGGCGACCAGGTCGTCGGTGGCCAGGGCGACGTACTGCGGCTCGGGGACGCCGGGTGCCCACCCACCGCGGCGCAGCGTCGCCGCCGACAGGGCCAGCCGCACGGAGCGGTCCGGGTCGGTGACCGCGCGGGTGCGCACCAGGCCGAAGGGGGCGGCCAGCTCGGTGACCTCCTGCGGCTCCAGCCCCAGGACGGCGCGGTAGAACAGCCCCGCCTCGTCGAAGGAGTCGAACGGCTGGCTCAGCCCCACGTGGTCGACGCAGGTGATCCCGGCCCCCGGCGCGGGCGGTTCCCCGGTGGGCAGGAAGTCGGCCGGCCATCCGTCGGGGACGGTGCGGGTGAAGAAGACCTGGGTGCCGTCGGGCGCGGCCACGGCCGACAGCTCGGCCTCGGCGGCGCCGCGGGTGCGGGGGAGGACCGGGGCGCTCATCGCCTCGGCACGGGCGGCCGAGCGGCCGGGGTCGGCGCTCTCCAGGCCGAGCGCGGCGACCGACGCGACACCGGCCGCGGCCGGGCGCACCACCGATGCGTTCAGCAGCACCCGCGCGCGGCCCTGCTCCCACAGCTGCACCGGCTTGGAGCGGTGCTGGCCGGTGTGGGTGAAGCCGAGCGCGGCGAGCACCTCGGCCACCCGCGGACCGGAGACCCCGTCGACGCCGAGCTCGGTGAACGACCAGCCCGACAGCGCGGGTGCGGCCGGGGGCGGGGTCAGGCCGGACGCCGGGTCGCGCAGCGCCAACGCCTCCTCCAGCCACTGCAGCGAGCGCATCGCGTCCACCGCCGTCCGGGCCGGGTCGGCCTGCCGGTAGACGTCGTTGAAGACCTCGAGCGACAGCGGCCCGGGATAGCCGGTGGCGAGCACCGCGGCGACGAAGCCGGGTAGGTCGAAGGCGCCCTGGCCGGGGAAGAGGCGGTGGTGGCGGCTCCACTGCAGCACGTCCATGGCCAGCCGCGGGGCGTCGGCCAGCTGCAGGAAGAACAGCTTCTCCCCGGGGACGTCGGCGAAGCCGGCCGGGTCGCCGCCGCGGGAGAGCACGTGGAAGCTGTCCAGGCACAGCCCGAGGGCGGGGGAGTCGGCACGGCGGACGGCGTCCCACGACCGTTCCCAGGTCGAGACGTGCCGGCCCCAGGCCAGTGCCTCGTAGGCGATCCGCAGGCCGCGCTCGCCGGCGCGGGCGGCGGCGGCGGCCAGCTGCCCGGCCAGCCGGTCGGCGTCCTCGACGGCGTCCGGCGCGACCGAGGAGCAGACCAGCACGGTGTCGACGCCGAGCGCGGCCATCACGTCGAACTTGCGCTCGGCCCGGCGCAGGTTGCGGGCGAAGCGGTCGGGATCGGTGGAGTCCAGGTCGCGGAAGGGCTGGTAGAGGTCGATCGACAGGCCGAGGTCGGCGCAGCGGGCGGCCAGCTCCGCGGGTGACCACGGGGAGGCGACCAGGTCGGGCTCGAACACCTCGATGCCGTCGAACCCGGCGGCGGCCGCCGCGGCGATCTTGTCCTCGAGGGTGCCGGACAGGCAGACCGTGGCGATGGCCCGGCGGAGGCGCCTAGTCGACACGGACGTCGGAGACCAGCGAGGTGAAGTGGGCCAGCATGCGTCCGGCGTCGGGCTCGACGCCGGTGAACAGCCGGAAGGCGTCGACGGCCTGGAACACGGCCATGCCGCCGCCGTCGAGCACCCGGCAGCCCAGCTCGCGGGCGGTGCGGACGAGCGCGGTCTCCAGCGGCCGGTAGACGATGTCGGCCACCCACAGGTCGGGTCGCAGCAGGCCGGCGTCCAGCGGCACCCCCGGGTGGGCGGCCATGCCGGTGGGCGTGGCGTGCACCAGACCGTCGGCCCGGGCGAGTGCTGTGGGCAGCGTGCCGAGGTCGCCGCCCTGGGCGCGGTCGGCGCCGAAGCGATCGCCCAGGGATGCGGCGAGCTCGCCGGCCCGTCGGCCGTCCACGTCGAGGACGGTCAGCCGGCGGGTGCCCAGGGTGAGCAGCGCGTGCGCGACCGCTGCGCCGGCGCCGCCGGCGCCGAGCAGCACGACCCGGTCCAGCGGGGCCTCGGGCAGGCCGCGGTCGAAGGCGCGGGCGAAACCGGACCAGTCGGTGTTGTGCCCGACCGCCCGGCCGTCGCGGAGGACGACGGTGTTCACCGCACCGAGGGCCGCGGCGTCGGGGGAGAGCTCGTCGAGGTGCTCGAGCACCAGCTGCTTGCACGGGTGGGTGACGTTGAGCCCGTCGTAGCCGGCCAGCCGGGCGGCGGCGAGGATCTCGCCGATCGCCGACGCCGGCCGCTGCAGCCGGTCGAGGTCCAGCCGCCGGTAGAGGTAGCGCAGGCCCAGCGCGTCGGCCTCGCGTTCGTGCAGGGGCGGGCTCAGCGACGGGCCGATGCCGCTGCCGACCAGACCGACCAGGAAACCCTGCGAACCGTCCGTCATCGGACTGCCTCTCCCTCTATGTACCAACTGGTGAGTTGTTGTGCAGCACACCACATCCGGTCGCCTGGCACCAGCCTCGGCCCGCGGTCGACGGCCGCTCGCGGCCGGGGGCTTGTGCTCTGCGCCACGCTAATGTACCAAGTAGTTCATTGCGGACGTGGTGCCGGTCACCGCGCTCGCTCCGCACCGAGCACCGCCGTCCCGCGCCCGCCGGCGCACCCCCCTTCCCTCCCAGGAGGACCGATGCGCGACGCAGTGGCCGAGCCGGGCTCGCACGAGCCCCGCGAGTTCCAGAAGACGCCCAAGAAGGCCGCGGCCAGCGGCTGGATGGGCAGCGCCCTGGAGTACTACGACTTCTTCATCTACGCCCAGGCCGCCGCCCTGGTGTTCCCGACGATCTTCTTCGCGGAGTCCGATCCGCAGGTCGCCGTCATCGCCTCGCTGGCGACCTTCGGTGTCGGCTACGTCGCCCGCCCGATCGGCGCGTTCGTGCTGGGTCACTACGGCGACACCCACGGGCGCAAGAACGTGCTCGTGCTCTGCATGCTGCTGATGGGCGCGTCGACGTTCCTCGTCGCGCTGCTGCCCACCTACCAGCAGGTGGGCCTCCTGGCCCCGGCGCTGCTGGTGGTGCTGCGGCTGGTGCAGGGCTTCGCCGTGGGCGGTGAGATCTCCGGCGCCAGCGCGATGATCGTCGAGCACGCGCCGTTCGGCCGGCGCGGCTACTACGCCAGCTACACCCTGCAGGGCGTCCAGGCCGGGCAGATCCTCGCCGCCGCGGTGTTCCTGCCGCTGTCGGCGCTGCTGCCCGAGGAGCAGTTCCAGTCGTGGGGCTGGCGCATCCCCTTCCTGCTGTCAGCGGTGGTCGTCGTCGCCGGCTACGTGATCCGGCGGCGGGTCGAGGAGACCCCGGTCTTCCGAGAGGAGGCCGCGCACGGCGAGGTGCCCAAGGCCCCGATCGTCCAGGCGGTCAAGGAGAGCGGCAAGGACATGTTCCGGGTCGTCTGCATGGCGCTGATGAACGCCGTCCCGGTGGCGGCCACCGTGTTCGGCGCGGCCTACGCCACCCAGGAGGAGTACGGCAACGGCTTCAGCACCACCACGTACCTGTGGGTCTCCGTGGTGGGCAACGCGGTCGCCGTGCTGCTGATCCCCTTCGTCGGCAACCTGTCCGACCGCATCGGCCGGCGGCCGTGCATCATCGTCGGCGCGCTGGGGTCGACGGCGCTGTCCTTCGGCTACCTCTACGCGATCAGCCAGGGCTCCGTGGTCGGCGCCTTCGTCCTCGCGATCCTCATGTGGGGCGTTGTGTACCAGGGCTACAACGCGGTGTACCCGGCCTTCTACCAGGAGCTCTTCCCGGCCCGGACCCGCGTGACGGCCTTCGCGGTCTCGCAGAACCTGGGCACGATGATCACCGCCTTCCTGCCCACGATCTACGCGATCGTGGCGCCGGGCGGGTCCAACGTGCCGCTGATCGTCGGCAGCATCACCTTCGGCATCGGGATCATCGCGGCGACGGCCGCCTGGTCGGCCCGGGAGACCTACCGCGTGCACATGAACGACCTGGGTCGCGACGACGCTCCGGTGGTGCCGCGCGAGGAGTACGACCGCATCCGCGCCTCGGTCTGAGAGAGGACCCCCTGCCCCTCGCCACTCGCAGGCTCGCGGCGGGACCCTGCAGGGGAGCCGCCCCGGTGGCCGGGCCGACCTCCGTCGGCCCGGCCACCGGCCCGTCCCGTCAGGAGGCGACGTGACCGGCGAGCCGGTGGACCTGCCGGGCACCGCCGCCGGGCGTCCTAGGCTCGGGGGGATCCCACCGACGTGAAGAGGTCCGCAGCCGTGTCGTCCGCCGCTCAGCCGCTGTCCGACGAGCCCGTCCCCGCGGTCGCAGCCGTCTCCGATCCGCCGCGGCAGCGCGACGCCGAGCGCACCCGCGCGGAGATCCTCGACGTGGCCACCAGCGAGTTCGCCGACCGGGGCTACGCCGGGGCACGGGTGGACGAGATCGCCGCGAAGACCAGCACCACCAAGCGGATGATCTACTACTACTTCGGCGGCAAGGAGCAGCTCTACGTCGCCGTCCTGGAGCGGTCCTACAGCCGGATCCGCGGTCTCGAGCAGCAGCTCGACGTCGAGCACCTCGACCCGGTCGAGGCCATCCGCGCGCTGGCCGGGCTGACCTTCGACCACCACGAGGCGCACCCGGACTTCATCCGGCTGGTCAGCATCGAGAACATCCACCGTGCCGAGCACATCGCCCGCTCGGAGCGGCTGTCCAACCTCAACACCCGCGCCCTGGACGTGCTCGGGCGCATCCTGGCCCGCGGACGCGAGGCCGGCGTCTTCCGGGACGACGTGGAGGCGCTGGACGTGCACCAGGTCATCAGCGGCTTCTGCATCTACCGGACCGCCAACCGGTACACCTGGCGCGCCCTCTTCGGGCGGGACATGCTCGACCCCGAGCGACGCGACCAGCAGCGCCAGATGCTCGGCGACCTCGTCGTCGCCTATCTCACCGCCCGCTGAGCACCCGCGGCCGCCGGCGAGTGCGACGACCTCGTGGCCATCGAGTGCTGACCACCACGGGTCCGTCGCACTCGACGCGGCCGGGCCTCAGTGCAGGCGGGACAGCCAGTCGGCGGGGACCCGGCCGCGCGGCCCGGGGGCCGGCTGGTCCCACGGGCGGTGCTCGGGCGGCGCGAGCTCCGGGCCCGTCGCGAAGTCCTCGCGGGTGAAGTCCCAGAACCAGCTCTCACCCGGCTCGTAGCTGCGGACGACCGGGTGCCCGGACTCGCCCGCGTGCCGGCGGGCGTGCTGTGAGGGGGAGGAGTCGCAGCAGCCGACGTGGCCGCAGGCGGCGCACCGGCGGAGGTGGAACCACCACCCGCCCGTGGCCTCGCACTCCACGCAGCCCGTGCCGCTCGGCGGCACCGACGGGTCGATCGCAGCGGCAGCGTCCACGACCGTCACGGTAGGGACCACGACCGCTCCCCGGAAGCCGTCGCGCAGCCGACGGGGGACACTCGGTCCGGGGACGGAGGGCAGCGTGGGGACGGTCAGCCTCTCGGAGGACGACTTCGCGGCGGCGACGCAGGCCGCGGGCATCGTGCTGGTCGACTTCCGCGACACCGCGTCGGGATCGAGCCGGGCCTTCGCCGCGGTCTTCGACGCCGTGGCGCAGCGCCACCCGGACCTGCACTTCACGGCCGTCGACCTGCCCGCCGAGCCGCGGCTCGCCGCGGCGGTCGGGGTGGAGCGCGCGCCGAGCCTCATGGTCTTCCGCGACGGCGTGCCGGTGTTCGCCGAGCCGGGCTGGTTCCCCGAGGACTCCGTGGAGCTGCTCATCGCCACCGTCCGCGACCTCGACATGGTCGCCGTCCGCGAGACCTTCCCGGAGCCGGTCACCGGACCCTGAATGCTGGTGGTCACCCCGTGCTGGTGCGGCTGCCGGCGTCAGGGGACGGGACGGCGGCAGACTCCCCCGTCAGGCCAACGCGGCGAGGGGGGTTGGCGGCGTCGTTGGCAGCCGCGTCCGCTGCCCCGGTGATCTTCGCCAGGATGCCGAGGATGAAGGGCTCGGAGAAGCCGGCCGTGAAGGCGTAGACGACGAACGAAGCGGTGCGGGCCGTGCTGCTCGCCGAGTCGGACCCGGGGAGCGACAGGATCGGGGACTGGAGCACCGCGTACACGAGCAGGCCCACGGCCGCTCCCACCGCCGGCTGGATCCACCACCACGCCTGGAACCCGCGGGCTCTGGTGAGGTTCACCGTGTCGCGCAGCGCGCGTGTGCCGCTCAGTGCCCCACCTGTGGCACCGGCCAACGCCGTGAGCAGGAGCCCGCCGACGTCGTCGGCGACGACGATCCCGACGACCGTGGACGTCAGCACCAGGGCCCACAGGATCGCGCCGACCCGCTGCAGGTAGTGGGTCCTCAGCGCGGCCCGGGCTCGCTCGTGGGACCCCCGCTTGCGTCTCGCGTCGTGGTCGTGCAGGAGCCACACACGCAGGTGGGCAGCCCGTTCGGCGGCACTGGCGGACGTGGCGGGCCTCGGCACCGGGTGCTCGCTCGCGTAGGCGAGGAGTGCGCCCTCGGCGGCCAGGTCCAGCCACAGGGCCCGCAGCGCGTCCGCGAGCTCCCACGCCTGCTCGGGCGTCGGTGGGCGCGGGCCGCCGTCGCCGGTGAGCCACTCGGTCCTCGTCAGCAGCGCACGCAGCCTGCAGTCGCGCGCGTCGGACCGCATCGCCGGGTCACACAGCTGGCGCAGCCGATCGCTGGTGTTCTCCAGCGTCTTCCGCACCTCGGGGTGTCCCACCGCGTGCCGCTGCGGCACTGCGCGGCCCGTGTGTCGTCGCTCCCCGAGGAGTCCGACGACGCGGCGCTGTGCGTCGAGGAGGTCGTCGGGCACGTCGGTGCCGGGAGCCCGGACTCCGGCCGCACCACCGTCTCCGAGCGTCGGGGACTCCTGGAACACGGCATCGGCCCCCCGGGTCCTCCACGCGGACCGCCCGTCGCGGATCGCGTGCAGACTCCTCTCCCCGCGTCACCGCAGCGTCACCGGACGGTCACGAGCCGCGGACGGCGCTCGTGACCGCGAGGCTGTCACCATGGCGGCCGTGCGGGCTAGCGTGGCCGCAGCCGGCGACGACGCCGCCCTCCCGCACCCATCCCGCCCACGGCGGGCCCGGACAGGAGGCCCCATGGGCCGACCCGTGCTGCTCACCGTCGATGACGACCCGGCGGTCTCGCGCGCCGTCGCCCGGGACCTGCGCCGGCGCTACGGCGAGACCCACCGGGTGCTGCGCGCCGGTTCCGGCGCCGAGGCGCTCGAGGCGCTCCGTGAGCTGAAGCTGCGCGGCGACCCGGTCGCGGTGCTGCTCGCCGACCACCGGATGCCGGAGATGAACGGCATCGAGTTCCTCGAGCAGGCGATGGACCTGGTCCCGCGGGCCCGCCGTGCGCTGCTCACCGCCTACGCCGACACCGACGCCGCCATCGCGGCGATCAACGACGTCGACGTCGACGCCTACCTGCTCAAGCCCTGGGACCCGCCCGACGAGAAGCTGTACCCCACCGTCGACGCGATGCTGGCCGCCTGGCACGACACCCCCGACCCGGAGGTGCACGGTGTCAAGCTGGTGGGGCACCGCTGGTCGGCGCCGTCCTTCCGCGCCCGCGACCTGCTGGCCCGCAACGCCGTCCCGTACCGCTGGTTCAACGCCGACGAGCCGGACGGACAGCGGATCCTCGCCGCCGCCGGAGCCGGGCCGGACGACGTCCCCGTCGTCGTCACCACCGACGCGCAGGTCCTCAAGCACCCCGGTGAGGCGGAGCTGGCCGCCGTCGCCGGGCTCGCCGTCGACCCGCGGGAGGAGTTCTACGACCTCGTGGTCGTGGGCGGCGGGCCGGCCGGGCTGGGTGCCGCCGTGTACGGCGCGTCCGAGGGGCTGCGCACCGTGCTCGTCGAGCGGGAGGCCACCGGCGGGCAGGCCGGCCAGAGCAGCCGGATCGAGAACTACCTCGGCTTCCCCGACGGCGTCTCCGGTGGGCAGCTGGCCGACCGGGCCCGTCGGCAGGCGGTCAAGTTCGGCGCCGAGCTGCTGCTGGCCCGCGACGTCGTGGCCCTCGAGGCGCACGGGCCCAAGCGGGTGCTGCACCTCGACGACGGCCGCCGCATCGGCGCGCACGCCGTCGTCCTGGCCACCGGCGTCTCCTACCGGAACCTCGGCGTGGACGGCGTCGACGACCTGACCGGCCGCGGCGTCTACTACGGCTCGGCGATGACCGAGGCCGCCGAGTGCACCGACAGCGACGTCTACATCGTGGGCGGGGCCAACTCGGCCGGGCAGGCGGCGGTGTTCTTCTCCCGGTACGCCCGGTCCGTGTGCCTGCTGGTGCGCGGCCCGTCGCTGGAGGCGTCGATGTCGGCCTACCTCATCGAGCAGATCGCCGGCATCGGGTCCATCTCGGTCCGCACCTGCACCACCGTGGCCGGCGCGCAGGGCGACGGGCACCTGGAGACGCTCACCGTGGAGGACGCGCGGACCGGTGAGCAGGAGACGCTGCCGGCCAGCCACCTGTTCGTCTTCATCGGCGGCGCGCCGCGCACCGGCTGGCTGGACGGCGTGGTGGTGCGCGACGAACGCGGGTTCATCCCCACCGGCCCGGCGCTGCTGCGCGAAGGGCGCCGCCCCGCCGGATGGGACCTCGACCGCGACCCGTACCTGCTGGAGACCAGCCTGCCCGGCGTGTTCGTCGCCGGGGACGTGCGGGCCGACTCGGTCAAGCGCGTCGCCTCGGCGGTCGGCGAGGGTGCCATGGCGGTCACCCTGGTGCACCGCTACCTGGAGGACCGATGACCGAGCTCACGAGGCCGTCCGAGGGCGGAGGACCGGTGACCACGGCGGCGGCCCGGCTGGGCCCGGCCGAGCTGCGCGAGCTGTTCCTCTTCGCCGACCTGGACGACCAGCAGCTGGCCTGGGTCGCGGAGCACGGCGCCGTCGTCGCGTTCCCGGCCGGTGCCGAGGTGTCGGTCGAGGGCGAGCCGGCCCGGTGCTTCTCGGTCCTGCTCGAGGGGACGCTCGCCATGTCCCGCCGGGTCGGCGGCAGCGAGGTCGAGACCGTGCGGACGTCGCACCGCGGTGTCTACTCCGGTGCGGTGCAGTTCTACGTCGGCGAGCGGGTCGACCAGCGCTATCCGGCGACGGTCCGGGCGGTGACCGACTGCCGCTTCCTCGAGCTGCCCGCGACCGAGTTCGCCGCGCAGTTCCGGCGCTGGTACCCGATGGCGGTGCACCTGCTGGAGGGCATGTTCATCGGCCAGCGGAACTCCGCCGAGCTGGTCGGGCAGCGGGAGCGGCTCCTGGCCCTCGGCAAGCTGACCGCCGGCCTCACCCACGAGCTGAACAACCCGGCCGCGGCCGCGTCGCGGGCGGCCGCCGCGCTGCGGGAGCGGTTCGCCGGGATGCGCCACAAGCTGGCCCTGCTGTCGGAGGGCAGGCTCGACGGCGCGGTGCTGCGGGCGCTGACCGGTCTGCAGGAGGAGCTGGTGGCCCGAGTGGGCAGCGCCCCGGAGCTCACCGCGCTGGAGCGCGCCGACCGGGAGGACGAGCTCGGCGACTGGCTCGACGAGCGGGACGTCGGCGGCGCCTACGAGCTGGCCGGGGTCTTCGTGGGCGCGGGCCTGGGGCCGGGGGACCTGCAGCGGGTCGCCGACGCCGTCGAGCCGGCCGCCCTGGAGCCCGCGCTGCGCTGGCTGGCGTACGCGGTGGAGACCGAGTCGCTGCTGGCCGAGATCGCCGACAGCACCGGCCGCATCTCCGGCCTCGTGGATGCCGCCCGCCAGTACTCGCAGCTGGACCGGGCCCCGTACCAGCCCACCGACCTGCACGCCGGGCTGGACGCCACGCTCGTCATGCTCGGCGCGAAGACCCCGCCGGGCGTACGCGTGGTCAAGGACTACGACCGGTCGCTGCCCCCGGTGCCGGGCTATCCCGGTGAGCTCAACCAGGTCTGGACCAACCTCATCGTCAACGCCCTCGACGCCATGGCGGGCGAGGGGACGCTCACCCTGCGCACCGCCCGGGACGGCGACTGCGCGCTCGTGGAGGTCGCCGACACCGGGCCGGGCATCCCCGAGGAGCTGCGGCAGCGGGTGTTCGAGCCGTTCTTCACCACCAAGCCGGTCGGGCAGGGCACCGGGCTGGGCCTCGACGTGTCCTACCGCGTCGTCGTCACCCGGCACGGCGGCGACCTGCGGGTGCGCTCGCGGCCGGGGGACACCCGCTTCCAGGTGCGCCTCCCGCTGACCGAGGCGGCGCCTGCCTGACCCCGGAGCGGCCATCTCCGCGTAGATGGCCGCCTCGAGGCCCCGCCCTGCGGGGGTACCGGCCCCGGCGGAGGATCGACGGGGAAGGCAGGCGCGCACCGGGCGCCGCCACCCCGAACCCCCCGGAGGCGCCCGTGACGGCCCGGCCCGACGTCGACCGGACCGCGCGGGACCCCGGCGGCGATGCCGAGGAGGAGTACCGGCCCGACCCGCGCCGCTGGCGGGCGCTGTCGGTCACCCTCGTCGCCGGCTTCATGAGCCTGCTCGACGTCAGCATCGTGTCGGTCGCGCTGCCCACGCTGCAGCGCGACCTGGGGGCCTCGCCCGCGGCGGTGCAGTGGGTGGTCTCCGGCTACGCGCTGACCTTCGCGCTGATGCTGGTCCCGGCCGGCCGGCTGGGCGACGCCCTCGGCCGGCGGCGGATGTTCCTCGTCGGGCTGGCCGGTTTCGTGCTGTGCAGCGCGGCGGCCGGCGCGGCACCGAGCGTGGGGCTGCTCATCGCGGCCCGGCTGGCGCAGGGGCTGGCGGCCGGGGTCCTGGCCCCGCAGAACTCCGGGCTGATCCAGCAGCTGTTCCGCGGCGGTGAGCGGGGCCGGGCGTTCGGGCTGTTCGGCGCCGTCGTCGGGGTGTCGACCGCGGTGGGGCCGATCGCCGGCGGGTTGCTGCTGCGGGTGGCCGACTGGCGCTGGATCTTCTACGTCAACGTGCCGATCGGCGTGGTCGCGTTCGTGCTCGCCTGGCGGCTGCTGCCGAGGGGCGGGTCCGGCCGGTCCGGGCGGATCGACCTGGGCGGGGTGGTGCTGCTCGGCGCCGGCGCGCTGGCCCTGCTGCTGCCGCTGGTGCAGGCCGAGGCCGGTGGGCTCTCCCGGCTGTGGTGGCTGTTCCCGGTCGGCGCGCTGGTGATGGTCGGCTTCGTCGCCTGGGAGCGCCGGGTGGTGCACCGCGGCGGGGAGCCGGTGTTCGACCCGCGGCTGGTGACGCAGACGCCCGGGTACGGGCTGGGGGCGGCGCTCGGCACCGTCTACTTCGTGGGCTTCAGCGGCATCTGGCTGGTCTTCGCGCTGTTCTTCCAGACCGGCCTGGGGCTCACCCCGCTGCAGTCCGGGCTGGCGGTGACGCCGTTCGCGATCGGCTCGGCGGCGGCCGCGGTGGTGGCCGGGCGGCTGGTCGAGCGCTTCGGCCGGCTGCTCACCGTGCTCGGCCTGGTCGGGGTGATGGCCGGCCTCGGGGCGACCGTCGCCGTCCTGCTACTGGTGCCCACCGCCGCCGTCCCCTGGGCGGTGGCGCCCGCGCTGCTGGCCGGTGGCCTGGGCGGCGGCTTCGTCATCTCGCCGAACATCACGATGACGCTGCGCGACGTGCCCGTCCGGATGGCCGGCGCGGCCGGTGGCGGGCTGCAGACCGCGCAGCGCTTCGGCGCGGTCATCGGGACCGCGGCGCTGCCGGGCCTGTTCTACGTCGTCCTCGGGGCGACGGGCCAGGACTACCCGGCGGCCGCGGCGGCGGGACTGGGAGTCGCCCTTGTGGGGATCGCCGCGGCCCTCGTGCTCGCCGTCGTCGACCTGCGGCACGGCCGGCGGCAGGACGCGGACGCCGAGCCGCGCGGGGACGACGACGGGCACGCCCACCTGCACCACTGAGTTGCACGCGCCGGTCAGCCGCCCCAGATGTCCTCGACGAACCGGCCGGCCGACCGCAGCCCGGTCAGCCAGGCCTGCGCGTCCGCTTCACCGGTGGACGTCCGGTCCCGGAAGACCCGGGTCAGGGACGCGCGGACGGCGGGGGCGATGGTGGCGGCGTTGCCGCACACCAGGACGACGGCGCCCTGCTGGAGGAGGTCCCACACCTCGTCGGCGCAGTCCAGGAGTGCGTCCTGCACGTAGCGGCAGGGGCGGCCGTCCTCGCGGGAGAAGGCGTTCTCCACGCGCACCAGTCCCTGCTCCTGGAAGTCCTCCAGCTCCTCGGCGTAGAGCAGGTCCGACCGCGGTTCGCGGCAGCCGAAGACCAGCAGCGACCGGGCGACGGGCACCCCCCGGGCACGCTGCGCCGCGCGCTCCTGGAGGAACCCGCGGAAGGGCGCCACCCCGGTCCCCGCCCCGACCATGACCATCGGCACGTGCGGGTCCTCTGGTGGCCGGAAGGGGATGGTGGGCTCGCGGACGAACACGAACACCGTCCCGTCGTCCGGCAGCTCGGCCAGGTGCCCGGAGGCCACGCCGGTGAACGTCCCGGAGCCGGAGCCGGAGCGGGCCGGGCCGTGCACCACGCCCACGGTGATGCTGCAGACGTCCGGGCTGGTCAGCGGCGAGGAGGAGATCGAGTAGTACCGCGGCCGCAGCGGCGGCAGCAGGTCGAGGAACTCCTCGAAGGGCAGCCGGCAGGCGGGGAACTGGTCGAGCAGGTCGAGCACCGAGCGGTTGGGCCCCAGCACCCGCTCCCGGTACTGGTCGTCGTCGCCGGCCACCGCCTCGAGAGCGGACCGCTGCCCGGGGTCGTCGGTGTGCCGGGCGAGGAGCGCCACGTCGTCGCGGGTGGCGACGTCCTGGAGCTCGACGCAGCTCCCGAGCACGCCCAGCAGCGGCGTCGGCTCGTCGATCGGCAGGTGGGTGTGGGTGCCGCTGGTCGGGATGATGGTGATGTACTGCCCGGCGTCCAGCCCGAAGTGCCTGATGACCCGGCGGATCTGGTCGACGCGGTTGCGCGGGAGCACCCCGAGGTGGTCACCGGCGCGGTAGGCCGTGCCCTCCGGCAGGGCGATCTCCAGGTGCCGGGTCGACCGGCCGGGGGTCCCGTACCCGCCCGCGCCGAGGAGTTCCCGGTTCCCCCGCACGCGCGCGGGCCGGGCCCGGTAGGACACGATGAGCGGGTTGGTCACCTGCCGGTTGGTCAGCGTGATCGACAGCCGCGGCCCGGCGGGGGCCGTGGCGGCGACCTCGGCCGGCAGGTCCAGCGCGGTGGCGACGGTCTGCCACAGCTCGCCGTGCCAGTCGCGGTAGGCCGCGTCGAAGTCGCCGGCGGCGTTGCCCTCGCCCCGGGCGTGGACCCGCTGCCCGCCGTGGGCCTCCAGTTCCCGGTCCAGCAGAGCGGGCACGGCCTGGTAGGTGCTGGCCCACTCGGTGTTGCCGCAGCCGAAGACGCTGTACGCCACGCCCGCGGCCGCCCCCTCCGGGGCCGAGGCGATCCAGCGGCAGAACGCGGCGGCGTTGTCCGGTGGTGTCCCGTTGTAGGAGGAGCAGACCACGAGCAGGGCACCGCCCGTGGGGAGGTCGCTGACGTGGTCGTCGAGGGACCCGAGCGTCACGTCGAAGCCGCGCTCGGTCCCCTCCTGGGCCAGCCGCCGGGCGATCGCCTCGGCGGTGCCGAGGTTGGAGCCGAACAGCACGGTCAGCCTCGTGCCGTGCCGCGCGACCGTGGGCACCGGTGCGGCCTGCGGGGTGGCGGTCCGGACGGCGGGGTCCTCCGCGGTCCGCTGGACCGGGATGCCGAGGGGGACGTCCTCCCGCGGCAACACCTGCAGGTGGAAGTCGTCGGGCTTGATCGTGAGCGTGGTCTTCGTGTGCAGCTGGTAGCCGCGGGCATCGACGAGGTCGAACCGCTGCAGCAGCATGCCGAGCACGAGGGTGGCCTCCTGCAGCGCGAACTGGCGTCCGATGCAGGCCCGCTGCCCGGTGCCGAAGGGCTTGTAGGCGTGCGGCGGGAGCGCGGCCAGCCGCTCGGGCGCCACGTGGTCGGGGTCGAACTGCGCGGCATCGGGTCCCCACACCGAGGTGCTGCGGTGCAGCGACGGCAGCAGCACGGTGATCGGCGTGTGCGCCGGGATCGCGTAGCGGCCGCCGATCACGGTGTCCTCGAACGGCGCCCGGGTGAAGCCCGGTGCGGTCGGCCAGAGCCGCAGCGACTCGTCGAGCACCTGCCGGACGTAGCGCAGCCGGTGCACCTGCTCGAACGTCGGCTGGGACGTGCGGCCCAGCACCTCGTCGACCTCGGCGCGGGCCCGCTGCGCGAACCGCGGGTTCGCCGCGAGGTAGTACAGCGCGAACGACAGCAGGCCCGAGGTCGTCTCGTGCCCGGCGACGAGGAAGGTGATGCACTGCGCGCGGATGTTGCGGTCGGGCAGCCGTTCCCCGTTCCGGTCGACCCCGGTCAGCATCCGGCCGAGCAGGTCGGTGGTGTCCGCGGCGTCCCCCTGCGCCCGGCGTTCGGCGACGAGCCGGTCGACCAGGTCGTCCATGAACTGCTGGTCCTCCTCCAGCTGCCGCTGGGCTCGGACCTTCAGCCGGGTCTGGACCGGCAGCTGGCGCGCGCGGGCCTGGGACTCGGCCAGCGTGCGGATCATGGCGTCGACGAACGGGTGGGGGGTCTCCCGGTAGAAGGAGTTGAACCGGTAGCCGAAGCCGCACAGCGCGATGGTGTCGAGGGTCAGCCGGGTCATGTCGGCGGGGACGTCGACCTCCTCGCCGGGGTTGAGCCGCGACCACTTCTCCACGAGCTGCTCGGCGACGTCGAGCATCTTCGGCAGGTAGTCGCGCATCGCCTGCAGGCTGAACGGGCTCATGAGGATCTCGTGCGCCCGCTGCCACAGCGGGTCGTCGGTGTCCGAGGTGAACAACCCGTTCGCGAGCGCGTCCTGCTTCAGGTTGGCCAGCCCTCCGCTGACCAGCTTGTCGAAGCGCGCGTCGTCGCAGACCTCCGCCACCAGCTCCGGTCCCGAGACGATCAGCCGCGTGCCCCCGGGGACGGTCAGCCGGTAGAGCGGCCCGTACTCCTCGGCCATCCGCATGAAGCTGTCGAAGGGGCTGGCGGTGTCGATGTCGAGGACGTTGCCCAGCACCGGCACCCCGCGGGGGCCGGGGATCTCGTCGAGGGCGGCGGTCGCGGTCATGACGGGTCTCCTGTCGGCCGGCGCACCAGCAGCAGGACGCTCATCAGCAGCACCCACGCCGGGAGCACCAGCAGGATCACGGGGTGGAAGGTGGTGCTCGCCAGGAGGACGGCGGCGAGCGCGTAACTGGTCAGGGCGACCGGCCGCGGGATCACGCCGGCGGCCTGCGCGAGACCGGTGGTGGTGAGCATGTACATCCCGGCGGCCCGCACGGCGTACACGAAGACGAGCGTGTAGCCCGTCGCCGTCAGCCCGCGGGTGACGTCGGGGGTCAGGGGTGGCGCGTCGGAGAACTGGACCACCAGTGCCGCCGCGCCAGAGGCGGCGGCTCCGGCGAACAGGAGGGCGACGAAGACCACGCAGGCGGCCAGGTGCAGCCAGTGGGTGGCATCCGCCCAGGACCCCGGACGCCGTACCTGCAACAGGGTGCGAGTGGCGATCATGTGCCAGGGGGCCGCGATGCCGGCGAACGGCACCAGGTAGAGCCCGATGGCCACCATCGCGTCGCCGCCGCCGGCGTAGAAGTCCGAGTACTCGGCGTCGGAGGCGGTCAGGCCCGGGACGCGGCCGAGCAGGAGCGCCGCCGCGACCAGCAGCAGTGTGAAGGCGATGCCCGACCAGCCGGCTCTGCTGGCGTTGGCAGTCGCGAGACCCGCTGCGCCGTCGTCCGCGAGCGCGGGGCCGGGGCGAGGGAGCCGTGTGGGGACCCGCATGGTGGCCTCCCGCGGCCGCCGGCCCCCGCTTCCAGAGGTGCGTCCCGCCACCGAGCCGGAGCGGGACCGGGCCTTGCTACACCCGGCCGGAGGGCGGCGGCAACGACCCGCCCGTCGGGCTCCCCGTGCGGCGGCCGGTCGCTCACAGCCGTGGCAGCGACCTCACTCGGGGTGAACCAACCGTCTCGCACCGTTCCGGTACGTCAGCTCCCGGAATCGCCTGCCCCAGGGACGACGAGGGGGTGCCCGGCCCGTGATCGGGCCGGGCACCCCCTGGGTGCCGGGTGCTGCGTCAGCGCACCGAGGACTCCGCCAGCTTGCGCTGCGCGTCGCCGGCGTCGCGCTCGCCGGGGCCGGCGTTGGTGGCGTCGGCGGGCAGCTCGGCGTCGGACGGGCCGCCGTGGTGGTCGTCGAGCATGGTCGCCTCGTCGAAGGGGCTGCTGCCCGACAGCGCCGCCGACAGCTGCTCGCGGTCGAGCTCCCGCGTCCAGGTGGCGATCAGCACGGTGGCGATCGCGTTGCCCGCGAAGTTGGTCACCGCCCGCGCCTCGGACATGAACCGGTCGATGCCGACGATCAGGCCGACGCCGTCCAGCAGCTCCGGACGGTGGGCCGAGAGCCCGCCGGCCAGCGTGGCCAGGCCCGCGCCGGTGACCCCGGCGGCGCCCTTCGAGGCGATGATCATGAAGACCAGCAGCCCGATCTGCTCACCGATCGACAGCGGGTCGCCCAGCGCCTCGGCGATGAACAGCGAGGCCATCGTCAGGTAGATGGCGGTGCCGTCGAGGTTGAAGGAGTAGCCCGTCGGGACGACGATGCCGGCGACCGGCTGGCTGACACCGGCGTGCTCCATCTTGGCGATCAGCCGCGGCAGGGCGGTCTCCGACGACGAGGTGGAGACGATCAGCAGGAACTCGCGGCCCAGGTACTTCAGCAGCGAGAACACGTTGATCTTGGCGACCAGGCGCAGGATCAGGCCGAGGATGACGAAGACGAAGACGGCGCAGGTCGCGTAGAAGCCCAGCATGATGATCGCGAGGCTCTTCAGCGCGTCGATCCCGGTCTCGCCGACGACGGCGGCGATCGCGCCGAAGGCACCGATCGGGGCGACCCACATGATCATCGCGAGGACGCGGAAGACGAGCTTCTGGAAGTGGCCGATGCCGCGCAGGACCGGCTCGCCCGCGCGCCCCATCGACTGGAGGGCGAAGCCGACCAGCAGGGCGATCAGCAGCGCCTGCAGCACGGACCCCTCGGTCAGCGCCGACACCAGCGTGGTCGGGATGATGCCGAGGATGAACTCGGTCGTCCCGCCGCTCTCGTGGGCGGTCTCGGCCAGCTGGGCGCCCTGGCCGCGCAGCTCCTCGGAGAGCTGCAGCCCGTCACCGGGGTGCAGGATGTTGCCGACGACCAGGCCGATCGCCAGGGCGATGGTCGACATCAGCACGAAGTAGCCCAGCGCCAGGCCGCCGATGCGACCGACCTTGGCCGCCTGCCGGATGGCGCCGATGCCCAGCACGATGGTGCAGAAGATGACCGGCGCGATCAGCATCTTGATCAGCGCGACGAACGCCGTGCCCAGCCACTTGAGCGAGACGGCGAACTCGGGGAAGGCGAACCCGACCGCGATGCCGGCGAGCACCGCGCCGATGACGGCGAGGTAGAGCCAGTGCGTGCGGTCCCGCCGCTTCGCGGGCGGTGGCGCGTCAGCGACGGTGCCTGAGGCCATGACTGCTCCTGGGGATCCGGGGGATGGGGGCGGCCCGTGACGAGGGCCACTGCACAAACGGTGCGGGTGCCGGTGACCGCCGTCACGCATTCGTTCATTGCGTACACGCCGGTCGCGGCGCGGGGCTCCGCACGCGGGACACTCGCGGACGTGCGCGTCCCCGCCTTCCTCTCGCACCGCCGTCGTGGCGACGCGAGCCTGGCCCGGCGCCTGCTCCTCCTCCAGGCGCTGGTCGTGGTGGTCGTCGTCCTGACCATGACCGCCGTCGCCTACCTCGAGGCCCGCCAGGCGGTGCGCCAGGCGGCCGCGGAGGAGACCACGGCGATCGTCGCCAGTCTCGCCGACTCCCCGCTGGTCCGCTCGGCGGTGACCGGGCCGGACCCGACGGCGGAGCTGCAGCCCTACGTCGAGGAGGTCCGG
Source organism: Geodermatophilus sp. SYSU D00779 (assembly GCF_054050595.1). NCBI lineage: Bacteria > Bacillati > Actinomycetota > Actinomycetes > Geodermatophilales > Geodermatophilaceae > Geodermatophilus > Geodermatophilus sp. SYSU D00779. The sequence continues at coordinate 123,114 of NZ_JBJGZQ010000001.1, forward strand.
GCCGACACCGGGACCTCGTTCATCACCGTCCTGGCGCCCGACCGCACCCGGTTCACCCACCCCGACCCCACGCAGATCGGCAAGCCGTTCATCGGCACGATCGGCCCGGCGCTCGAGGGCGAGACGTTCACCGAGACCTACACCGGCACGCTGGGCCCCTCGGTGCGCGCCACCGGCCCGGTGGTGGACGACGACGGCGACGTGGTGGCCGTGGTGTCGGCCGGGGTCACCATCGAGGCGATCGGCGAGGACCTGGCCGCCGCCGTCCCCGGCATCCTCGGGACGGCGGCCGCGACGCTGGCCGTCGGCGCGCTGGGCAGCGCGGCGTTGTCCCGGCGGCTGCGGCGGCAGACCCACGGGCTGTCCCCGGCGCAGCTCGCGCGGATGGTCGACTACCACCACGCCGTGCTCCACGCCGTCCGCGAGGGCCTGCTCCTGGTGGACGACGAGCAGCGGGTGCAGCTGGTCAACGACGAGGCGCGGCGGCTGCTCGGGCTCACCGACGACCCCACCGGCCGGCACGTCGGCGAGCTCGGCCTGCCCCCGGAGCTGACCGCGGCGCTGGGGCAGCAGCGCACCGCCGTCGACGAGGTGCACGTGACCGGCACCCGGGTGCTGGTGGTCAACCAGGCCCCGCCGCGACCGGAGGGCCGCTCGGCCGGGGCGGTGGTGACCCTGCGCGACCACACCGAGCTTCAGGCGCTGACCGGCGAGCTCGACAGCGTGCGCTCCTTCGCCGAGTCGCTGCGCGCCCAGGCGCACGAGGCGGCCAACCGGCTGCACACCACCGTGTCGCTGGTCGAGCTCGGCCGCACCCAGGAGGCGATCGACTTCGCCACCGCCCAGCTGGCCTCGGCCCAACAGCTCACCGACCGGGTGGTCGACGCCGTCGGCGACCCGGTGCTGGCGGCGTTGCTGCTGGGCAAGGCCGCGACGGCGCACGAGCGCGGCGTGCTGCTGGAGGTCGACCCGGCGACGGCGGTGGGGGAGACCGGCATCCCCGGCGGCGACCTGGTCACGATCGTCGGCAACCTGCTGGACAACGCGATCGACGCCGCGCTGGCCGGCGACCCGCCGCGGGAGGTGCAGTTCGCCGCCGAGGTCGACGGCGGGCGGCTGGAGATCCGGGTCGAGGACACCGGCCCCGGCGTCCGCGAGGAGGACCTGCCGCGGGTGTTCGAGCGCGGCTGGAGCACCAAGGAGACGACCGCCGCGCCCACCGGGCTCGGTCGCGGGCTGGGGCTGGCGCTGGTCGCCCAGGCCGTCGCCCGGCACGGTGGCACGCTCACCGTGCGGCCCGGCCCGGGGGCGCTGTTCACCGTCACCCTGCCCGTCGGCGTCCCGGCGGTGTCCCGGTGATCGGTGTCCCCGTCATCAAGGTGCTGGTCGTCGAGGACGAACCGGTCGCCGCCGAGGCGCACCGCGCCTACGTCGACCGGACGCCGGGCTTCACCACCGCGGCGGTCGCCGGCACCGGGGCCGCGGCCCTGGACGCGCTGGCCCGCCAGCCGGTCGACCTGGTGCTCCTGGACATGAACCTGCCCGACGGTCACGGCATCGACCTGTGCCGGCGGATCCGCGGCGCCGGCGCCCAGGTCGACGTCCTCGCCGTCACCTCGGCACGGGAGCTGGCCACGGTGCGCGCCGCGGCCGCCCACGGCGTCGTCGGCTACCTGCTCAAGCCGTTCACCTACCCGGCGCTGCGCGACCGGCTGGCCGCGTACGCCGAGTACCACGCGCGGCTGCACGCCGGCGGGGACGCCGCCGGGCAGGACGACGTCGACCGCGTGCTCGGCGGGGTGCGCCCGAGCCGGCCGGCGCCGCTGCCCAAGGGGATGGGCCGGGAGACCCTCGACGCCGTCGTGGCCGCGGTGCGCGCCGCCGGCGCGGGGCTGTCCGCCGCGGAGACCGCCGAGCTGATCGGGGCCTCGCGGATCACCGCCCGCCGCTACCTCGAGTACCTCGCCGACACCGGGCTGGTCGACCGGGCGCCGCGCTACGGCGGCACCGGCCGCCCCGAGCTCGAGTACCGCTGGCGCTGAGCCGCGACGACCCGGGCGCGGTAGCGTGGACCCGAGCGGCGGGCCCCGCGCTCCTCGTGCGTCACTCCCGCGGCGTACCCGACCACCGGCCCCGGCTCCCGGGGTCCCGGACCTGGGTCGCCCAGCCGCTGCGGCGGACGACCGGAGGTCGACGCCATGGCGAACCCCGGACCGACGGACCCGCTCGACCCGGTCGAGGCGCTGGAGCGGCTGGGCCGCCTGAGCCTCCGCGAGCACTGCATGAGGTCCCTGCTGAAGACGGTGGCGGACCTGGCCGGTGAGGTCGTGCCCGGCGATCCGGAGACCTCGGTGTCCCTGCTCATCAACGACCGGCCCGGCACGTCGGTGTTCACCGGCGAGCTGGCCCGGGCCTGCGACGAGAGCCAGTACGCCCGCGGCTACGGACCCTGCCTGCACGCTGCCGGCACCGGGGAGGTGGTCGAGATCGCCGACGCCCAGGCCGAGACGCGGTGGCCGGACTACACGGCGTACGCCGTCGAGCAGGGCATGCTCAGCTCCCTGTCGGTCCCGCTGCCGATCACCGAGGGCATCGCGGGGGCGGTGAACCTGTACGCCCGCAAGCCCAACGCCTTCGACGAGGCCAGCCGCTCGGCGGCCGTCCGGTTCGCCGGCTACGCCTCGGTGGTAGCCGCGAACATGTACGCCCACGAGGAGGCCCGCGACCTGGTCGAGCACCTCGAGCGCAGGGTGGAGTCGCGCGCGGTCGTCGAGCGGGCCACGGGCATGCTCATGGAGCGCCACGGGCTCACGACCGAGCAGGCGCAGCAGGTCCTGGCCCGGGTGGCGAGGTACGCCGACTCCAGGGTCAAGGACGTCGCGGCCGGTCTCGTGCGCACCGGCGAGCTCCCGGGCGACGGAGCGCCGGCGGCTGACCTGCTCGGGGACACGGGTCCCTGACCGCCCGCGGGCCCCGCCGAGTGTGCAGTTCGTGTCGCCCGCAGCGGCGTGTCCGTGCGTGTCAGCGACCGCAACTGCGCACTCGGCCGACCAGTGCCTCCCCCAGGGACCGGGTTGCTCCCGGGCCGGACGGAGGACGTCCCGGCAGCATCGGGAACGCCGGTCCCGCCCGGCCCGGAGCTCGCCGTCGGACGGCAGGGTCAGCGCGCCGGGGTGGCCTCGCGCGCGTCGTCGTCCCGGCGGTCGACGTCGTCCCCGGCGACCGCCTCGCCACGGGCGACCAGGCCGGCGACGTCCGAGAGCGGGATCTCCCTGAGGAACAGCGCCAACAGCAGCGCGACGGCGAAGGCCGGCAGCAGGTAGCCGAACACCGGGGCCAGGGCGCCGGCGTAGGCGTCGACGATCGCCGTCCGCAGCGGTTCGCCGGCGGCCTCGACCGCCTGGGGGACCAGGCTGTCCGGCGAGGTGATGCCGGCCGCGACCGCCTGCTGGGCGTTGTCCTGCAGGGCGCCGGTGAGGTTCTCGGCCAGCCGGTTGGTGAAGACCGTGCCGAAGACGGCGACGCCCAGGGTGGCGCCGACCTCGCGGAAGTAGTTGTTGGTCGAGGTGGCCGTGCCCAGGTCGCGCGGGGAGACCGCGTTCTGCGCCACGAGGACGACGACCTGCATGACCAGGCCGAGGCCCAGGCCCATGACGAACAGCATCGTGCAGATGGTGACCAGCGAGGTGTCGCCGGACAGCGTGGTCATCCAGAGCATCGCCGCGGCGATCACCAGCACGCCGGCGATCGGGAAGACCTTGTACCGGCCGGTCCTGGTGGTCGCGATGCCCGAGCCGATGGCGGTGATGAACAGGCCGGCCATCATCGGCAGCATCAGCAGGCCCGAGCTGGCCGCCGAGGTGCCCGAGGCCATCTGCAGGAACGTGGGCATGAAGGCGATGGCCGAGAACATGCCCAGGCCGATCGCGGCGCCGAGTGCCGTGGCCACGACGAAGGTCGGGTTGCGGAAGAGCGACAGCGGGATGATCGGCTGCACGGCCCGCTGCTCGACCAGCACGAAGGCGAGCACCGACACGGCGAAGACGGCCATGAGGGCCAGGGTCCAGCCGTCGGTCCAGCCGCGGTCGCCACCGAAGTCGGTGGAGAACACCAGCGAGGTGGTGGCGGCGGAGAGGGTGGCGATGCCGGCGTAGTCGACCGGCTCGGTGTTGCGCTTGCGCGGCAGCGTCAGGGCGAACCAGCCGATGACCAGCGCGGCGATGCCGACCGGGACGTTGATCCAGAAGCACCACTGCCAGCCGAGGCTCGCGTGGTCGGTGAAGAACCCGCCGACGAGCGGGCCGGCGACCGCGGCCAGACCGAAGATCGCGCCCAGCGGGCCGAGGTACTTGCCGCGCTCCCGGGCCGGGACGACGTCGGCGATGATCGCCTGCGACAGGATCATCAGCCCGCCGCCGCCGAGGCCCTGCACCCCGCGCCAGACGACGAACCAGGTGAAGTCGGTCGACAGGGCCGCCCCGACGCTGGCGGCGGTGAACAGCGCGATCGCGACGAGGAAGAGGTTGCGGCGTCCCCACAGGTCGCCGAACTTGCCGTAGATCGGCATGACCAGCGTGCTGGCCAGCAGGTAGGCCGTCGTCACCCAGGCCATGTGCGAGACGCCGCCCAGGTCGCCGACGATGGTCGGCATCGCCGTCGAGACGATGGTCTGGTCGAGGCTGGAGACCAGCATCCCGGCGATCAGCGCCGAGAAGACCAGGTTGATCCGGCGCCGGGTGAGGACGAACAGCGGTGCGTCGTCCGTCGCGGTCGGGGTGGGGGCGTGCACGGGGCTCCTCGGGTCAGTGGGGGAGGGCGGCCAGGCCGCGGGCGAGGACGTCCCACGCCTCGTCGACGAGGCGGGGCAGGGAATCGGTGAAGCCGCTGGTGAGCCAGCGGTGCATGGCGGTGCGCATCACCGCGCCGCTGGTCAGCGCCAGCAGCGTGGGCAGGGTGTCGGTGTCGACGTCGGTGCCGGTGCGCTCGGCGACGGCGGTGGCCAGGGCGCGGTCGGCCTCGCCGAAGTGGGTGACCAGCCGGCCGACGAGGTCGGGGTTGGCCTCGATGACCTGCAGCCGCAGCGGCCACAGCTCGGTCTCCCGCGCCATCTCCTCGGCCTGCTCGTGCTGGACGGCGCGCAGTGCCGCGACCGTCGACTCGTCAGCGGGCCGCCCGGCGAGCGCCTGCGCCGTCCGCCGCAGCTCGGCGGGGTCCAGGCCGAGGACCGCGTCGTCCTTGGTGGCGAAGTAGTTGAAGAAGGTGCGGGGTGAGACGTCGGCGCGGGCGGCGATGTCGTCGACCGAGACGCCGTCCAGGCCGCGCTCGGCCACCAGCCGCAGCGCGGCCTCGTGGAGCGCGGACCGGGTGGCGGCCTTCTTGCGCTCGCGGAGTCCGGTGGTCACCCGGCCATGTTTGCACCGTCTGCAAGTTTGCGTGCCGTGCAGGGTGTGTCGGGTCCGTCACCCCGGGATCAGGCCGGCCGCGCCGTCGGCGCGTACGCCAGCAGCCGCCACGACCCTCCGGCGCGCGTCCAGACGGCGAGGGCCAGGTTGTCGAGCGTCTTCGGGACGCCGGCGACGTCGACCACCGCGGTCATCCGGCCGACGACGATCGCGGTGTCACCGGTGACCTCGACCCGGTCGACCGGGTGCTCGGCCCGCCGGTACACGTAGTGCCGCGACCGCAGCTTGGCCAGCCACTGGTCCTTGGTGTCGCGGGTGCCGCTCGAGTGGGTGTAGCAGAGCCCGTCGGCGAGCAACTGCTCGAGCGCGTCCAGGTCGCCGTCCACCATCGCCCGGTAGCGACGGTCCTCCGCCGCGAGCACCGCCTGCACGTCGTCCCCGAGCTCCGCCACGGCGCCATCGTGACCGGTCCTGCCCGCGGGACGCACCGCGGGCCCGGCGACGGGTCGGCGTGCCCGCGCCGGTCCGACCGTCCTGAGCGCGACCGATCCGGGGGACGACGAGCCCGCCGTCCGGGACCTGGTCCACCGCTGGGCGCGAGCCGTGCACGTCGGCGACCCGGACGACGTCCCGCCGCCGGAGGACGGTGTCCGCGGCCCCGAGGCCGAGCACCCCGGGCACCGGCTGCGGCTGACCCTCGGCCTGCGCCGGGAGGGCGACCGGTGGCGGTCGCGCACGAGCACCACTCGTTCCTGCTGCGTCTTCCTACTGCGTCGAGCCGTACCCAGGCTCATGCTCGGGCGGTGACGGTCCGCGAGCTCGTCGTCCTCGGCACCGCCAGCCAGGCGCCCACCCGCACGCGCAACCACAACGGCTACCTGCTGCGCTGGGACGGCGAGGGGCTGCTGTTCGACCCCGGCGAGGGCACGCAGCGGCAGATGCTGCTGGCCGGCGTCCCGAGCAGCGCGGTCACCCGGATCTGCCTGACCCACTTCCACGGCGACCACTGCCTCGGTGTGCCCGGCGTGGTGCAGCGGATGTCGCTGGACCGGGTCGCGCACCCGGTAGTCGCGCACTTCCCGGCGTCCGGGCGGGAGTACTTCGGCCGGCTGCGCGCCGCGTCGGTGTTCCACGACGTCGTCGACCTGCGCGAGGAGCCGTTGACCGCCGACGGGCCGGTGGCCTCGGGGCCGTCGTGGAGGCTGGAGGCGCGCCGGCTCGACCACCTCGTCGAGTCCTTCGGCTACCGCCTGGTCGAGCCCGACGGCCGCCGGATGCTGCCCGAGGCCCTGGCCCGCGCCGGGGTGTCCGGCCCGGACGTCGGCCGGCTGCAGCGCTCGGGGTCGCTGGACGTCGACGGGCGGACCGTGCGGCTGGAGGACGTGAGCGTCCCCCGGCCGGGGCAGCGCGTGGCCTTCGTGATGGACACCCGGATGTGCGACGCGGTCCCCGCGCTGTCCGACGGCGCGGACCTGCTCGTGATCGAGTCGACGTTCCTCGAGGAGGACGCCGCGCTGGCCCGCGACTACGGGCACCTGACCGCACGGCAGGCGGCGACGGTGGCCGCGGAGTGCGGGGTGCGCAGGCTGCTGCTCACCCACTTCTCGCAGCGCTACCCCGACCCGTCCTGCTTCCGGGACGAGGCGGCCGAGGTCTTCGACGGCGACCTGGTGGTGGCGGCGGACCTGGCGACCGTGCCAGTGCCGCGCCGCCTCTAGCACCTCCGTCGGGGATCGGGTGCGCCGCCAGCTGCTGTCCCTGAGGGCGGCTTCAGGGACATGCGGGTGACCAAGAACCCGAGGCGCGCGGGCCTCCCTCGGCGTCCACGTTCAAACCAGGAAAAGCGACGGGCGACCCAACGCACCCGAGATGGGAGCCTTAAGCGCTACAGGACGAGTGCCGGATTGTTGTATGAGGTCACGCCCCCGTCCTGAAAGACATAGTTGCGTCGCACTTGATGTGCTCGCTTGGTTACGACAAGAAGGCATGCGATAGCGATCCCGCTAATCGCCCAAGGCCTATATGACGTGGCCATGCGAAGGCTCAACTCGCCACCTCAATCTTTCGTCGCCATCTGGAGAAGTTGCCTGATGCCCAGGGTCATTACTCAGTTTCCGGATAGCGAGGCCTGAATAGGTCTCACCTTGCCGCTTGCTCTGCTACACGCATATGTGTGAACGTCGGCAACCCAACTCTCAAGGACCCGGTTGATACGGTCGGGTGGGGCGCAAACGTCGAGAAGGGCGTACGTCCACAAGGCTTCATCAAAGACGCCTTCCACCACTCCTCTTTCCGGCAGAAGCAGAAGCGGTATGGCCGCCATCAACGCCATGCCCGCCTCGATCTGCATCCAAGGCGACGTCCACTTAACAGAAGTGAGAGGTACTGGTTCTGCTCGTGGCCGCCATATGCCCGACTCGACTAAGAGCTGACCGAAGCCCAGAACGAGCATTCCATCTGCCCGACTAATTCGATCACGCAGCTGCTGCCAAGGATGAATGCTGTACTCTTCCCTGGGTAGTTGATCGATGCTTAGACCCTCACCTCTCAGGAAAGTCTCCCATTGGTCACATAATTCCTGCTCTCTACTCGATAGTGTGGAGGGCCTGCTTATAAAGACCGCAGGACTCACGGCGACTCCTCTGAGCTGACGACGGCCCCGGGCCGGCCGACGCTCCCATCGCTCAACAGGACCGCAACGTTCCTGGGGATATCCTCCGCCCCGTCGAACCGCGCACCTTCAATAAGAGCGCCCGCCAATCTGGCTCCCGTTAGCTTTGCTGCTCTTAAGTCAGCCCTTGCGAGGTTCGCTCCTACAAGCGTCGCTCCCTCCAGTCTCGCGCGATAGAGGACCACTCCTTCTGCGACAACCCCCCTGAGCGAAGCTCCCGTGCAATCAGCTTCGAATAGATCGGCACCTGATAGGTCTACGGGTCTTTCCTGCTCTCTCGTGCCTAGGTAAGCGTTTCGAAGGTTGCATCGCTGCAAGTCAGCGCCAGCTAGTCCGCGCGGCAAGTGCCGACCGGGTCGGGCGTAGCGCAAGCTGTCGGCTAGCACCTTCTGTAGGTTCTCTGGCTGCGCCTCGCGTAGCAATCCGGCAATCACCTCGATCGTTTCCCTCGCATATGGTGCGCCCGCGCCACCTTGCTCGGCTCTTGGGTCAAAGAACCGCCGGAGCAGAACCGCAGCGGCCATGCACCTCGTTGCGTTGTCTGACGAGAGCGCGTCTATAGTGGATGAGAAGGCCAGGCCAACCGCCGCCTTCTGATCCTTTTTGGTCTTATAGTTGAAATACTTGAATAGGCCTAAGATTGCTGCCGTAACGGTGCCCAGCAGTCCGACCCAGGTCTGCGCTGCGCTGGCTGTCATCAATGCCCCCTCCGGCCAACAAGCGAACTTGCCAACACGAGAACCATGATGGACCGTTAACGGAGAGTAGAAGCTCCGTAGCTCAGAAGTGGAAGTCTCGAACCGAGCGGGGTGCGCGTCACTCCACGCGCCGCGACGGACACCCGGAGAGCATGCAGGGCAGTGGCGGTCTCCTGCAACCTTCAGCATCTCTGGTCCGGCTCCGAGGATGGAACAAGGGCGTCGAGGCCAACGAGGCGGGCCAGGTGGTTGGACGCGCCCGGCCAAGCTCCCGTGTGGCTTCGTGATACGGCGAATACGGGGAGTCCTATCCCCCTGGTCCGGACCTCGCGACGCAAACTCATGGCAGGGTCCATGGGCCAGCGGGCCGTGGTGTCGACGCACCGTGGGTTCGGGGATGCTGAGTTCGGGCGCGGCCAGGCTAAGGGCTGAGTGTCCCACAGTGGGCCGCTCCGGGACACCGGCCCGGTTCACCTGAAGTGCAGCTCCCGAGCCGGTGCCCACCACGGCTGGCCCCAGATGGGGACGCGGGCGGCTCTGTGACGACGTAGGTTCCGCGCCCGTGGCAAGTCTCCGCGTAGAGCGTCCTCATGACAGTGGGGGCATTCTGCGTCGACTCTGGGTCGACATCGACGCCGTCGGGTGGCTGGACTGAAGCAGGGCAGTCTGCCGAAATCCCTCTGCCCTCGGGCAGGCACACGGTGACGGGCCGGATGGATTGGACCAGTAGTCCGGGGCTCGACATCGACCTGGAGGAGGACAAGCAAGTCCGGGTGGAGGTCGCTTTGCCGTTCTCCGCGCTGTGGAACATGGTCGGGACGGCCCTGGCGCGGTGCGGCGTCAGTCGTCGCGCCCGACACCGCGGTCGGGTGCGGTCATGTCCCCCGTCCCGGGCGTGCCCTCGGCGAGCCCGTAGCGCAGGTACACGGTGCCCGTCGGGCTGGCCACCGGCGGTTCGAGGAGGGTGACGTTCGTGGGCACCGCGCCGCCGTCGAACACCTTCTTCCCGACGCCGAGCACGATCGGGTGCACCCAGAGGTCGAGACGGTCGAACAGCTTCTCGCGCAGGAGGGTCTGCACCAGGTCCAGGCTCCCGACGACCTTCACGTGCTCGTGCCGGTCGCGGATCTCGCGCACCGCGCCGGCCAGGTCCGGGCCGAGCTGCGTGGACCCGGCCCACGAGAGGTCGGGGGTGCCGCGGGAGGCCACGTACTTCGGGACGCGGTTGAAGAGCGTGGCGATGTCGTCGTCCTGGCCGCCCTCCTGGTGCGGCCAGTAGGCGGCGAAGATGTCATAGGTCCGCCGGCCGAGCAGGAGGGCGTCCGTGCCCTCGTACGCGGCGCCGACCTGCGCCCCGGAGACCTCGTCGAGCAGGGGCGCCTGCCAGCCGCCGAACGGGAACCCCACCGGGTCCTCGTCGGGGCCGCCGGGTGCCTGCCCGACGAGGTCGAGGGTCGCGAACAGCTCGATGTGGACGAGGCCCATGTCTGGCTCCCGGTGGGTCGGTCGACTCGGTCGAGGGGTGGACCGGTGGACGCCGGCGAACTCAGCGCTGCGGTCCTAGCGGACCTCGCCGGAGCCGTAGTCGCCGAACGGCTCGGTGGCGACGGCGCTGATCGGCACCTCGGCCAGCGCCCGGCCGGACGCGTCGAGGGTGCGCACCTCGCGGGCGCCGGTCGGGAGGAGGGCGACCCCGCTGCCGTCGGGCAGCGGGACGGTGGCGAGCACGCCGCCGCGCTCGTCCAGGACGGCGGCGGCCGTGGCCGGGGCGGGCGCGGTGACGACCAGCCAGCGGCCGGCGTCGGACGGCTCGGTCTCGGGGGAGGAGAGGTCGCAGACCCGCGCCACGACGAGCCCGGCGACGTCGGTGGTGCCCGGCGGGGTGTGCACGCCGCACGGCACGGTGCGCCCGGCCCCGGTGCTGCCGAGCTGCCCGGCCCGGGTGGTGACGACGAGCCCGCCGCCGGGGCTGCGACCCACGACGACGGCGACGCTGCCTGACACCTCGGGCATCGGCAGGCTGCCCGACCAGAGCAGCTGCGGCTGCAGCTCGGCGGGCTCGGCGCCCAGCGGGACGGCGATGTCGGTGAGTGCCTCGGTCACCAGCCGGTCGGCCGGGCGGGTGGTCGCCGGGCGCAGCGGCTCCAGGGGTGGGACGTCGGCGGGGCCGGCGGGGAGCGCGGTGCCGGGAACGCCCGCGCGGTAGACCGGCTGCCCGTCGCGCAGTACGCGGACGCTGGTGCCGGCACCACCGGTCGTCGTCGGCACCCCGGTGACCGCGAGGCCGTCGTCCGCCGGGACCGGCTCGTAGCTGCGGCCGACCGTGCCGCGCGGGCCGACCTGCAGCCGGGGGGAGACCTCGACCTGGTCGCCGGGGGCGGTGAGGACGACGACGGTCGCCGGGCCGGGGCCGCCCAGCAGCAGCGACGCCGGCCGGTACGGGCCGAGGTTCTGCGGGACGTGGCGGGTGAGCTGCTCGGGCGGTGCGCCCACCGGGCCGGTGAGCCAGACGCCGCGGACGTCCTCGTCGACCGTGCCGGCGAGCAGGACGACCCGGCCGTCGGGGGTGTCGGTGGCGAGGACGACGCGGCGCTCCTCGACCGGGGGCGGGGTCAGCGGGCCCCAGTCGGCGCGGCGCGCGGCCTCGACGAAGGCGGCGTCGCCGGCGAGCGAGCCGCGGGTGGGCTCGGTGAGCACGGGGACGTCGGCGGCCTGCTGCTGGGTGGCCGCCGCGTCGGGCGGCTCCGTGGTCGGCTGCGGGACCACCAGCGCGGCGGCGGCCACGGTGACGGCGGCCGCGGCGGCGATACCGGCGGTGCGGACCCGGCGCTGCCGGCGGGCACGGTCGAGGGCGTCGGTGGCGGCCGCGTCGGCGTCCAGGCGCCAGCGCGCGGGCGGGACGGGTGCGGGCCGGGGGCGGTCGTCGAGCGACTCGAGGACCTGCCCGTCCCCGCGCGGCGACGCGGCGGCGTGCAGGGCGTCGGCGGCGGTGGTCGCGGGATCGGTGCCACGTCGTCCCCACTGCCGCCGGGTGCGGGCCAGGGCGCGCTGGACGGCGTCCTCGGCGCGGTCGGGGTCACCGGTCAGCCGGAGTGCCTCGGCGAGCAGGCCGTCGCGCTCGGCGGCGACGAAGCGGCGGAAGTCCGCGTCGGCACCCTCGGTCATGCCGGCCAGTGTGCGCTGTGCAGGAGCCCTGGTCTCCCGCTCCCCGGTCGTCCGGGCCCGCCGCTGGGGCTAGCGTCAGCAGACGTGCAGCTGCCCGACGGACTGGTCGCCGTCGTCAAGCGGGACTGCCCGACGTGCACCCTCGTGGAGCCGGTGCTGCGTGGCCTCGGTGCCGCGGTGTGGTGCCAGGACGACCCGGACTGGTTCGACGGCGACGACACCGGTCTGGAGCTGTCGTACCGGCTGGGCATCGAGACCGTGCCGACGCTGCTGCGCGTCGAGGGCGGTCGGGAGACGGGCCGCGTCGTGGGGTGGAGCCGGGAGCAGTGGCAGCAGCTGACCGGGGCCGCCGGGCTCGGTCCCGGGCTGCCCGAGCACCGGCCCGGCTGCGGGTCCCTGTCGGTGGACCCCTCCCGGGTGGACGAGCTGGAGGCCCGCTACGGCGACGGGCTGGCCAGCCGGCGGGTGGCGCTGGCCGACCTCGAGGACGAGCACGAGGCGCTGTTCGACCGCGGCTGGACCGACGGGCTGCCCGTCGTTCCGCCGACGCCGGAGCGGGTCCTGCGGCTGCTGCGGGGGACGACGCGGGACCCGCGTGAGGTGGTCGCCGTCGTCCCGCCGGACCTCGTGGCGTGCACCGTGGAGAAGGTCGCGGTCAACGCGGTGATGGCCGGGTGCCTCCCCGAGCACCTGCCGGTGGTGCTCGCCGCGGTGGAGGCCGCCTGCGCCGAGGAGTTCGCCCTCCACGGGCTGCTCGCCACCACCTACTTCTCCGGCCCGGTCGTGGTGGTCAACGGCCCGGTCGCCCGGCGGGTGGGCATGAACAGCGGGGTCAACGCCCTCGGCCAGGGCAACCGGGCCAACGCCACGATCGGCCGGGCGCTGCAGCTCGTCGTCCGCAACGTCGGCGGCGGCCGGCCCGGGGAGGTGGACCGGGCCACGCTCGGCAACCCCGGCAAGTACACCTCCTGCTTCGCCGAGCGGGAGGAGGACAGCCCCTTCGCCCCCCTGGCCGCCGACCGCGGTGTGCCCGGGGACGCGGTCACCCTGTTCGCCGGCGCCGGGGTGCAACCGGTGGTCGACCAGCTCAGCCGCGACCCGGAGTCGCTGGCCCGCAGCTTCGCCGCCTGCCTGCGGGTGAACGCCCACCCCAAGCTGCCGATGGCCTTCGACGCCATGCTGGTCGTCTCCCCGGAGCACGGCCGGGTGTTCCGCGAGGCGGGCTGGGACCGGGCGCGGCTGCTCACCGAGCTCGACGGGCTGCTCCAGCTGCCGGCCGGCGAGCTGGTGCGGGGAGCGGGGGGCATGGCCGAGGGGCTGCCACCCGGGGTCGGGGCCGAGCGGCTGCCGAAGTTCCGCCCGGGCGGGCTGCTCGTGACGCACGCCGGCGGGGACGCCGGTCTGTTCAGCGCGATCATCGGTGGGTGGGTGTCCGGCGAGACGGGGAGCGTCCCCGTGACGAGGGAGGTGCGCGGGTGAGGACCGTCCTGGACCCGACCGGCGAGCGCAGGCCGGCGACGCGGGAGCTGCTGCCCCGGCCCGACGCGCTGCGCGGCCGGACCGTCGGCCTGCTCGACATCAGCAAGGCCCGCGGGGACGTCGTCCTGGACCGGCTGGAGGAGCTGCTGCGGGCAGACGGGGTGCGGGTGCTCCGGTACCGCAAGCCGACCTTCGCCCGGCCCGCCCCCGTGGACCTCCGGCACGAGATCGCCGAGCACTGCGAGGTGGTCATCGAGGCGCTCGCCGACTAGGGCTCGTGCACGTCGTGCAGTGTGCACGACATCGCCGACCTCGAGCGCCGCGGCGTGGTGGGGGTCTTCCTCGCCAGCGAGGCCTTCGCCGAGGCCGCGCTCGTCCAGGGCCGGGCCCTCGGGTTCCCGGCTCCCGCCGTCCTCGTGCCGCACCCGGTGCAGGACCGCACCGACGACGAACTGCGTGCCGCCGCCGACGCCGCCTACCCCGCGGTGGTCGCCGCGGTCACGGCGGCCCGGTGAAGCCGCTGCGCGACGTCATCGCCCCCGGCCTCGACGTCCTCTTCTGCGGCATCAACCCGTCGCTGCTGTCGGCCGAGCGCGGGCACCACTTCGCCCGCCCGGGCAACCGCTTCTGGCCGGCGATCCACCGGGCGGGCCTCACCCCGCGGCTGCTGCGGCCCGAGGAGGACGTGCAGCTGCTCGACCACGGCCTCGGGGTGACCAACGTGGCCGACCGCCCGACCCGGACCGCCGCGGAGCTGTCCCCCGAGGAGCTGCGGGCCGGAGCCGTGGCGCTGGGCGAGCTGGTGGCGCGGTACCGGCCGCGGGTGCTCGCCGTCCTCGGCATCACGGCCTACCGGATCGGCTTCGACCGGCCGCGCGCGACGATCGGGCTCCAGCCCGAGCGGGTCGGCGGCGCGGCGACCTGGGTGGTCCCCAACCCGAGCGGGCTGAACGCCCACCACCAGCTGCCCGACCTGGCCCGGCTCTACGGGCAGCTGCGGGAGGCGGCGCTCGCCGGCTGACCGTCGGCCGTCAGCGGCGGGTCGAGATGGCGCGCAGCTCGTGCGCGGACTCGACGGTCGGGGCGCGGGCGAGCAGCCGCTCGAAGGCGCGGTCCTCGCGCAGGCGGGCGCGGGTGCGGCGGCGTTCGGCGATGGCGGTGCGCAGACGGGACACGGGAGGTCCTCTCGGGTCAGGCGGCGGCGGGCACCGTCGCGCCGGGAAGGGGGCTGTGCACGGCGTAGACGCCGTGCTCGGGGGTGAGCCGAGCGCCGGGGAGGAGCCGGTGGACCAGCCCGACCACGCGGTCGTTGTCGGCCTGGACGTCGGCGGTGAGGCTGCGGACGCCGCGGCGTCCGGCCAGCTCGGTCAGCTCGCCGAGCAGCTGGCGGCCGACGCCGACGCCCTGCCAGGCGTCCTCGACGACCACGGCGACCTCGGCGGTCGCGGGGTCGGCGGAGGAGCGGTCGTAGCGCGCCACCCCGATCACCTCGCCGCCGACGACGGCGACGAGCGCCTCACGCAGGTCGTGGTCGACCTCGACCAGCCGGTGGACGTCCGCCGGCGGGGAGCGCAGCGGTGCGTGGAAGCGCCGGTAGACCGTCTCCGGGGAGAGCCGGTCCCACAGCCGGCGGAACAGCGGGGCGTCGTCCGGCCGCACCGGCCTGGTCGTCACGGGCAGATCCATCTCGGCCTCCCTGAGTTCGCGGAGCGAACTCTGCTCTTGCCGAGGCAGTTCGTCAAGTGAACTCAGCCGGATATGCTGGGGTCGTGAGCGAGGCGCTGTGGGACCGGTCGCGGTGCTCGGTCGCGGGCACGCTGGCCGTCATCGGCGAGAAGTGGAGCCTGCTGGTCCTGCGCGAGGCGTTCCTCGGGGTGCGCCGGTTCGCCGACTTCCAGCGCGTGCTCGGCGCGCCCAGGGCCGTGCTCACGGACCGGCTCAACACGTTGGTGGAGCAGGGTGTCCTGCGGCGGGTCCCGTACCAGGCGGAGGGGGAGCGGCAGCGCCACGAGTACCGGCTGACGCAGAAGGGCGTCGACCTGCACCCGGTCCTGGTGGCCCTGATGAGGTGGGGGGACCAGTACCTGGCCGAGGACGGCGACGTCGCCCTCGAGCTGCGGCACCGCGACTGCGGCGAGCCGGTGCACCAGGTGCTCGTGTGCGAGGCCGGGCACCAGCTCAGCGGCGCCCGGGAGGTCCGACCGGTGCCACGGGGCTCCGGGGCCTGAGCCCGGCCGCTCGGCTCAGTCCACACCCAGTGCGCGCAGGCCAGCAGTGACCGCGGCGGCTCCCAGGACGACGACGAGCAGGTGCGCCCGCCGCCACAGCAGCACGCCGGCGGTCGCTGCGCCGGCGGTGTCCGCCCCGACGCGCAGCTCGGTGCCGTCGGCCAGCGCGGAGGTGACGACGAGCGCGGCCAGCAGCGCCGAGGACAGCAGGACGACGACCCGCACCGCGGGCGCGGGGAGCTCCCGCCCGCCCGTCGCGGCCGGGCCCGCCCCGCGGGTGAGCGCGGTCGTCAGCACGCACAGGCCGATGAGCAGCCACCAGGCCGACGGGCTCACCGCGGCCCCCGCAGCCCGACGAGTGCCACGGCGCTCGCGGCCAGGACCGGTAGGCCCGGTGGGGCGACCGGCACGAGGGCCAGCGCGACCCCGGCGCCGGCCAGGGCCACGCCCAGTCGCAGCCGGTCGCGGACCTCCGCCGCGAGCAGCGCGAGGAAGAACGCCGGGAAGACGGCGTCCAGGCCGAGGGCACGGGTGTCGAGCACCGGCACGAAGACCCCGACGACCGTGCCGGCCACCCACGGGACGTACTGCGCCGCGGAGTGGCCGAAGAGGTACTCGCGGTCGTACCGGCCGTCGCCGCGGGCGGCCATCGCCCAGGACGCGTCCACCGTCGCCTGGGCCTCGAGCGCGCGGCGCAGCCGGCTGCCGCGCAGCGAGGGTCCGAGTGCGAACCCCATCGGCAGGAACCGGGAACTGACCAGGGTGGCGGTCCCGACCGCGGCACCGACGCCCCCGCCGGAGCCTGCGACGCCCAGCGCGGCGAACTGCCCCGAGCCCGAGTAGACGAGCGCCGACATCACGATCGCGGCGATCGCGGGCATCCCGGCGTCGGTGGCCACCACCCCGAACGACACCGCCAGCACGAACGCCGCGGCGCCGTAGGGCGCCCCGTCGCGCAGCCCGTCCCGCCAGCTCCTGCTCTGCTCCGCCGAGCCGTCTCCGCCGCCCACCACGCCGCCGTCCTCCCCGCTCCGGTCCGCCGGGCCCCGTGCGGACGACGGCGTCGCGACGACCCTGCCAGGACCCCTCGCCGGAGGGGCCTCCCGGCCGGGCGGAGACGGCAGGGCGCGCTCCGCCTGGTGCATCCCGAGGAGGTACGCCGGCCTCCGCTCGCCCGTCCCCGACCGACCGGGGCTCCTCGGCCCGCTGGACCCCCTCTCCGCCCGCGGGCGGACCCCCGTGTCCCGGGAACGGCACCGGCACGGCGTCAGGGCTGCCCACGGCGGGCCGCGTCCGTCCCGGGCGAGGCGGCGGGCCTCCCGGAGGGGCAGCGGGGTCCGCACCCCGGACGACGAGGCGAGGACGACCCCAGCCGCGACGTCCGCGGCGGTGCGCCAGGCGGCGTGCGCCACGACCGGGCGCGCGCCGGCCGCCGTGCGCACCCAGCGGGCCACCTCGGCACCGTCCAGCCGGAGCGGTGACGTGTCGCCCCGCGCAGGGCCGGGCGGGGGACCGACGGCGAGGAGGGGGCGGTCGGTGACGCCGACCGTGGGCAGGTCCAGGTCCGCGCCGAGGTGCAGCGCGAGGCCGGCCCGCCGCGGGTGGTCCTGGCCGGCCGCGGCCAGCAGGAGGACGTCCGGCCGCAGGTGCAGCCCGCCGACCGCGGCGGCCAGCAACGGCCCCTCCCGGGCGACCAGCGACCCGGGTTCGTAGGGCACCCGGACCACGCCGGCCACCACCTCCGTGGCCAGGACCCGTTCCCCGCGCGTCAGCACCGCGGCCGCCCAGGCGGGGCCGACGTCGCCGGCCGAGACGACGGCGGCGGCGGCCACGGCCGGGGGCCACCCCCCGGGCCGCCAGGCCGGGGGGGTGCTCGGCGGCGAGCCGCAGCTGCTCGGCGACGACCGCGTCGGACGGGGTCAGACGGGCTGCGGTCCGGACGGCGGCGGCGCCGACGGGTCGGCGGGACCCGGCACGGGGAAGGGAGCCGGCTCGGGCGGCGGCACGGGGTCCACGGGCGACGGCGTCGGTGACGGGGGTTGCGGACCGGGAGGCGGCGGGACGGTCATGGACCGACGCTAGTCCCGGGCTGCCCCGCCGTGGACCGGCGGACGCGCACCGGGTCCCCTAGCGTCCGGGACGTGGGCAGACGCGTGGTGGTGATCGGTGGGGACGCCGCGGGCGGCAGCGCGGCGTCGCAGGCGAAGAAGCGGTGTCCGGAGCTCGACGTCGTCATGTTCGAGCGGGGGCGGGCGACGTCGTACTCCGCGTGCGGCATCCCGTACTGGATCAGCGACGCCGTCGACTCGGAGGCCGACCTCGTCGCCCGCACGCCGGAGCAGCACCGGGCGATGGGTATCGACGTCCGGATGCGGACCGAGGTCGTCGGCATCGACCTCGACCGGCGCGTCGTCCACTGGCGCGGCCTGGAGGACGGTGGCAGCGGCACGGAGGAGTTCGACGACCTGGTGTACGCCACCGGCAGCGTCCCCATGCGCCCGCCGGTGCCCGGCATCGACGCGACCGGGGTCCACGGCGTCCAGACGCTGGACGACGGCGCGGCGCTGCGGGCCGCGCTCGAGAGCGGGGACGTGCGACGCGTGGTCGTCGTCGGTGGGGGCTACATCGGCCTGGAGATCGCCGAGGCCTGCCGGATCCGCGGGCTGGACGTGACCGTCGTGGACATGTCGGCGACGCCGGTCGGCACCTTCGACCCCGACGTCGGGGAGTTCATCGCCGAGGCCGTGCGCAAGGAGGACATCGAGCTGGTCCTCTCCGACGCCGTCGCCGCGATCGAGACCGACGCCGGCGGCCGGGCCCGGGCGGTGGTGACCGCCAGCGGCCGGGAGCTGCCCGCCGACCTGGTGGTGCTCGGCCTCGGCGTCCGGCCGGCGGTCCGGCTGGCGGAGCAGGCCGGCATCCCGCTCGGCACCTCCGGTGGCATCGCGGTCGACACGGGGATGCGCACCAAGGTCGAGGGCGTGTGGGCCGCCGGCGACTGCGTCGAGTCGGTGCACCGGCTCTCCGGCCAGCGGGTGGTGGTCGCCCTGGGCACGCACGCCAACAAGCAGGGCCGGGTGGCCGGGATCAACATCGGCGGCGGCTACGCGACCTTCCCCGGCGTCATCGGCACCGCGATCACCCGGATCTGCGAGCTGGAGGCGGCCCGCACCGGGCTGTCCACCGCCGAGGCCGAGGCGGCCGGGTACCAGTTCGTCACCGCCGTCGTCGACTCGACCACCAAGGCCGGCTACTTCCCGGGCGCGCAGCCGATCCGGCTCAAGATGATCGCTGAGCGGCGCAGCGGCCGGCTGCTCGGCGCCCAGGTCGTCGGCCGGGAGGCGGCGGCCAAGCGCGTCGACGCGCTGGCCATCTGCATCTGGAACGAGATGGGCGTCGACGAGATCCTCTCCCTCGACCTCTCCTACGCCCCGCCGTTCTCGCCCGTCTGGGACCCGGTGCTCATCGCCGCGCGCAAGGCCTTCGAGGCCGTGGAGGCCGACGTCCGGCAGCTCTGACGCCGGGCCTGCGCCGGCGCCGCACCCGGGGGGTGCGGCGCCGGCGCAGGCCCCGTCCAGGGCACCGCCCGAGCGTGCGAGGGGCGGGGAGGACGGGGTCCTACATCAGGCCGGGTCGACCCGGTCGGCCTGCGGGCCGCGCTGGCCCTCGCTGGCCTCGAACTCGACCCGCTGCCCCTCGTCGAGGCTGCGGTAGCCGCCGCGGTCGGCGATCGCCGAGAAGTGCACGAACACGTCCGGCCCGCCGTCGTCGGGCTCGATGAACCCGAAGCCCTTCTCCGCGTTGAACCACTTCACCGTGCCGTTGGCCCGGCCGCCGCCCGAGGGACGGCGCCCCGCACCGGCCCCGCCGCGCCCGGCGTCCCGGCCGCCGTCGCGGTAGCCGCCGCGGTCCCGGTCCTGGTAGCCGCCCGAGTCGCGGTACCCACCGCCGTCCCGGTCGCGGTACCCACCGCCGCGCGGGCCGGCGTCCCGTGGGCCGTCGCTCCGCTCGGCCGACCGCACGTCCTCGGCCTGCGGACCGCGCTGGCCCTGGGTGACGTCGAACTCGACGCGCTGCCCCTCGTCGAGGCTGCGGTAGCCGCCGCGGTCGGCGATCGCCGAGAAGTGCACGAACACGTCCGGCCCGCCGTCGTCGGGCTGGATGAACCCGAAGCCCTTGTCGGCGTCGAACCAGGAGACCGTGCCGGTGGCGCGCCCGCCGCGCGACGGGCGGCCGCCCTCGCGCCCGCGGTCGCCGCCGCGGCCCCAGTCCCGGTCGTCGTCCCGCCCGCGGCCCCGGTCGTCGCGCCCGCGCTCCTGCTGGCGGCGGGGGGCGCCGCCGACCGGCCGCACCGAGTCGGCCTGCGGGCCGCGCTGGCCCTCACTGGCCTCGAACTCCACCTGCTGGCCCTCGTCGAGACTGCGGAACCCGCCCTCGTCGGCGATCGCGGAGAAGTGGACGAACACGTCACGCCCTCCGTCGTCGGGTGCGATGAACCCGAATCCCTTCTCGGCGTTGAACCACTTGACCGTGCCCTGCGGCATCCACGTGCTCCTGCACTGCTCGTCGCCGGCGGGCCCTTCCCGCCGGCCGTCCTCCGGCCACGCCGTCCCCGAGGAGAGGCACGGCCGCATGCTCCAGCCTCCCTCACCCGCCGCGCGCGCGAGCAGGCACCCGGTGGGGGGCCGGTCCCGGGCTCACGCCGCGCGCGCCCGGTGAGCGGCGGTCATGCTGTCGAGGCGCGCGTCGAGCAGCTCGTTGAGCCGGGCCTCGGCGGTCTGGCACGCGGTGACCGCCGCACCGCTGGGGGCGCGCGCGAACGCCGAGCGGGCCGCGCCGAGGTCGCGGTGGGCCTCGACGATGCGCCGGTCGAGCTCGGGCAGGGGGACGACGGCGGGTGCCATGGGGTGCTCCGCGGGGGACTCCGGCCGGTCCGACTGTCCGAACCTCGGCCGCACGGCGCTGCATACCCACCGGTGACCGCTCCCATCCCCGGCCGACACTCCCGCGGCGTGTCGCCGAGGTCGGCGGGCGTGTCCCGTTACCCGGGCGCGGGTCCGGGTAGGGGCGGCCACTCGCACGGGGGACCCGACCGGAGGAGGAACGATGACGTCCAGCAGCGACAACCACGTCGTGGCGCAGGCGGTACACGACCTGGGCTCGGCCCTGTGGTTCGGCGGCGCGGTGATGGGCATCGCCGGCGTGAACAAGTCCGGCCAGGACCTCTCCCAGGGCCTCGACCGCATCCGGGTGGCCGCGTCCGCGTGGAGCCGGTACCAGCCCGCGCAGTTCGGCGGCATCGCCGCCACGCTGCTGGCCGGGCTGCGGCTCACCCAGGTCGGCGGCCGGCGGATCGCCCTGCAGAAGGGCTTCGGAACCGTGGGGGCGCTCAAGGCCGGGCTGGCCGTGGCCGGCGCGGGCGCCACCGCCTATGCCGCCTACAGCGGCAGCCGCATCGGCAAGGCCGCCGAGGAGGCCGCGCGCCGCGGCGAGCAGGTGGAGGTCAAGGACGCCACCCTGCCGACCCAGAACACCCCGCCGGAGATCGCCAAGTGGCAGAGCCGGCAGCGGGTGACGCAGTTCCTCGTGCCCGCGCTGGCCGGCGCGAACATCGTCTGCAACTCGTGGCTGGTGCAGTCCTATCGCGTCGGGGCGACGGCCAAGGGCGTGCTGCGCCGGCTGCTGCCCGACTGAGGACCCCTCGCCCGTCGCAGGCTCAGGGCGGTGCCCGGGACGGGGCCGCCGAGCCAGGTGGCCGGGTGCAACCGGCTGCAACGCTCCCGGGGACCGGGCGCCTCGCGGTGTCCTGTCGGCAGCCTCCCGCGCGGAGGTCCACCGACGGACGGAGACGACGCCATGAGGGCAGCCCGGTTCCACGGTCGCGGCGACATCCGGGTCGAGGAGGTCCCGGACCCTCAGGTGCGCCCCGGCACGGTCGCCGTCGAGGTCGAGTGGTGCGGCATCTGCGGCACCGACCTGCACGAGTACCTCGAGGGCCCGATCTTCGTGCCGACGGCCGAGGCGCCGCACCCGCTGACCGGCGAGGGCGTGCCGGTGACCCTCGGCCACGAGTTCGCCGGCGTGGTGGCGGAGGTCGGCCCCGGGGTGGACGACGTGCGGGCGGGCGACCGGGTGGTCGTGGAGCCCTACGTCGTCTGCGGTCGCTGCGACGCCTGCCAGCAGGGGCGCTACAACGTCTGCCGCACCCTCGGCTTCGTGGGGCTCTCCGGCGGCGGCGGGGGCTTCTCCCGGTACGTCGTGGCCGAGCGGCGCTGGATCCACCCGCTCGGCGACCTCGGCACGGACGTCGGGGCGCTCGTCGAGCCGCTCGCCGTCGCCCACCACGCCGTCCGGCTCTCCGGCGCCCGGCCGGGACACGCGGCGGTGGTGTTCGGGGCCGGCCCCATCGGGCTGGTGACCACCGCGGCGCTGACCGCCGCCGGCGTGGAGCAGGTGCTCGTGGTGGAGCCCGCCGAGGCGCGCAAGCAGAAGGCCGCGGGCGCCGGCGCGGCCACCGTGCTCGACCCGCGGTCGGTCGACGTCGTCGAGGCCGTCGAGGAGCTGACGAAGGGCCGCGGCGCCGACGTCACCTTCGAGTGCGCCGGCGTCGACCAGGTGCTGGCGACGGCCATCCGCTCCACCCGTGCCGGCGGCACCTGCGTCAACGTGGCGATCTGGGGGCACGAGGCCCGGGTCGCGATGAACGACCTGGTGTTCCGCGAGGTCAGCGTGCTGGGCAGTCTCGCCTACGCCCACGACCACCCGGCGACGATCGAGATGGTGGCCTCCGGCCGGGTCGACCCGTTCCCGTTCATCACCGGGCGGATCGGCCTCGACGACATCGTCGAGCAGGGGTTCCGCGAGCTGATCGACAACAAGGAGGAGAACGTCAAGATCCTGGTGCAGCCCCGATGACGACGTGACCGGGGCGGGCTCCCGGCTGCGTCAGCCGACCACGACGGCCCACGGCCGGATGGTCCAGCCGGTCACCAGTCCCTGGACGACGTAGGGGTCGGACTCGACGAAGCGCTCCACCACCTCGCGCGGCGCCGTCCACACCAGCAGCGCGCGGTCGTACGGGTCGGGCAGCGCACCGGCCATCAGCAGCTCCCCACGCTCGTGAGCCGCTCGGAGGAGCGCCAGGTGCTCGGCCCGCAGCGCCTCCCGGCGCTCCAGGTAGTCGTCGGCCAGCGTGTACTCCAGGACGCTGTACTGCGAGGCAGGCTGCACGCCGACAGTCTCCCAGGCGCGCCCTAGCGCAGCGCGGTCGTCAACCGCACCGTGACGCCGTCCGGGCCGGAGCTGATGTCGACGTGGTCGCACAGCTGGCGGGCCAGCCACACCCCCATGCCGCCGCGGGAGAGGTCCTCGCCGTGGGCCGGGCCGTAGCCGGCGAACGGGGTGTCCAGGCCCGGGCCGTGGTCGGTGACGGTGCACACGACCCGGTCGGCCGACGTCCACAGCCGCAGGCCCACCGGCGGCGCGCCGTGCCGGATGGCGTTGGACGTCATCTCGTCGACGGCCAGGAGGAAGTCCTCGACCACCTCGCGCGCACCGCCGACGGCGGCCAGCTCGGCGGCGACGGCGTGCCGCAGCGCGATCGGGTCGGCGACGTCGTCCACGGCCAGCCGCGGGGCGCCGGCCTGCAGCGGCTCCGCCGGCACCGGCAGCCCGCGCAGGTACTCGGCGGGGTCGACGAAGCGGGGGTTGGGCGTACGGGACCGGCCGGCGACGACGGTCGGGTGGGTCCGGGCGACCGACTCGAGCACCTGGTCGGGCAGCCGCGTGGTGTCGAAGACGCACAGCCCCCACAGCGGCCAGGGCCCCAGGGCGTCGTTGATGACGGCCTCGTAGCGCTGCCACTCCAGCCACTGGCGCTCGGTGCGCCCGAAGTCGGTCTCGCCGACCACTCGGATGCGCGGCGCACCGGCGGCGGACAGCTCGTCGGCCAGCCGCCGGAACTCGGTCACCGCCGCGGGCGTCCGCCGGGCGTAGCCGGCGCCCCGGGCGACCAGGTGGACCCGCTCGTCGCCGTCCACGGCCTGCCGGACGACGTCGGCGGTGGCGGGTGAGGCGGCGACGACCACGGCGTCCCCGGCGGCCAGGCCGGCCCGCACGAAGGGAACCGTGGCGGCGGCCAGCTCGTCAGGAGTGGAGAAGAACAGCGCGTCGTGCACGTAGCGCGGGCCGGGCGCGGGGACGACCCCGTGCTGAAGCGCCGTGTCCACTGCCTGTCCCCTCGCGTGCGGCCCGCCGTTGCCCCACCACGGTAGCCAGGTCCGCGGTGCGGCCGCCCGCGGACACGGGGCGATGTCGCCCACCCCGGGCATGCCCGCGGACTCCCGGCTGTTGTCCCTCCCGGGCCCGGACGGGCCCTCCGCCGAGGGCGCTGCGCCCGGCCCCCCTCCCGCACCAGACGAAGGACGACGTCCTGCCTGCCTCCCCGTACCCCCGGACCGTCTCCGGGGACGAGCTCCCCGCCGGCGCTGGTCCGGTGCTGCCGGTGCGCGGCACCCCGCCGCAGCGGGTCGTGTTCCACCTCGGCCCCACCAACTCCGGCAAGACCCACGACGCCTTGGCCGCCCTCGCCGCCGCCGGCTCCGGGACCTACGCGGCCCCGCTGCGGCAGCTGGCCCACGAGGCGTACGCCCGGCTGTCGGCCCAGCTGCCGCCGGGCACCGTCGGCCTGTCCACCGGCGAGGAGCAGATCGACCCCACCGCGCCGGTCCTGTGCTGCACCGTCGAGAAGGCCCCGCCGCGCGGCGGGCTGCTGGTCCTCGACGAGGCGCACTGGGTCACCGACCCCGACCGCGGGCACACCTGGGCGCGACTGCTGCTCACCGGCGAGTACCGCGAGATCCGGGTGATCTCCGCCGCCGAGGCGCTGCCGGTGCTCGAGCCGCTGGTCGCCGACGCCGCCGACGTCGAGGTCGTCCGCCACGAACGCCTGTCCCGGCTCGACGTCCTCCGGGCGCCGGTGCGGCCCGCGGGCGTGCGGCCGCGGACGCTGGTCGTCGCCTTCTCCCGCAAGGCCGTCTACGCCACCGCGGCCGTGCTGGAGGCGGTGCGGCCGGGCCGCACCGGCGTCCTCTACGGCGCCCTGCCCCCGGCCACCCGCCGCCAGGTGATCGACCGGTTCACCCGCGGCGAGCTCGACGTCCTGGTCACCACCGACGTCATCGGGCACGGCATCAACGTGCCGGCGGTGACCGTGCTGTTCGCCGAGACGACCAAGTTCGACGGGTCGGAGCGTCGCCCGCTGCGCACGTGGGAGGCCGCGCAGATCGCCGGCCGGGCCGGCCGCTACCTGCTCACCGGCCACGGCACGGTCGGCGTGCTCACCGGCGTGCCGGGCCTGCGGCCGGACGCCGCCCTCGTCGCGGCCGGCGCCGCGGTGGCCCGCGGCACGGTGACCAGCGACCTGCCCCGGCGCACGCCCCGGCTCCGCCCGGAGCTCGACGACCTGGGCGCGCTGGCGCCGGCCGACCTGCCCGAGGCCCTGGCGCGGTGGGCGCGGTGGGCCCGGACGGCCACCCGGCACGAGGCGGTGACGGGGGACGACGTCAGCGGGCTGGTCGAGCGCGCCGAGGCGCTGCTGCCGCTGCTGGAGGGACCGGTCGGGGAGAGCACCGACCTGGAGACCGTCTGGCGGCTGGTCACCCTGCCCATCGACTTCGAGCCGCCGCGCCGCACCCGCTGGCTCACCCTGGCCCGCGCCGCGCTGCTGCACGGTGCCGGGTACCGCGTCCCGCCGCAGACGGTGCTGCCCGCCCTGCCGCGGCGGGGACCGGTGGAGGACTTCGAGCAGGCGGCCGCTGCCGCGCGCGACGCCGCGACGCTGCTGCGGTCCTCCCCGGGCGTCGCGGGCCTCACCGCCGAGGACGCGGCCCGGCTCGAGCAGCGGTGTGCCGCCCGCATCACCGAGCTGCTCCCCGGCGCGATCGCCGCGGCGGGGCCCGGCCGGTGCGCCGACTGCGGTGTGCCGGTCGCCCCGCGGTTCCCGACCTGCCGGGCCTGCGCGGCGCGCGGCTCCCGGCGCGGGACCCCGGTCCGCCGGGGCGCGGCCCCGGCCCGCCGCCGCGAGGACGCCGGGAGCCGCCGGTCCGGGCGCACGGACGGGCCCCGCCGCGCGACCGCGCGCCGGGCGGGGCGCGGCTGACCGGCTCCTGGCGCACCATGGCGGAGTGACCGGCGCTGGAGGGTACGTCGCGCTCGGCGACTCGATCTCGATCGACGACTACTCCGGCGGCCCGGGCCGCGGCGGGGCCAGCCTGCTGTACGCCAACCGGGACGACGACTTCCCGGACTGGCGCGGGCGCGACCTGCGCAGCACCGCGCCCGGGACGGCGTTCGCGCTGCTGGCGACCGACGGCGCGACCACCGGCACGCTGCTGGACCGGCAGCTGCCCCGGCTCGCCGCGCTGACCGCCCGGCCCGCGCTGGTCACGCTGACCATCGGCGGCAACGACCTCCTCGGCGCCTACGGGGACACCGCGGCCGCCCGCGCGGTCGTCGCCCGGGTCGCGGCCGCGCTCGACCGGGCACTGGTCGCCATCGGCGAGGCCCTGGCCCCGGACGGGCGGGTCGTCGTGGGCACGGTGTACGACCCCAGTGACGGCACCGGCGACGCGGCGCGGCTCGGCCTGCCGCCCTGGCCGGACGCCGTCGCGCTGATCGGCGAGCTCAACGACGCCCTGCGCCGGGGAGCGGCCCGGCACGGCGCCGCGGTGGCCGAGATCGCCGAGCTGTTCCGCGGCCACGGGCTGGCGGCGGGCGACCCCCGGCGCCGCGAGGCCCGGCCGGAGCAGCGGGACCTGTGGTTCTGCTCCCTCATCGAGCCCAACGCCTGGGGTGCCGACGGCGTCCGCGCGGCCTTCTGGGCGGCCCTGCACGGCGGCTGACGTGGCGTCCCCGGACCCCGGCTGGACCCGCCGGCGCCTGCTCGGCGCCGCCGCGGCGCTCGCCGGTGCGGGTGCCCTCGGCGGCTGCGGTCTGCAGCTGCCGGGGTCCCCCGGGAGCACGGGCGCGGCCGCCCGGCTCACCGCCCGCCCGCAGCCGGAGCTCCCCGCCGCGCCGCCCGCGCCGGGGACGCAGCCGCTGGACCCGGAGGTCGACCGGCCGCCACTGCTGCACGTGCCGCCCGGGCTCCCAGCGGGCAGCGCGGTGCCGCTCGTGGTCGCCCTGCACGGCGCGGGTGGGAACGCCGAGACCGGGCTGGGCATCCTCGGCGGCCTGGCCGACGAGCGGGGCCTGCTGGTCCTCGCGCCGGCCTCCCGCGGGTCGACGTGGGACGCGGTCACCGGCCGCTCCGGCGAGGACGCCGCCCTGCTGGACCGGGCCCTGACCCGCGTCTTCTCGACCGTGCCGGTCGACCCCGGGCGCACCGCCGTCGCCGGGTTCTCCGACGGCGCCTCCTACGCGCTGGGGCTGGGCCTGGCCAACGGCGACCTGTTCGCGCGGGTGGTCGCCTTCTCCCCGGGCTTCGTGCCGGGGGCGTCGCGGGAGGGGCGGCCGGCGGTGTTCGTGTCGCACGGCGACGCCGACGAGGTCCTGCCCGTCGAGCGGACCAGCCGGCGGATCGTGCCGGCCCTCCGCGACGACGGCTACGACGTCACCTACCGCGAGTTCGCCGGCGGGCACGCCGTCCCGCACGAGGTGGCCGTGGCGGCCGTGGACTGGCTCATCGCGGGATGACGACGCTCCGGGGCGCGGACGCGCGCCGACGGGCGTAGCGTCCGGACCCTGTTCCGGGAGACCGAGTTCCGGAGGAGCGATGGCCCTCAGACGCCGGATCGGCGGCGCGCTCGGCGCAGCCGCGGCCCTGGCCGGTGCCGGCGTGGTCGCCGGCGCGGGGGTCACGGCCGGGCTCGTCGGTGGCACCGCCGGGCTGGTGCAGGGGGCCGCCCGCTCGTCGCTGTCCCTCGCCCACGCGGCCGCGGTCACGGGCACCCGCGCCGTCGGCACCCTGGTCACCGGCGCCGACCCGCTGCCCGACGGGCGGCTGCACGACCTGCTGGACGCCGCGCGCGGGATGCTCGAGCCCCCGCCGGCGCGGCACACCCGCCGGGTCTGGGCCGACCGGGGCCGGGTCCAGGTCGAGCTCCTGGCGCCGGATGCGCAGGAGACCCCGGAGGTCCGCTCCGCGCTGCGCCGGCACCTCGAGCGGCTCGAGGGCGTGGAGTGGGCGACCGTCAACGACGTCGTCGGCCGGGTCCTGGTCGCCTTCGACGAGCGGCGGGTCACCGCCGAGGACCTCGTCGGCACGGTGACCGCCATCGAGAAGGCCCGCGGCGGGCAGGGCCTGCTCCCGGCGCGGGAGGACCACCCGGCCGACCTGGAGCCGCTGCTGGCCGCGCTCGTGGCGGCCGGCCTCGACCTCGCGGCCGTCGGTGTCGCCTACGCGGGCAAGATGCTGCCGGTCCCGGCGCTCACCCGCCACGCGACCCTCGCCGTCGCGCTGCTGGAGTCCCAGACGTGGCTCAAGCGGGAGCTGTACCGGCGCGTGGGCCCGAAGGGCACCGAACTGGTCTTCTCCGGCGTCAGTGCGCTGCTGCACGCGCTCACCCAGAGCCCCACGGTGCCGGCGCTCAACGCCGCCGCCGCGTTCCAGGAGGTCCTGGAGATGCGCGCCCACCGGCAGGTGTGGCGGCGCCGCGAGTGGGAGCTGTGCCGCCCGGAGCCGGACGACGGCGAGCGGGAGCCGCTGACGCCCCCGGGGCCGCGGCCGTGCCCCCTGCCCCCCGGCCCGGTCGAGTCCTACACCGAGCGGCTGGCCCCCACCGAGCTGGCCGCCGCGCTCGGCCTGCTGGCGCTCACCGGGCGTCCCGGTCGCTCGGCCGACCTGCTCAAGGCGCTGAACCCGAAGGCCGCCTTCCACGGGCGCGCGGCGTTCACCACGACGCTGGACCTCCTGCTGTGCCGCCGCGACGTGCTGCCGATGGACGGCTCGGCCTACCGGCGGCTGGACCGGGTGGACACCGTCGTGGTCGACGGGGACGCGCTGTGCACCGGCCCGCCGGTGGTGCTGGAGGCCACCGCGGAGGCCGACGGGTGGGACGACGCCCGGGTCTGGACGGCCGCCGCCCGGCTGGTCGGCGCGCTCGAGGGCGACGAGCCGGACGACGGCGTGCGGCTCGGGCCGTCCCGGGACTCCGGGGACGCGCCCGGGGCCGAGGTCCGGCCGCTGTACGAGGGCCGGCGCCGGGTGGGCACGGTGACCGTCGCCCGCGAGCTGGACCCGCACGCCGAGGCGCTGCTGACCACCGCCGCGACGGCCGGCGCCCGGCTGGTGCTCACCGCGCACGCCGGCACGCGGGAGGTGGC
The DNA here is from genome assembly GCF_054050595.1 of Geodermatophilus sp. SYSU D00779. Classification (NCBI taxonomy): domain Bacteria; kingdom Bacillati; phylum Actinomycetota; class Actinomycetes; order Geodermatophilales; family Geodermatophilaceae; genus Geodermatophilus; species Geodermatophilus sp. SYSU D00779. The sequence goes on from NZ_JBJGZQ010000001.1 coordinate 152,080, forward strand.
CGCGGCGGCCGACGAGGTGGCACCGGCGGACGAGTCGCTGGTCGAGACGGTGCGCCGGCTGCAGGACGACGGGCGCGGCGTCCTCCTGGTCAGCGACACCGACGGCCCCGCCCTGCTGGCCGCCGACGTCGCCGTCGCCCCCGTCCGGCCCGGCCGCGCGCCGGCGTGGGGCGCCGACCTGGTGACCCGGCCGGGGCTGGCCGACGCCTGCCGGGTGGTCGCGGCGACGGCGGCGGCCCGCACCGTGAGCCGCCGCTCGGTGCAGGCGGCGCTCACCGGCAACGTCCTCGGCGGGCTGCTCGCCGCCGTCGGCAGCGAGCGGTACGGGCAGCGCAGGTCCACCACGCCCGGGAAGACGGCCACGACCGTCGCGATGCTGGGCGGCACCTGGGCCGCCGTCCGGGCCGCCGGCCGCCCGGTCCCGCCCCCGACGGTGCACACGCCCTGGCACGCGCTGGACCCCGACGAGGTGCTGCGCCGCGTGGCCGAGCTGCCGGCCGCGGAGGACGCGCGCCCGGTCCGCCTCCGCCGGGTCCGGGCGCACCCGCTGGTGCGGGGGCCGTCCCGGTTCGTCCGCACCGTCGCCGCCGAGCTGGCCGACCCGCTGACCCCCGTCCTGGGCACCGGTGCCGCGGCCACCGCGCTGCTCGGCGAGGCCACCGACGCCGTCCTCGTCGGCAGCGTCACCGTCGCCAACTCGCTGGTCAGCGGCCTGCAGCGGCTGCGAGCGGAGACGGCGCTGGAGTCGCTGCTGCTCGAGCAGGACGTCGTCGTCCACCGGGAGACCGACGACGGCCGTGAGGAGGTGCCCGGCAGCGCGCTGCGGGTCGCGGACGTCGTCGTGGTCGAGCCCGGTGACGTGCTCGCCTGCGACGCCCGCCTGCTGGAGGCGGTCGACCTGGAGGTCGACGAGTCCAACCTGACCGGGGAGTCGCTGTCGGTGGGCAAGTCGGTGCCGGCCACACCGGGGGCCGAGGTCGCCGACCGCACCTGCATGCTCTTCGACGGCACGACCGTGGTGGCCGGGCGCGGCCGGGCCGTCGTCGTCGCGGTGGGCGACGCCACCCAGGCCGGCCGCGCGGCCCGGGCCGCCGGCGGCGCCGCGCCCCCCGCCGGCGTGCAGGCCCGGCTGGGCGAGCTGACCCGCTCGGTGCTGCCGCTGACCCTGGCCGGCGGCGCGGTGGTCGCCGCCCTCGGGGTGCTGTGGCGCCGCCCGCTGCGCGACGCCGTCCGGGACGGCGTGGCCGTCGCGGTCGCCGCGGTGCCCGAGGGGCTGCCGCTGGTGGCCACCGTGGCGCAGCAGGCCGCGGCCCGGCGGCTGTCGCGGCGGGGCGCCGTCGTCCGCAGCGCCCGGGTGCTCGAGGCCCTCGGCCGGGTGGACACCGTCTGCTTCGACAAGACCGGGACGCTGACGGAGAACCGGCTGCGGGTCGCCGGCCTGGCCCCCCTGGACGGGGAGCTCGACGAGGACGGGCTGCTGCGGCTGGTCGCGGCCGGTGTCGGCAACGGCGACGACCGGGCGCACGAGACCGACCGCGCGGTCGTGGAGGCCGCCGAGGAGCGCGGTGTGTGCCCCGACGGCGACGCGGGGGAGAGCCTGCCGTTCGCCGCCGGTCGCGGCTTCTCCGCGGCCGTGCGCGAGGGCCGGCTCGTGGTCAAGGGCGCGCCCGAGGTGGTGGCCGGCCGCTGCCGGGACGCCGGGGACCTCACCGGGCGGGTCCAGGAGCTCGCCGCCGAGGGGCTGCGGGTGCTGGCCGTCGCCGACCGGGAGTGGGACGGCGGCGCGGGCGACCTGGAGGAGGGGGCCCGCGACCTCACGCTGCGCGGGCTGGTCGGGCTGGCCGACACGGTGCGCGGCTCCTCGGTCGCGGCGGTCGAGCAGCTGCGGGCAGCCGGCGTCCGGGTGATCGTGGCCACCGGGGACCACCCGGAGACCGCCCGCGCCATCGCCGCCCAGGCCGGCGTCCCCGGTGCCGACCGGGTCGTGACCGGCGCGCAGTTCGCCCGCGCCTCGGAGTCCGAGCGGGCCCGCATGGTGCGCGAGACGACGGTGTTCGCCCGGCTGTCACCGGAGCAGAAGGTCTCGCTGGTCGCCGCGCTGCGCCGGGCCGGGGCGACCCTGGCGATGACCGGCGACGGCGTGAACGACGCCGCGGCGATCCGGCTGGCCGACGTCGGCGTGGGGGTCTCCGGGGCCGAGTCACCCGCCGCCCGCGCCGCTGCCGACCTCGTGCTCACCGACCTGGACCTGACCCGGCTGGTCGACGCGATCGGCGAGGGCCGGGCGATGTGGTCACGCGTGCGCGACGCGGTCTCGGTGCTGGTCGGCGGCAACGCCGGCGAGGTGGCGTTCACCGTGCTCGGCACCGCGTTCGGCGGGCGGGCGCCGATCAACACGCGGCAGCTGCTGCTGGTCAACCTGCTCACCGACATGTTCCCGGCGCTGGCCGTCGCCGTGGCCGCGCCCCGGGGCGCCGCACCCGACGGGGACGACGGCCCGCTGGCCGGCCACCCGCTGGCCGCGGTGCTCGAGGCCGGGCCGCAGCGGGGCTTCGCGCGGGAGGTGCGGCGGATGGTGCTGGTGCGCGGGGCGGCCACCACCGCCGGCGCGACCGCCGCCTGGGCCACCGGGCGGCTCACCGGCTTCCGCGGCCGGGCCGGGACGATGGGCCTGGCCGCGTTGATCACCACCCAGCTGGGGCAGACCGCGTGGGCCGGCCGGCGCAGCCCGCTGGTGCTGGTCACCGCCGCGGGCTCGCTCGCCGTCCTGGCCGCCGTCGTCCAGACGCCGGGGCTCAGCCGCTTCTTCGGCTGCACGCCGCTGGACCCGCTGGCCTGGCTGGTCGTGCTCGGCTGCGCGGCGGCCGGCACGGCCGGTGCCGAGGTGCTGCCGCGCCTGGCCGGGGGGAAGGCGGCGGGCTGACCCTCGCGGCCTTGCGCGCGCGTGGACCGGTCAGCACCCGCGACACGTCCCCACGCGCGCACTCGCCACCAGGACGGCTACCGGCCGGCGGGCTCCCGTGCGGGGAGGGCGTCCAGCGAGCGGCGCACGGTCTGGACGACGTCCCCGGCGACGAACAGGTCGTCGGCAGAGGTGGCCCGCGCCTGCCGGACGGCGTCGGCGAACTCGTGCAGGCAGGTCTCGGTCCGGTGCAGGGCCTCGGGGTCGGCGGCCGCGTCCTCCACCGAGCGGAGCGCGGCGGCCAGCGCGGCGAGGGTGCGGGCCGCGGGCGGGCGCAGCGTCGGGCCGAGCGCGACCCGCTCGACGTCGGCCCGCTCGGTCTCGGCGATCACCTGGGTCAGCTGCTCGACCATCAGGCTCAGCCGCTCCAGCGCCCGTGCCTGGCGGTACTGGGCCTCCGCGGCGGCGCGGTGGTGGCGGGCCCGGCGGTTGCCCCGGCGGGCCTCGGCGGCCTGCTGCACCGCGTCCCGCATCTGGGCGAGCACCGGGTCGATCCGGTGCGTGCGCTGCCGCCACTCGTCCTCGGTCGGCGGGTGCTCCTGCTGCAGCCCGTCGGCGAGGTCCTCGAGCTGGCCGGCCAGCGTGTCGCGCAGCGCCTGCAGCTGCTCGGCGGCCGGCGCGAGCGGCAACGGCGGGAAGGCGGCGGTGACCGCGAGGCCGATGACCGCCCCGACGGCGGTCAGCCCCGTGTAGGCCACGACGAAGCCGGAGTCCTGCGTGCCGAGGACGAGCACGAACAGCGCCGAGGTCGCCGTCCAGCTGCCGGAGCTGCCCAGGTGCCGCCAGCCTGCCAGCAGCACGCTGGCGGCGGTCACCACGGCCAGGGCCCCGAGGCCGTCCCCGAGCACGGCCGAGACCCCGAGGGCGAGGGCGGCGCCGAGCGCGATCGCGGCGACCGACTGCAGGGAGCCGCGCACGGAGCCGCTCAGCGTCGTGGACGTGGCGATCACCGCGCCCAGCGGCGCGTAGTACGGGTACTGCTGGGCCGGGTCCAGGGGGAGCAGGACCGCCACGTGCCAGGCCAGTGCCGCGGCGAGGGCGGCCTTGGCGGCCAGCCCGGCCCGCGGGTGGCGCGCCCAGGTCCGCCGCACCCGTCCCGGCCGGCCGGGGTACGGGCGCCGGGCGCCGCTCACCGGCCGAGGTGCGCCCGGATCGCGGCGACCACCATGCGGTGGTCCTCGAGCTGAGGGAGCCCGGAGACGACGACCGCGCCGACCGGCCCCACCGAGCGGACGACGACGGGGAACGCGCCGCCGTGGGCCGCGTAGAGGGCGGGGTCGAGGCCGAACTCCTCCTCGAACGTCGTCCCGCGCTCGATCGACGCCTGCCGCACGTAGAGGCTGCTGTGCCCGAAGCGGTGGACGACACGGGTCTTGCGCTGGATCCACGAGTCGTTGTCCGGGCTGGTGCCCGGCAGCGAGGCGTGGAAGAGCTGGTGGCCGTGCCGGCTGATGTCGACCGCCACCGGGGCGCCGTCCCGCCGCGCGGCCGCCACCAGCGCCGAGCCGAGGTCCCAGGCGTCGTCGTTGGTGAAGCCGGCGAACTGCAGCTCCTCCTCCTCGGCGGCGAGCTCGGCGAGGGACGGGGAGGAGTCGGTCATGTCGCCTTCCTACCGCCTGACGCGGGAGGCTGTGCCCATGAGGTGGACCGAGCGGGTCGACCGGTTCCAGCGCCGGCACCCGGCGGCCGGGTTCCCCATCGCGGTGATCTACAAGTTCATGGACGACGACGGCCACTTCCTGGCCGCGCTGATCACCTACTACGGCTTCCTGTCGCTGTTCCCGACGCTGCTCCTGCTGGCCACCGTGCTCGGGCTGGTGCTGGCCGGGGACCCGGCGCTGCAGCAGCGGCTGCTGGACTCCGCGCTGGCCGAGTTCCCGGTGATCGGGCCGCAGCTGGCCCGGCCGGAGGGGCTCGGCGGTGGGGTCACCGGCATCGTGGTCGGCGGGCTGGTCGCCCTCTACGGGGCCCTGGGCATGGGCCAGGCCATCCAGCACGCGATGAACACGGTGTGGGCGGTGCCGCGGCACAGCCGGCCGGACCCGATCACCTCCCGCGGGCGCAGCCTGATGCTGCTGTGCACCCTGGGTCTGCTCGTGCTGGCCAGCACCGTCCTCTCCGCCCTCGGCAGCGGTGCGGCGGCCTACGGCGGCTTCAGCGGGTGGCTGCACGTGCTGCTGACGGTCGCCTCGGTGCTCGCGAACGCCGCCGTCTTCGTGCTCGGGTTCCGCATCACCACCGTCCGCCGGCTCACCACCCGGCAGGTGCTGCCCGGCGCCCTGACCGCCGCGGTGCTGTGGCAGCTGCTGCAGTCCTTCGGCGGCGTCTACGTCGCCCGCGTGGTGGCCAACGCCAGCGCCGTCGACGCGGTCTTCGCGCTCGTCCTCGGGCTGCTGGCGTTCATCTACGTGGCCGCGGTGGCCCTGATGCTGTGCGTGGAGATCGACGTGGTCCGGGTCGACCACCTCCACCCCCGGGCGCTGCTCACGCCCTTCGTCGACCACAAGGACCTCACCGAGGGCGACGAGCGGGTCTACTCGGACGCCGCGCGCGCCCAGCGGGCGGTGCAGCACCAGGAGGTCGACGTCCGCTTCGAGGCCGGGGACGACCGTTCGTGATCCGCGGCGGGAGGCCGTGGACGCGGTCCCCGTCCCCCGTGCGAGAGCGCGCGTTCCCGCACGGCCGGGCGACCGGAACCGTGCCGGACCGCCGGACTGGCCGATCCGGCGGTCGGACGTGGCAGTCCGGCGGGGCTTGACCTCGAGTGCACTCGAGGTCCGACCATCGCGGCAGGAAAACCGGTGGCGGCCCGATGAGTCCGGCGCGCACATTCCGTCGGAGGGGCAGAGGACGCTGCGACGCACCACCTGCTGAGGAGCCCGGGATGACAGCCCAGCCAGCGCTCGCCATCGAGGCGGTCGGCCTCGAGAAGTCCTTCGGGGACACCCGGGCGGTGGCCGGCGTCGACCTCGCCGTCCCCGCGGGCGCCATCTACGGGGTCCTCGGACCCAACGGCGCCGGGAAGACCACGACGATCCGGATGCTCGCCACGCTGGTCGAACCCGACGCCGGCAGCGCGCGGGTCCTGGGGCACGACGTGGTCACCGAGTCCGACGCCGTCCGCGGCCTGGTCAGCCTCACCGGTCAGCTCGCCTCGGTCGACGAGGAGCTCACCGGCCGCGAGAACCTGGTGCTCGTCGGCCGGCTGCTCGGCCACCGCCGGGCCGCGGCGCGGGCCCGGGCCGACGAGCTGCTGGAGGCCTTCGGCGTCGCCGACGCCGCGGGCCGGCTGGTCAAGCACTGGTCCGGGGGCATGCGCCGCCGGCTGGACATCGCGGCGAGCATCGTCGTCACCCCGCAGCTGGTGTTCCTCGACGAGCCGACGACCGGGCTGGACCCGCGGTCGCGCAACCAGGTCTGGGAGATCGCCCGGGCGCTGGCCGCCGCCGGGACGACGATCCTGCTCTGCACCCAGTACCTGGAGGAGGCCGACCAGCTGGCCGACGGCATCGCGGTCATCGACCGCGGCCGGGTCATCGCCGAGGGCACCCCCGGCCAGCTCAAGGCCTCGGTGGGCACCGGCTCGCTGCACGTGCGGCTGCTCGACCCTGGCCGCCGCGCGGAGGCCGCCCGCATCCTCGAGGCCGCGGTGGGCACCGTGGTGCTCGAGCCGGACCCGGCCGCGCTCTCCGCCGCCTGCGCGGACGCCGAGCGCGCGGCCGTCGGTGTCGGTGAGCTGGGGCGCGCCGGCGTCGGCGTCGCCGGCTTCTCGCTCGACCAGCCCAGCCTGGACGAGGTCTTCCTGGCCCTCACCGGCCACGCGGCCGAGCAGCAGCCCTCCGGGACCCTCGAGGAGCAGGCGTCATGACCGCCACGACCACCGCACCCGGCTCCGCCGACACCGCCGCCGTCCGCCGGGCCATCGCCGACACCGCGCGGCCGGCCCGCCCCGGTCGCCTGTCGACCGCGCTGACCTTCGGCTGGCGCGGCATGCTCAAGGTCAAGCACGTGCCCGAGCAGCTGCTCGACGTCACGGTCACGCCGGTGATGTTCCTGCTGCTGTTCACCTACCTGTTCGGCGGCGCCATCGCCGGCTCGACCAGCGCCTACCTCGACTACACCCTGCCGGGGCTGCTGGTCATGTCGGTGCTGTTCACCACCGTCTACTCGGGCGTCTCGCTGAACACCGACCTCACCAAGGGCGTGGTCGACCGGTTCCGGTCGCTGCCGATCTGGCCGCCGGCGCCGCTGCTGGGGTCGCTCCTGGGCGACAGCGTCCGCTACGTCGTGGCCGGCACGGTGATCATCGCGGTCGGCGTCGCCCTGGGGTACCGGCCGGACGGCGGGGCCGGCGGGGCGCTCGCGGCACTGGCGCTGGTCGTCGTCTTCTCGTTCGGGCTGTCGTGGGTGTTCTCGGTGCTCGGGCTGCTGATGCGCTCGCCCAACGCGGTGATGAACGCCGGGTTCATGGGCATCTTCCCGTTGACGTTCCTGTCCAACGTCTTCGTCGACCCGGCCACGCTGCCCGGCCCGCTGGAGGCGTTCGTCGAGGTGAACCCGATCTCGGTGCTGGCCACCGCCTCCCGCTCGCTCATGGCCGGCGCCCCCGACGGCACCGCCATCGCCGTCTCCCTGGCCGTGGCCGCGGCGCTGGCCGCGGTGTTCCTCCCGGTCACGACCCGCCTCTACCGCAGCCGTTGAGGGCTACCGTGACGGCCGTGGTGCCGTCGGACCCGGACCCGTCGGGATCGGTGCGGCCGCTGGAGGACTCCATCCGCACCGACCTCGGTGGCGCCATGACCTACGCCGCGTACCTCGACCTCGACCACCTGCTGGCCGCCCAGCACCCCCGCAGCCGCCCCGAGCACCACGACGAGCTGCTGTTCATCGTCCAGCACCAGACCAGCGAGCTGTGGCTCAAGCTCGTCCTGCACGAGCTGCGCGCCGCCTGCCGGCACCTGGCGGGGAGCCAGCTGGAACCGGCACTCAAGTGCCTGGCCCGGGTGAAGAGCGTGCAGCGCGTCCTCATCGAGCAGTGGTCGGTCCTGGCGACCCTGACCCCGCGCGAGTACGCCCAGTTCCGCGGCGCCCTCGGCAGCGCGTCGGGCTTCCAGTCGCACCAGTACCGCGCGGTCGAGTTCGTCCTCGGCGACAAGCACCCCGGCATGCTCGCGGTCTTCGACGGCGAGCCCGCCGCGCGGCAGTTGCTCGAGGAGCTGCTCGGGGCGCCGACGCTCTACGACGAGTTCCTCCGGCTGCTGGCCCGGCTCGGCCTCGCCGTCCCGGCGGTCGTCCTGGAGCGCGACGTCCGCCGGCCGTGGACCTTCCAGCCGGACCTGGTGCCGGTCTTCCGCGAGGTCTACGAGGCGACGGGCACGCCGTGGGGGGTCTACGAGGCCTGCGAGAGCCTGGTGGACGTCGAGGACAACTGGCAGCTCTGGCGGTTCCGCCACCTGCGCACGGTGCAGCGGACCATCGGCGCGAAGACGGGGACCGGCGGCTCCTCCGGGGTGGGCTTCCTGCGCCGGGCCCTCGACCGCACCTTCTTCCCCGAGCTGTACGCCGTGCGCACCGTCATCGGCACCGGGTCCGGTCCGGAGCGGACCTGACGCCCGTGCCGGGGGCGACGACCGCCGTGGAAAACCGGTGGCGTCGTCCGTCACATCCCGGGCAGCGTTCTCGTCAGTAGGGGAGAGCAGGGTGGACACCCCATCGAGGAGAGGAGCGGCATGACCGCACGAGCGGGCCACGCGGGTGTCCTTGTGGCGCTCCCGTCGGGAGGTCGATCATGGGCACCCTGGCGCACCCGGCGACGAGGAGCCGACATGGAGCCCGACCCGCGCGAACCGACCGGAGACCTCGGCTACGACATGGCGCACGAGGTGACCGGCAGGCCCCGCCCCCAGGACGAGGCCCCGCACCCTCCTGCGGACGGCACCCGCGACGACGCCGCGGGGGACTACGGCTACGACGAGGCGCACGACTTCCGGCGCTGACGGCCCTGCCCCGGCGTGGCGGCGCCGCGCCGGGGTAGGGGAGGTGGCACCCCTCGACCCCGGGAGTGTCGTGACCGACCGCAGCTCACCCCGATCCGCTCTCGGTGCGCTCGTCGGCGGGCTGGTCCGCGCGCCGGAGCTGCGCACCGACGACGAGCGCTCGGCCTCGCGGCTCGAGCTCTTCTTCGACCTGGCCTTCGTCCTCGTCGTCGCCGAACTGGCCATCGACTTCCGCGCCGACGTCACCTGGCACGGGGAACTGGTGTTCGCCGGGCTGTTCACCACCGTCTGGTGGGCGTGGGTGAGCTCGACCCTCTACGCCAACCGGTTCGACCACGACGACGTCGTCTACCGCTTGCTCAAGCTCGGCAGCATGGCCGCCGTCATCGGGATGGCCGCCACCGCCACCGAGGCGACCGGCACCTACTTCGGCGTCTTCGTCGGCTGCCAGCTGGTGCTGCGGGCGACGCTGTTCCTCCAGTACCTCCGTGCCCACCGGCACGTGTCCGGTGCCCGGCCGATCGCCCGGCTGTACATGATCGGCACCGTCATCGGGGCGATGCTGTGGGCGGTGTCCCTCGCGGTGCCGCGGCCGATCGGGTTCGCCCTGTGGGCCGCCGCCATCCTGGTCGAGGTGCTGGTGCCGCTGGTGGCCACGCGCTCGTCGGCCGACGTCCCGCTGCACGTCGAGCACCTGCCCGAGCGGTTCGCGCTCTTCGTGATCCTGGTGCTCGGCGAGTCGGTGGCCGGCATCGCCCACGGGCTGCACTCCGCCCACTGGACCGGCTCCGGAGTGCTGGTCGCGGCGCTGGGCTTCGTCCTGGCCGCGGCGCTGTGGTGGAGCTACTTCGACCTGGCCGGGGCACGCGCCAAGCAGCTGCTCAGCGAGGTGGGCGGGGAGCGCAGCGACCACTCGCACGACGTGTACGTCTTCGGGCAGCTGCCGCTGACCCTGGCGCTGGCCACCATCGGCGCGGGGCTGGAGCTGGCGGTCGTGCAGAGCGGCGAGGGCGAGGTGCCGACCGGCACCCGCCTGGTGCTGGCCGGCGGGGTGGTCGTCTACCTGCTGTCGGTGGCCGTCACCGAGGCGGGGATGTCGAAGAAGGGGGCACGGCGCGGGTTGTGGTGGCCGGTCGTCGCGGCCGCCGTCGCGGCTGTGGACGTCGCGCTGGAGCTGCCGGCCGCCGTTGTGGTCGGCGCGCTGGCCGCGGTCGTCGTCGCCGTGGTGGTCGTCGGGCTGGTCGAGCGGTCCACCGGGCGGGTGGCCGTCGAGGAGGTCTGAGACCGGTTCAGCGGGCCCGGCGGGCGAGCAGCCGGCGCACCGGGTCCGGCAGGAAGAGCAGCAGCAGCGCGAGGTAGCCGACCGCCGGGACGGCGACGCCGAGGACGAGGGCGACGCCGAAGGCGGCCGTGGTGAGCAGGGAGCCCATCGGGTCGTCCTCGGCGCCGTCGTAGCCGTGCCGGCGTAGGTGCGGCCGGCCGGAGACCATCAGGCTCAGCACGGTCAGGCAGGCCGAGCTCAGGGTCACCGTCCCGATGTAGAGCGCGATCCCCAGCCGGGTGCTGTTCCCGTAGACGGCGGCCACCTCGGTGGCGAAGGGCAGCAGCACGATCGTCAGCGTCCAGAGCAGGTTCACCAGCACGAACGGCCGGTCGTAGGAGCCGACCCGCTCGACGATCCGGTGGTGCACCAGCCACAGCTGGGCGATCACCGCGAAGCTCAGCGCGAAGGCGCCGAACCGGCCGGCCTCGTCGGCCAGCAGGGTGTCGAGGTCCAGCGTCGCACCCTCGTCGGGGAGGACGTCGACCAGCGGCAGGACGAGCAGCGTGATGGCGATCGCCACGACGGCGTCGAGGAAGGTGATCAGCCGGTCGAGGCCCCGGTCGGTGCGCACCCGCCGCAGGCTAGGGGCGCACGTGACGAGGTGGGGCGGTCGCAGCGCCGACCGGCGGGGTAGGGGCCGGGGCATGCGCGAGCGACCAGGCCACGGCGGACGACCCGGACCCCGGGAGGGCAGCATCCGGCTGCCCGACGGGCGGGCGATGGCGTACGCCGAGTACGGCGACCCGGCGGGCCGGGTGGTGCTCGGTTGCCACGGCTCACCGAGCTCCCGGCTGGAGCGCCACGTCGAGGACCCCGAGGACTACCGGCGCTGGGGGGTGCGGTTCGTCGTCCCGGACCGGCCGGGCTTCGGCCGATCCGACCCGCAACCGGGACGGCGGGTGGTCGACTGGCCCGACGACGTGGCCCGGTTGCTCGACTCCCTCGGCGTCGGCGAGTTCTCCGTCCTCAGCCTCTCCGGCGGCGCCGCCTACGCGCTGGCGTGCGCCGCCGCGTTCGGCCCCCGGGTGCGGGCTGTCGGGGTGCTGGGCGGGGCGCCGCCGCCCGACGTCCCGTGGCCCTGGCCGCAGTGGGTGCCCCGGCGGCTGCGGTCGGCCGCGCACCGGCCGTCGCCGGCGGCGGCACTGCTGCGGCCGTTGTTCGCCCCCGTCGCGCTGCGTCCCGCGGCCATCCCGCGCTACCTGCAGGCGCGGCTCAACCCGGTCGACCGGCGGGTGATCGGACGTCCCGAGGTCCGGCGCATCCTGTCCGAGACCTTCACCGAGGGGCTGCGCAACGGCGCGGCCCCGCTCGCCGAGGACCGCGCGCTGCTGTTCCGGCCGTGGGGGTTCCCGCTGTCGTCGGTGGAGCAGCACGTGCACGTCTGGCACGGCACGCAGGACTGGCAGGTGCCCGCCGGGCTCGGCCGGGTGCTGGCCGCGATGCTGCCCAGCTGCACCGCGCACTGGCTGGTCGGCGAGGGGCACTTCGCCGTCTTCGACCACGCCGCGGAGGTCTACGGCGCGCTGCGCCCCTGACCGGGCGGGGAGGATGCCCGCGTGCCCCGGCTGCTCGTCGTCCACCACACGCCCTCGCCGTCCCTGCAGGCCGTGCTCGAGGCGGTGCGCGAGGGGGTGGCGCTGGTCGAGGAGGTCGGGCTCGAGGTGCGCCCGGCGCTCTCGGCCGGTGCCGCGGACCTGCTCGCCGCCGACGGCGTCCTGCTCGGGACGCCGGCCAACATCGGCTACATGTCCGGGGCGCTCAAGCACTTCTTCGACACCGTCTACTACCCGTGCCTGGACGCCACCGTCGGTCTCCCGTACGGCGTGTACGTGCACGGCAACGACGACACCGCGGGCGCGCTGCGCAGCATCGAGCGGATCACCGGCGCGCTGCGGTGGAAGCAGGTCGCCGCGCCGCTGAGCCTCACCGGCGCGCCCGGCCCGGCCGACCTCGAGGCCGTCCGCGAGCTGGCGGCCACCGTCGCCGTCCAGCTGTAGCGGAGCGCCCGTTCACCCCGGCCGGACGGGCGGCGCTGCAGCCGTGGGCGCGTGGTGCGGGGGCACCTCGGCGAACAGGTCGACCAGCGCGTCCCAGCGGGTGCGGCGGCCGGCGGGGAAGCGGGCCTCGGCGCGGGCCCGGCGGCGCGAGCCCGGCCGGTACCACCGGTGGGCCCACGGTGAGCTGGGCCGGGCCAGCCGTACCGCGCCGACGAGCGCGACCAGCGGGACGAAGACGCCGACGACGCCCAGCACCACCCGGCCCTTGAGGATCGCGGCCAGGGCGAAGACCAGGTTGACCCCCACGGTGGTCCACACGATCGTCTCGCCACCGGCGTCGTAGGCGTCGAACGGGTTCGCGCCGACGAGCAGCAGCCCGCCGACGACGAGCGCCACGAGGACGGCGTCGATCGAGCTGCGACCCTGCCGGCTCCAGTAGACGTCCTCGAGGTGCAGCCAGAGCGCGAACTCGTCGAGGGTGAGCGCGGCGCCGGCCCCGAACAGCACGGCCAGCACCTGGAGCCACGGGGTCCCGGGCCGGTAGGTGAACTCCAGGGTGCCGGTGCCCAGCAGCAGGAAGATGCCGTAGACCTCGTGGTGCACGTGCACCCCGCCGATGCTGGCGTCGCGGAACGGCCCGCGGCCGGTCCGGATGGCCCGGGTGACCAGCCGGGTGACCAGGAAGGTCACCAGGAACGCCAGCACCATCCAGGCGACGACGACCCGGCGCCCGGTCAGCTCGGGCAGGAGCTCGAGGTCGATGTCCACCCGCCACCTCCGCGCCGCGGACCGGTCGCCGCCGATCGTGGTGCCGGCGCCGGTCCGCCGACAAGCAGGTCAGCCGCCGTGCAGGTGCAGCAGGACGGCCTCGTCCGGCAGCAGCACCAGGTCGCGCACCGCCGAGGTCGGGCGGTCGGGGTCGGTGGACACGAGCAGGGTGGACTCCTCACCTGGGGCGAGGGCGCGCGGCCCGAGGCTGAGGTTGACGGCGGCCAGCAGCCGCTCGTCGCCGTCCTCCCGGAGCCAGGCCAGCACCCCCGGTGCGGCGTCCAGCACGCGCTGCCGGCCGGTCTGCAGGGCGGAGGAGGCGGCGCGCAGCGCGCCGAGGCGGCGGACCAGGGACAGCGTGGACGACGGGTCGGCGGCCTGGCGCTCGACGCACAGCCGCTCGGCGTCGGCGACCAGCGGCAGCCAGGGCTCGCCGGTGGTGAACCCGGCTCCCGGGCCGGCGACCGACGGCGGCCGCCAGGGCAGCGGCGACCGCTCGGGGTCGCGGCCGTCGACGTCGACGACCCGGTCCGGCGGGACGACCGCGTCGGGCAGTCCCAGCTCGTCGCCCTGGTAGAGGAACGGCGTGCCCCGCAGCGCGGTCAGCAGCAGCGCAACCGCGCGCGCCCGCGCCGGACCGTGCCCGCCGTCGTCGTAGCGGGTGGCGATGCGGGAGTGGTCGTGGTTGCCGAGGAACCACGCCGGCCAGGTCTCGGGCTCGGCCTGCGCCTCGAACTCCTCGATCGCGGTGCGGAAGGCGATGGCGTCCCACGGCAGGTGGACGAACACGAAGTTGTGCGCCAGGTGCAGCTGGTCGCCGCCGGCGAGATAGGCCAGCACGCGGCGCAGGTCGAGCAGGTACACCTCGCCGACGATCATCCGGTCGGGGAACTCGTCGACCACCCGCCGGATGCCGCGCAGCCGCTCGTGCGCGGTCTCCCAGTCCTGGTCGTGCCGGCGGTCGGAGCCGGCGTTGCTGCGCAGCAGCGGGTCCTTGGCCAGCCGCTGCAGCGCGTCGATCCGCAGCCCGTCGACGCCGCGGGCGAGCCAGAACCGGATCGTGTCGTGCATGGCCGCCTCGACCTCCGGCTCGTCCCAGTTCAGGTCGGGCTGCTGCGGCGTGTACGAGTGCAGGTACCACTGGCCGGTGGGCTCGTCGTAGCTCCACGCCGGGCCGACCGCGGCGAACTCCGAGCGCCAGTCGTTGGGCGGCCCGCCGTCGGGGGCGCCGTCCCGCCAGACGTACCAGTTCCGCTTCGGGTCCTCGCGCGAGGACCGGGAGGCGCGGAACCACGGGTGCTGCTCGGAGGTGTGGTTGGGCACCCAGTCCAGCACCACCCGGATGCCGCGCGCGTGGCAGTCGGCGACCAGGTCGTCGAGGTCGGCGAGCGTGCCGAACAGCGGGTCGACGTCGCAGTGGTCGGAGACGTCGTAGCCGAAGTCGGCCATGGGGGAGGGGAACACCGGCGAGAGCCAGACCGCCACGACCGACAGGTCGACGAGGTGGTCCAGGTGTGCCTGCAGGCCGCGCAGGTCGCCGACCCCGTCGCCGTCGGAGTCGGCGAACGACCGCGGGTAGACCTGGTAGACCGCGCCGCGTCGCCACCACTCCGTCACGGGCCCTCCTCGCTGGCGCTCGTCGGCCTCGTGGCGGAGGACCGTGCTGTGCCCACGCGTGACCTCGCGAGCTCGGTCACCAGCCCTCCTCGCTGGCGCTCGTCGGCCTCGTGGCGGAGGACCGTGCTGTGCCCACGCGTGACCTCGCGAGCTCGGTCACCAGCCCTCCTCGCCGGCGCTCGTCGGCCTCGTGGCGGAGGACCGTGCTGTGCCCACGCGTGACCTCGCGAGCTCGGTCACGGGCGCGGGATGTTGCGCAGGTTGCTGCGGGCCAGGTCGATCATCTTCCCGACGCCGCCGCCGAGCACCTGCTTGGTCGCCGACGTCGCGAAGCCGCGGATCTGCTCGCCGGTGATGGCCGGCGGGATGGACAGCGCGTTCGGGTCGGTGACGAACTCCATGAGCACCGGGCCGGGCTCGGCCAGGCCCTTCTCCAGCGTGCTGCGCACGTCGCGGGGGTCCTCCACCCGCATCGACCGGATGCCGACCCCCTCGGCGATCGCGGCGAAGTCCGTCGGCTCGTGGTCGGTCTCGAAGTCGGGGATGCCGTCGACCATCATCTCCAGCTTCACCATGCCCAGCGAGGCGTTGTTGAACAGCACGACCTTGACCGGCAGCCGGTGCAGCCGCACGGTGATCAGCTCGCCGAGCAGCATCGCCAGGCCGCCGTCGCCGGACATCGACACCACCTGCCGGCCCGGCGCCGCGAACTGCGCGCCGACGGCGTGGGGCAGGGCGTTGGCCATCGAACCGTGCCGGAAGGAGCCGATGACCCGGCGACGGCCGTTGGGCGTCAGGTACCGGGCCGCCCACACGTTGCACATCCCGGTGTCGACGGTGAAGACGGCGTCGTCGTCGGCGAGCTCGTCGAGCTGCGCGGCCACGTACTCGGGGTGGATGGGCCGCATCCGCTCCACCCGGTGCGTGTAGGCGTCGACCACCTTCTCCAGCGCCTCGGCGTGCTGCCGCAGCATCGAGTCGAGGAAGCGCCGGTCGGTCTTCTGCTCCAGCAGGGGCAGCAGCGCCCGGATCGTCTCGCCGACGTCCCCGTGGACGGCGACCTCCAGCGGGCTGCGCCGGCCGAGGTGACCGGCGTCGGCGTCCACCTGCGCCGTCCGCCGCTGGGGCAGGAAGTTCGTGTACGGGAAGTCGGTGCCCAGCAGCAGGAGCAGGTCGGCCTCGTGGGTGGCCTTGTGCGCGGCGCCGTAGCCGAGCAGCCCGTTCATCCCGACGTCGTACGGGTTGTCGTACTGGATCCACTCCTTGCCGCCAAGCGCGTGCCCGACCGGGGCCAGCACCCGCCCGGCCAGCTCAACGACCTCGTCGTGCGCGCCCGCGCACCCGGCGCCGCAGAACAGCGTGACCGTGCGCGCGGCGTTCAGCGCGTCGGCCAGGGCCTGCACCTGCTCGGGCACCGGACGCACCGGCGAGGGCCGGGAGACCAGAGCGGTCGGCACGGTCGGGCCGCCGGACTCCTCGGCCGCCAGGTCACCGGGGAGCACGACCACCGAGACCCCGCGCCTGCCGATCGCCGTCTGGATCGCGACGCGCAGGGTGTGCGGCATCTGCTTCGGCGTGACCACCTCGCACCAGTACGAGCAGTCCTGGAAGGTGCGCTCGGGGTGGGTCTCCTGGAAGAAGCCCATCCCGATCTCCTGCGACTGGATGTGCGAGGCGATCGCCACCACGGGGGCGCCGCTGCGGTGGGCGTCGTAGAGACCCTGCAGCAGGTGGGTGTTGCCCGGTCCGCAGGAGCCGGCGCACACCGCCAGCTGCCCGGTGACCTGGGCCTCGGCGGCCGCCGCGAACGCGCCGCCCTCCTCGTTGCTGACGTGCACCCACTCGATGCCCTCGGTGTGCCGGACGGCGTCGACGACCGGGTTGAGGCTGTCTCCGACCACGCCGTAGACCCGGCGGGCACCGGCGTCGCGGAGCATGCGGACCAGCTGGGCGGCGACGGTCGGGTGGGCCATGGCGACCTCCGGGGACGGGGGAGCGGCGGCGACCGCGTCCGGCTGGGCTGCCCTACCCGAGCGGCCCGCGGTCGAGTCGTGGCGGGGGGCGTGCTGCGGTGACACGCCGTCAGCGGGCGAGGAAGTGCACGCCGAGCCACACCCAGGCGAGCAGCACCGCGACCCGGCCCGGTGTCGTCCGCATGGCGGCGCCGACCGCCTCCCGGACGGTCGCCGGCCCCGCGCCGCGCCGCGCGGCGGCCTCCAGCGCGAGGGCGGCGACCAGCAGGACGGCGAACCCGACGGCGCCGGTCACCCCGGCCGCCGGGACCCGGGACGGGTGACCAGCCAGGCGCCGGCCGCCAGCCAGGCGAGGGTCGCCCCGCCGCGCAGCACCGGCGAGGCGAGGACCGGGTCGGCCAGGTCGCTGAGCGTGGGCAGGTCGTCGTCGGCCAGGGTGACCAGCTCCCAGGCGACGGCCGCTCCCAGCCAGCCGAGCCACGGCAGCCCACGCCGGCCCACCGGCGCCGTCCCCGCGCCGGCGCGCCGGGCCAGGCCCGCCGCGGTGACGACGGCACCGGCGGCGGCCACGGCGAGCAGGGCGCCCGCGGACAGCTCGCCCGCGACGGCGACCGCGGCGGCGCAGGCGAGGGCCGCCGCGGCGCAGGTGAGCCGGCGCGTGGAGCGGGAACACCGCATCCGTGCATGCTGGCGCAGCCGACCGCAGGAGGGTGCTGGTCCTCGCCGTGGCGCTGGTCCCCGTCCTCGGCGCCTGGAACAACCTGATCGTGCACCGGCTCCCGGGCCGGCCCGGGTCCTACGTGCTGGCCAACGTCGCGGCGGCGGGGGTCCTGCTGGTCGCCGCCCGCGCCGCCGGGCTGTCCTGGGCCGAGCTCGGCCTCGGCCGCCGGCGGCTCGCGGCGGGCGCGCGGTGGGGCGGCGCGTGTGCCGCGGTGGTCGCGGCCGGCTACGGCACGGCGCTGGCGGTGCCCGCCCTCCGGCCGCTGCTCGGCGACGCACGGGTGGCCGGCCTCGGGGGAGGGGAGCTCGCCGGGCAGGTGCTGGTCCGGATCCCGCTCGGGACCGTCCTCTGGGAGGAGGTCGCGTTCCGCGGGGTGCTGCTGGCGGCGCTGGGCCGGCTGCTGTCCCGGCGCGGGGCGACCGGGGTCTCCGCCGCCGTGTTCGGCCTCTGGCACGTCCGCCCCACGCTCGGGGCGCTGGCGGCGAACGACCTGGCGGGCGGACCGCTGGCGCGCACCGGCGCCGTGGTGCTGGCCTGCCTGGGCACCGCGGCCGCCGGCGTCCTCTTCGCCGAGCTGCGGCTGCGCAGCGGCAGCCTGCTGGCCCCCGCCCTGCTGCACCTGGCCACGAACTGCCTGGGCCTGCTCGCCGCGGCCACCGTGCACCGTTGAAGGACCCCGGGCGGGGCCGTCCGTAGACTCGGCCCCGATGACGGCGGGGAGGTGGCGGGCGGCGCTCGCCGTCCTCGCGGTGGTCGCCGGGGCCCTGGCCGTGCTGACCAACCTGGCGCTCTTCCCGCTCTACTCGCTCAACCGCGACGACTCGGTCTACGTCGCCATGGCCCGGCTGCTCGAGACCGGCGCGGTCACCCTCCCCGCCGACCACGACGCGTTCCGGCCCTGGGCCTCGGCGGTGGTCGGCGACCGGATCGTGCTGAAGTACACGCCGCCCTGGCCGGCCGTGATCGCGGCCGGTGACCTGCTCACCGGCTCGCCGCGCGCGGCCCTGGCGGTCAGCGCCGCGGCGGCCGCGGTGCTCGTCGCGCTGCTGGCCGCCGAGGTGCTGCGCGACCGCGCCGTCGCCCTCACCGCCGGCGCGCTGTTCGCGCTCTCGCCGGTGGTCGTGGTGCAGAGCGGCACCTTCCTGCCGTACCTGCCCGCCCTGGGGCTGGGGCTGGGCGCCGCCGTCCTGCTGCTGTCGGGGGCGCGGCTGGGCTCGACGCCGCGGCTGGTCGCGGGCGGCGCGGTGGCCGGGGTCGCCGCGTTCGCCCGGCCCTTCGACGCGCTGCTCACCGTCGCGCCGTTCGCGCTCGCCGTCCTGCTGGCCCGGGAACGCGGTGGCCTCTCCCGTCCCGGCCTGGTCCTCCGGGTGGCCGCCGGGGCCGTGCCGGTGCTGGCGCTGACGCTGGTCTACAACGCTGCCGTGGTCGGCGGGCCGTTCCGGCTGCCGTTCACCGTCACCGGCCCGCAGGACACCTTCGGCTTCGGCGACCGCGGCGTCTTCCCGCAGTACACGGTGCACTTCACGGCCGCCGACGGCGCGACCGGGATGCTGGCCAACCTCCTCGCGACGCCGGGCTGGGTCGCCGGCGGGATGGTGCTCGTGGCGCTCGCCGTCCTCGGCCTGGTGCGGACGCGCGGCGCAGCACGCTGGGCGGTCGCGGCGCTGGCCGTGGTGGTGCCCGTGGGCTACCTGCCGTTCTGGGGGCCGTGGGCGATCAGCGCGCAGTGGGAGGGCCTGGAGCTGTTCGGCCCCTTCTACTGGCTCCCGGTCGTCGTCCCCCTGGTCGTGTTCGGCGCCGCCGGTCTGGTGCGGCTGGCGCGGCGGAGGCGGTCGCTGGCGGCCGTCGCCGGGGTGGCGATGATCGGGCTCACCGCGCTGGCCGTGCCCGGCCCGGTGACCGGCAACCGGGAGGTGACGGAGGAGTACCGGGCGGTGCAGCGGGTCGTCGAGGACGCCGGCCTCGGCGACGCGCTGCTGTTCCTGCCGGAGCGGGGCGACCTGGGCTTCGAGAGCGACACGCCGTTCCTGCAGAACGACCCGTCGCTGCAGCAGCCGGTGCTCTACGCCGAGCAGCGCGGCGCGGCCGACCTCGCGCTGGCCGCGCGCTTCCCGGGCCGTTCCCCGTACCGGCTGTCGCAGGACGACGACGACCCGCCGGTCGTCGAGCCGCTGCGGGTGGACGCCGGTCCGCAGGTGACCCTGCGGCTGCGGCTCGCCGTCCCTGCCGGCGCGCCCTCCGCCGTCGCCTACCTGCGGGTGGGGGACCGCACGTACGAGCAGCCCCTGGGCTCGTCCGGCGAGGTGAGCTGGACCGTCGCCGCGCCCGGCGCGGCGGCCGACCCCGGGGCGGTGGTGCTCGACGCCGACGGCGTGCTCGCCGTCGGCCTGGCCGTCCGCGCGCCGGGGGACGACGGCCCCGGCGACCGCTGGGAGCGGCGGGTCGCGCACCGCACCGTCGACGGCGGGGCGCGGGTGGAGCTGCTGCGGCCGGGCCAGGCCTGGGCGCGC
This sequence comes from Geodermatophilus sp. SYSU D00779, assembly GCF_054050595.1. Taxonomy (NCBI): domain Bacteria; kingdom Bacillati; phylum Actinomycetota; class Actinomycetes; order Geodermatophilales; family Geodermatophilaceae; genus Geodermatophilus; species Geodermatophilus sp. SYSU D00779. The sequence continues at coordinate 171,948 of NZ_JBJGZQ010000001.1, forward strand.
GCCGACGGCGGCGGCTGGGTGCCCGACGCGACCGGCAGCCCGGTCGAGGAGTTGGGTTGACGGACCTGTCGCTCGGCGGGGGTCAGGACCGAGGCTGCAGCGGCGGTCGCACCGATCCGCTGCGGGCACAGGCGGATGTGGCGTAGCGCTCTGCACCGGGTCTCGAGCAGGGCGGTGCCGCGCTCGCCCTCGGCGCGTAGCCGGGTCAGCAGCTGATCGCGGTGCTCGGGGCCAGGCGGGCGCCCTCGAGTTCGAACCCCTTCTGTGACCCCTCCCGCGAGAACCCCCTACGCGGCACCGTGGGCCCTGAGGGACACCACGGCCGTGATCAGGGCGCCAGGAAGGCGCGCCATCCGTCGGGAGGAGGTTGACCCGGCGAGAGCGTCCGCAGCCGGGCGAGTGTGGTCGGGTCCTGGACTTCCAGCCAGGCGACGAGTTGGCGGAAGGACACCAGGCGGACGTCAGGCTGTTCGGCCATCTGGCGCAGGGCATCCTCGACGGCGTCCATGTAGATGCCGCCGTTCCACTGCTCGAAGTGGTTGCCGATGAACAGCGGCGCCCGGTTGGTGGTGTAGGCGCGTTCGAAGCCCGCGAGGTAGGCGTCGCGGGCCTGGGCTCGCCAGGTCGGGTACATGCCCGGGTCGCCGTCCGTATCGCCGTTGGTCTGCTTGTACATGATGTTGTAGTCCATCGCCAGGGCGTGGCGGGCCTTACCGGCGGGGGCGCCGGGGAACGGCACGGCCTGCAGGGGGAAGTCCCACAGGCCCAACCGCTGGTCGGGCCAGACCTGCACTCCACCGGGTGAGCTGGCGTCGTACTTCCAGCCCAGCGCGGCGGCGGTGGGCAGCAGCCCCTCCTGGCCCTGCAGGCAGGGGGTGCGGCCGCCGATGAGCTCGCGCTCGTAGTCGAAGGGGAGCGGCGCCACGTCGGGTCGGCCGGCCAGCCCGGTGGTGGTCTTCCAGGTCTGCACGAACCGCTTGGCCTGGGCGATCTCCTCGGCCCAGTCGGCCGGCGTCCACAGCGAGACCCCGTTGTCCCCGCAGAAGTGCCCGTTGAAGTGGGTGCCGATCTCGTGGCCGTCCAGCCACGCGGCGCGGATCTCGCTCATGGTGGCGACGACCTCGGCGGTGGACAGGAAGGTGATGTCCGAGGCGCCCACCGGGTGCCGCGGCGGGGCGTACAGCATCCGGTGTTCGGACGGCAGCGCGTAGATGCCGCTGAGGAAGAAGGTCATCGCCGCGCCGTACTCGGCCGCCAGCGAGCGGAACCGCGGGAAGAGTCCGGTCTCCAGGTTGGCGGCTCCGTCCCAGGAGAAGACCACGAACTGCGGCGGCGTCTGTCCTGGCTCCAGCCGCTGGGGCACTGGCTGGTGCGGCTGGGGACCTGTGTCGGCGGTCGACCCGTCGCCGATGAGCCGTCCGGTTCCGTCACTGCTCTCAGCAGGGTCGTACCCGGTCAGGCCACGACCCAGCCCGATCCCCAGCACTGCTACCGACGCATACTCCAGGAACTCCCGCCGGGACAACCCGCTCATGTGGCCGAGCTCCTTCCGCTTGGCGTCGTGTGCGGATGTCGAGTCGGACCGGGCTCGAACGGCATCCGCAGATCGGCCGCGACCGCCGCCACCAGCGCGGCCAGCTGCTCGTGGACGAAGCGGTCGCGGGCCCATCGTTCACGCGCTCCGGGATCAGCCGGTGGTGACGCGCCGAGCACCTGGACGACTGTCCGCGAACCCCGTCACGAGGTGTCCTCATCGGAAGGGGCTGTTCATGGGCGCGTGTCGGCCGCGTCGTCCCAGGACGCGTCGTGGACCTCGCTGACCGGGCCAGCCGTCGGGACATGGTCATGGTCATGGCGAGGTGGACCATCGCCTCGGCGTGCTCGGTGGGGGTCCGACTGAGGTCTTCTCACCCGGAGTTCACACCCAGTCGAAGGGCGCGGTTGGCGTCGCTGGGCTTCTCTCACCAGGATCCCGTGTCACTCAGGCCCACTGCCGCGCCAGCCAGTCGAGGACCCGCTCCCCGCGCAGACCGACGGCGAGCGGCTCGCAGTGGCCGGCCGCGCCCTCCTCGGCGGTGAAGCGCACGAGCTCCCTGGGACCGGGCAGCATCTCGTACAGCCGCCGGGACTGGCCCGGCCAGAACTGCTCCTGCTCGGGGTCGGTCACCAGCACCGGGCAGGTGACCTGCCGGACGACGTCCTCGGTCAGCGTGTACGCGCGGGCGGCGGTGAAGAAGTCGAACGGTGAGGTCGTGCCGTAGGGCCGCATGCGCCACGTCATCATCGCCTGGACGCGCGGGGTCAGCCGCAGCCCCAGCGTCACCTCCTTGTCGAACACCTCCCGGTTCCCGGCGTCGAGCAGCCGCACGAGGTGGTGCGGCAGGTGAGCGAGCATCGCCGCGGACACGTCGACGACGCCGGGGTCGGCGACTGCGGCGGCGACGCGGTGCTCGAAGGCCACGGCCCGGGGCACCCAGTAGCCGGCCTGGCTGACGCCGACCAGGGCCAGCCGGTGCGGGTCGACGTCGGGACGGGCGAGCAGGGCGTCGACGACCGGGGTGACGACGTGCTCCCAGTCGGGCCGGAAGTGCAGCCCCTGGCGGACGAGGGCGGCGTTCTGGCCGGGGCCGTCGAAGGTCATCGCGTTCCACCCGCGGGCCAGGGCGCCGGAGATGCCCCGCACCCAGGCACCCACCACCGAGCCGTCGCTGCCGTTGGTGTAGACCAGCGTGGGCCGGGGGTCGTCGGGCGCGCCGGACCGGAACAGGTAGCCGGGCAGGGTGGTGCCCTCGTAGGGGATCTCGAGGCGTTCGACGGCGAGGTCGGTGGCGTCGACGAAGGCGTCCCAGGCCCGCCGGTGCCGTTCCCACAGCGATGCGAACAGGCCGTCGTCGCCGGTTCGGTCGGCCGCCTCGGTCGCGGTGGCGAGGTAGCTCGCGGCGCGCAGGGCCCGGGCCGCGGTGGAGGCGGCGCTCCCGTCCTCGGCGAGCAGCCGGTCGGCGGTGGCGGTCCACTCGTCGACCCAGGACCGGCCGTTGCCGTCGCGGATCCGGTCGACGGTGGTGAGCACCTCGCCGACGTCGGCGGCGCCGGCGAACACGCCGCCGAGCAGGGTGCGGGTGGCGAACTGGAAGTCCTCGTCGGTGAAGAGGGGCCGCACGGCCGTCACCTCCCGGGTGGACGACGACTGTGCCGTCCGGCGGCAGCCCGCGGCACCCTGCCGGCGCCGCGCGGGGGCGGGCGCTCGCGGGTCGCGCCGGGGCGCGAGGGGACCGGCCGGTTCCGTGAGGCCGCGCAACGGGGTTCCCGGGCCGGACCGGGCCCGGCAGCATGGCGCGGTGGATGGACTGGCCGCGGCGCTCGCGCTGCTCGCCGCCGTCCTGTTCGCGGTCGCCTCGGCGGTGCAGCAGGAGTCGGCCGCCGACGTCCCCCAGGCGCAGGCCCGCGGCGGCCGGCTGCTGCTCGCGCTGGCCCGCAGCCCGCGGTGGTGGGCCGGGACGCTCTGCGACACGGCAGGGTTCGCCGCGCAGGCGGCGGCGCTGGGACTGGGCTCGCTGCTGCTGGTGCAGCCGCTGCTGGTCACCACCCTGCTGGTCGCGCTGCCGCTGGGCGCCCGCTGGGGCGGCCGACGGCTGCGCCGCTCGGATTGGGTCTGGGCGGCGCTGCTCGTGCTCGCCCTGGCCGTCTTCGCCGTGGTGGGGGAGCCCACCGCGGGCGTCGACCGCGCCGGCTGGCGGCCGTGGCTGCCGGCACTGGTGCTCCTCGGCCTGCTCGTCGGCGGGTGCCTGGCCGGCGCGGCGGTCCGCCGGGGGACGGCGCGGTCGGTGCTGCTCGCCGTCGCCGCGGGAGTGGCCTTCGGCGTCGGCGCGGCGCTGACCAAGGGCGTGGTGAGCCTGCTCGACGACGGGCTGCTCGCCCTGCTGACCAGCTGGGAGACGTGGCTGCTGGCCGTCGCGATGGGCGGCGGCACGCTGCTGCAGCAGTCGGCCTATCAGGCCGGGGCGCTGGAGGCGTCGCTGCCCGCGGTGACCGTGGGGGAGCCCGTGGTCGCCGTCGCCCTGGGCATCGCGGTGCTGGGGGAGCGGCTGCGGGCCGACGGGCTGGAGTGGGCGCTGGTCGGCGTCCTGGTCCTGGTCATGGTCGCTGCGACGGTGGCGCTGGCCCGGGCCGCGGCGCGGGACGCCGCGCCCGTTCCCGCCTGAGCACGGCGGACGAGGACGGGGTCGGGTCGGGTCGGTACAGCGCACAGGACGTCGTCCCACAACGCGGCGTGAGGGGCCCCTGACCGGACCGATGGGGTGTGATCCAGTCACCGTTCCGGCGCGGCAGGCAGCAGCGCCTCGGCGATGTCGAATTCCATCGCCCACTACGTGGCCTGGTACACCAGCAGCGCCTCATGCACCGCCTCGGCCGCGTCCCACCCACCGAGGCCGAGGTGACCTACTTCGTCGAGCCGTGGCCCGCCAACCGGCAGGCCCACCGAGACCCGAGGGTGCATGGAACCGGGGACGCTCCAGCTCGGACGAAGCTGAGCCGCACGGGACCGATGAGTGCCGAGGCCGGCAGAGGTCTCCACCCGCGGCAAGCAGCCAAGCGGACGGAGCGAGCAGATGACACGGACCCGCATCCACAACCTCTCCATGTCGTTGGACGGATTCGCCACCGGTGAGGGCCAGGCGCCCGACGCCCCCTTCGGCCACGCCGGCCAACGGCTGCACGAGTGGATGATCGCCACCCGCTTCGGCGCCCCGATCCTGGGACGCAAGGGCGGCACCGTCGGCATCGACAACGCGTTCGCCCAGCAGCACGAGCCGGGCATCGGCGCCGAGATCATGGGCGCGGGCAAGTTCGGCCCCCCGGGCTGGCAGGACGACGCCGACTGGAAGGGGTGGTGGGGGCCGAACCCGCCGTTCCACACGCCGACCTTCGTGCTCACCCACCGGCCGCGGTCGCCGATCGAGATGGCCGGCGGGACGACATTCCACTTCCTCGACGCGCCGCCGGCCGAGGCCCTCGACGTCGCGCGCGAGGCGGCAGCCGGCCAGGACGTGCGCATCGGCGGCGGCCCGACCGTCGCCCGCGACTTCATCGCGGCGGGGCTCGTCGACCACGTCCACCTGGTCCAAGTGCCGATCGTGCTCGGTCGCGGAGTGCGGCTGTGGGACGGTCTCGAAGCTCTAGAGGCGGACTACGACATCGAGGCGGTCTCGGCACCCAGCGGCGTCACCCACTTCACGTTCACGAGGTCGTGACGGCGCGGATCTTCCTGCGTGTCGATAACCGATGCCGGCTTGGGCGGTTTCAGTCAGGTCGGGATCTTGCCAAGGCGTTGATGGACGGTCAGATCCCGGCGAGCTTCACGGCGCAAGGGCCGACCGGCTCGGTCACAGAGGTGCTCGACATCGCTGAGGTGCACAGTGTGCCCGAGGCTCACATCTTCGCCTTCGACCTCGCGAAACAGCTGGACGCTGCCAAGAGCACGCGCGGGGACATCCGGAAGCTCCCGCGATGTCGACCTCAGGTAGCGGATGCGATCGGTTGGGCGCCCACTCGTCCACCTGCCGTGCGTCGCGGTTGGTGACGCCTCTTCCGCTGACTGTCCTTCAGTGGGCCGCTGAGGGGGAATCGCCGTCAGATCTGACCGATGATGAACCGCAGGAATGTCCAGAGTCCGAGGACCGCGAGCGCGACGACAAGACCGAAGGACAAGCCCACAGCAGTGCTGGCGAGGCGGTCAGACGAGGTCATCTCGTACGGGGTTGGTGGCACTGGATCAGGCAGTGGTCGGTGAAGCCATTCAGCGGCGTGCTGTTGCGAGCAGAAATCGGCATCCAGGAAGTCGAGTCCATCCCCGCGATCGTGACGGGTCACTTCCAGATGCAGCCAGTTCCGCCCGCCGTCAACATCCGTCCACCGCCGACCACAAGTCGCGCAGGCAGCTGCGTCCACCGGGTCGATCGTGGGCATGTCACAACCGACGGCGACGCCGCGATGGTCCCTGCAGAGGCAACACCGACGTCGTGGCGGCGAACGAGTCCGAGTCGGAACGGTGCGCGGTGTTCCATCGTGAGCTGCTCAAGAGCCCCCTGCCCAGCTCGCCGCGAGGACGGATTCGGGGACACGAGGCCGCACCTATCGCTCGTCCGAACCACCTTCCGGGCCACGTCTCGACGTGGCGACCCGGGCAACCCACGGCATCCGCTCCATGTGGAACGGCAGGGTCCGACTGATCGGGCCGATGATCAGAATCGCAGCTCGCCGGGACGAGCGGGGGTGTACGACCCGACGTCAGGGAGCCGGAGGTGGACCGGTGATGGACACCCCGTAGTCGCTGAGTATCTGCGAGAGCCGCTCCACTGCCTCGGGAGGCGGAGGCCCGGGTACGGGTGGCAGTTCACCACCGGGATGGCTGGGTGCGCCATCGGTGACGAAGAACTGCTCGAAACCGGCTGGCGTGATGAGCAGGAGGAACCGCGCGGTGTCGCTACGAACCCGGTACGCGTGCTCGCTGCCCGAAGGCAGATAGAGGGTGTCGCCGGCCGACACGACCGTGTGGTCCTTCTCCGACCAGCCGTCCAGGTCGCCGTCGAGGACGATGAAGGTCTCGGCCTCACGGGTGTGCCGGTGCAGGGGCGAACCCGCTCCCCGGCGCCCGATGTGCTCGATCAGCGCGAGACTGCCCGCGGTGTCCTGGCCGGTGAGGCGCATACGCAGACGCAGACCCAGGTGGTCGTACGTGCTGCCCGCGGCGGCACGAACGAGCTGAGTCGTCATGGTGACTCCCTTCCACGACGCCCCTGCAGTCTGACGACAGCCGGCGCGATTGTCTGCGTCGGCCGGCACCCCGGACGAGTCGACGTCGCCAGCCCGGCCGACCGCGGCAACGACGGCAGGAGTGGATGAGTCCGCGGCAACCTCCGGTGGGGACACCTCGACAGCCGGGCGCCGGAGGAGTCCAGGGCCCCGGTACGTCACCCGCCGCAGCGTCGGCAGCGGGTTCCGACGGCTCGGCGGGAGGTACGGTGTCGTCCCGGATCCGAGGTCCTACCTCTGACCGACGCGGTCGAGCCCCAGCGCAGCCACGTCCTGCCCGGCTGCCGAGCAGCGCCAGACCTCGTCCGCGTCGACCATGCAGCGGTCCCACACGGTCGAGGCGCGCAACCCGGGCTCCTGCGCCGATGAGCTGTTGCCCTGGTCCTCCTTATCCGGGGGCTCAGCCAGGTCGACGTCCGGGACCGTCGGGGACGTCGTCGGCGCGCTCGCCGATCAGGGGAGGACCCCCCTGCTCCCCGCCACTCGCAGGCTCGCGACGGGACCCCGCGGGGGGGCCGCCGTCCTCCCCATCCCTCCAGAGCTCAGGGCGGGACCTGGGACGGGACCTCGGCTCCTCGTCGGCGTCGCTGCGGCTGACCAGCCACGGCTGCAGGTCCTCGAAGCCGCGCACCGAGCGGCGCTGCAGCGGCTCGATCCGGTAGCCGGGGTGCCGCCGCAGCCGGGCGGCCAGCTCGCGGTCGACGAGCACGCTGCCGGCGCGGGCCACCGTGGTCAGCCGGCTGGCCAGGTTGACCACCGACGAGTACACGTCCCCGAGCCGGGTGAGCACCCGGCCGTGCGCCAGGCCGACCCGCAGCGGCGGCCGGTCCCCGGCCGCCCACCGCTCCGGCAGCGACAGCGCGATCTCCGCCGCGGCGGCCGGGTCGGTCGCGGTGAACAGCACCCCGTCGCCGACGGTCTTCACCACCCGCCCGCCGCCGCGCGCGACCACCTCGGCGGCGGTCGCCTCGAAGTCCTCGACCATGACGCCGAGCTCGGCGCCGCTCATGCCGCGCGTGCGGGTGGTGTAGCCGACCAGGTCGGCGAAGCCGACGGCCAGCTCGCGGATCTCGTCGCCGGGCGGTGCGGTCGGCGCCCGCTCGACGGCGTCGGCCAGGTGGCGGCGCCACACGTGGTCCTGCACCTCGCGCAGCCGCGACAGCAGCGCGTCGGCCGCCAGCGGCTCGCCCGGCTGGTCGGGCTGGCCGGCGCGATCCCGGCCGAGGGCGCCGGTGAGCAGGGGAGCCTGCCAGTCGGCCAGCCGCGCCAGCGGCTGCGCCAGCGCACGGGCGAACGACGCCTCGGTCCCCGGGCCCACGGACCCGGCGTCGGCGAGGTCCAGCAGGGTGCGCACCGCGGCGACGTCCTCATCGGTGAACACGACGTCGTCCTCGGCGACCTCGGCGAAACCCAGGGCGTGCCACAGCCGCCGGAAGCGGTCCGGCGGCAGCCCGGACAGCTGGGCCACCTGCGCCCGGGTGTACCGGCGGCGGCCCCCCAGCAGCAGCCGGTCGAGCTGCGCGGCGATCGGGTCGCGACGCGTCCCACACTCGTCGTGCACCTCCCGAGTGTGCGGCTCACCCCGGGACGGCGCTGCGCCGGCGCTCGAGCAGGGCGAAGACGAACGGCGGCAGCGAGAGCACCACGGTCGCCAGCGCGAGCAGCAGCACGTAGACCACCGGGTTGCCGGTCTGCAGCTGGTCGGGGGGCACGAACCCGAGCAGGAACGAGACGACGCAGCCGAGCAGGCCCACGCCGCCGATGAGCCAGACGCCGGGCAGGCCGCCGGGGATGCGGTAGGGGCGGGGGACGTCGGGCTGCGTGTGCCGCAGCCGGATGACCGCGGCGAACACCAGGGCGTACATGGTCACGATGACCTGCGCGGTGACCGCCGAGAGCATCCAGTACGAGGTGCTGACGCTCGGCACGAGCACGAACAGCAGCGCGAACACCGACCCCGCGACCGCCTGCACGACCAGCAGCGCCACCGGGACGTCGTTGCCGTTCACCCGGCCCAGCCGCGCCGGGGCCAGCCCCTCGCGGGCGACCGCGCCGACGCCCTTGGCCGGCCCCAGCACCCACGGCGTCAGGTGCGCGACCCCGCCGAGCGCGACGACGACGGCCAGCGGCGCCAGCAGCCACCCGATGTCGAGCCGCTGCAGCACGGTGGAGAACAGTTCCATCGTCCCGGAGACCAGGCTGATCTCCCGCTGCGGCACGACGAACGCCATGAACAGCGAGCCGAGCACCGAGAAGGCGACGGTGACGGCGACGGCCAGCGCGATCGCCCGGGGCACGGTGCGGCCGGGGTCGGCGGTCTCCCGGGCGTGGAAGCCGGCCATCTCCATGCCGGTGAACAGCAGGATGACCCCGCCGAGGAAGGCCACGTTCTCCAACCGCACGTCCGGCACCAGCGCGCCGGCGGAGAACGGGATCTCGGAGGGGCCGCCACGCAGCAGATACGCCGCCCCCAGAGCGACGACGAGGACGGCGGGCAGGATCGAGCCCGCGATCGTGCCGACCGCCCCGATCACCGACGACGTCCGCACCCCGCCCAGCGCGGCGGCGGTGGTGCCCCAGAAGACGACGAGCATGACCGCGACCAGGAAGAACCGGTCGTCCGCGAGCGCCGGGTCGAACGCGTAGGCCAGCGAGGCGGCGATGAACGACAGCACGGTGGGGAACCAGGCGATGTTCTCGGCGTAGTCGCACCAGACCGCCAGCGCCCCGGTCCGGCCGCCGAAGGCCTCCTTGACCCAGGCGTACACGCCGCCCTCGCGCGGCCAGGCGGTGCCGAGCTCGGCCGCGGCCATGGACACCGGCACCAGGAACACGCCGATCGACAGCGCGAACAGCGCGAGCATCGACCAGCCGTACTCGGCCATGACCGGCAGGTTCCGGGCGCTGACGATCGAGGCGATGTTGACCATGGCCAGCGACAGGACGCCGAGGCGGACGGTGCCGCCCGGCCGGGTCACGCCGCCGACCGCCGCTCCGGCGCCGACGGCGCGGGCACGCCGCCGACGGCCTTGGGCACCAGCAGCTCGCCCAGCCCGGGCAGGGCCAGGAAGCCCTCCGCGCCGGCGTAGCGCAGTCCCACCCGCGGGAGGTCCGCGCGGCGCCGGTAGGCGAGCACCCGCGGCAGCCACTCGGGGTCGAACTTGGCGTTGAAGTCGTGCAGCGACTTGATCTGGAAGAACGGGTTCAGCACACCGACCGCCCAGCGCGCCGCGCGCTGCGCGGGGGTGAACGGGACGTCGTCGGCGAACAACCGCCCCCACATGGCGAAGTTCATCGACAGCCGGGCCACGCCGCGGGCGCCCAGGGCGGTCGCGGTGGAGGCGATGAGGAACTCCGTCATCCCGTTCGGCGCATCCGGGTCGTGGCGCATCAGGTCCAGCGTGTAGCCGAACGACGGCCCGTAGGCGGGCACCAGCCGGAGGAAGCCGCCGGGCCTGCCCTCGGCGTCCTCCGCGACGCACAGCAGGAACCCGGGGTCTGCACCGGCGCCGCGGACGTCCTGGGACAGCGACATGGTGAAGCCGCGCTCGGGGTGCTTGCCGCGCCAGCGGGCGCTGATCGCGTTGAGCTGGTCGACCAGCGCCGGCGGGGCGTCGGCCTCGGCGACCAGCCGGAAGCGGTGGGTCCGCCCCACCCGCCGGACGGCGGCCCGCAGCCCCTTGCGGCCCGGGCCCTCGAGGGTGAACCGGCGGCAGTCGATGACCGCCTCGTCGCCCAGGTAGAACGCGCTGAACCCGCGCGAGGAGTACAGCGGCATGCTCGCCTCACGGGCGGCCAGCAGGGCCGGCGTCCAGGCCCGCTCGTCGCAGAGGGCGAGGAACTCGTCCAGCACCCGCGGCACCGACTCGCGGGCGCCGATCGGGTCGCCGGAGACCAGCGCGTAGCCGCCGAGGTACGTGTAGGCCAGGAACGCCTCGCCGTCCCGGGAGAAGAAGAACGACTTGTCGTCGCGCAGGGCGAAGTAGGCCAGGGTGTCCCAGCCGTAGGTGTGCACCAGCCGCTCGGCGTGCGCCCAGTCCTCCTCGGTGTGCGGACGGCGGGCCGCGGCCAGCGGGCGGAACAGCAGCACCGCCAGCGCGACCAGCCCGACCACCCCCAGCGCGAGCAGGGCCGCGGGGTAGAACGCCGCGAAGAACCGGGAGCCGTAGCTGTAGGGGCCGTCGAGGCCGACCAGCCCGGCGAGCACGGTCTGCAGCGCCCCGAGGAGGGTGAGCGGCGGGTCGACCCGCCCCCGCTCGGCCCACAGCGCGGCCAGGCCGAACAGCAGCACCGCGGTCAGGTACAGGGGGACGAACCGCAGCAGGCGCAGCAGGGACGGCGGATCGGCCGGGGCACGGAACGCCGACCGGTACCGCACCAGCCCGGCGAGCAGCGCCAGGCACAGCGCCACGGCGACCGGGTGCGGCCCCTTGACCACGTGCGCGACCGCCCCGACGGCGAACAGCAGCACCGCCAGCCGCCAGGCCAGCGCCTTGCGCCGGGCCAGCTGGTCGGACAGCAGGAGGAGCAGCAGCCCCACCACAACCGACGCGACCGCGCCGCTCACCGGGACCCACAGCGGGCCGAACGCCGTCCCCCGGCCGACGAGCCGCTCGTGCACCACGGGCAGGGCGGTGAGCAGCTGCAGGACGCCGGAGAGCGCGGTCAGCCCGGCGAGCACCCGCACGGCCGGCGCATGGGTGCGCGCCGTGGGCGGGGGTGCCGGGACCGGGCCGGAGGAAGGGGCCATCGACGGCAGCGCGACGACCGAGCCGTCCGCCGTCCCCGCGCCGTCCGGGCCGGCCGTGCTGCCGGCGGGCAGCGGGGTGGGGGCGACCAGCGGGCGCACCGCGCCGTCCGGGCCGGTGCCGGGGACCTCGGGGCGCAGCGTCGGGAAGAGGATGACCTCGCGGATCGAGTCGACGCCGGCCAGCAGCATGACCAGCCGGTCGATGCCGATGCCCAGCCCGCCGGTGCAGGGCATCCCGCACTCCAGCGCGCGGACGTAGTCGAGGTCGACGTCCCCGGCCTCGGGGTCGCCGTGCGACTTGGCGCGGGCCTCGGCCTCGAACGCGGCGAGCTGCTCGACCGGGTCGTTCTGCTCGGAGTAGGCGTTGCACAGCTCGAAGCCGGCGACGATCAGCTCGAAGCGCTCGACGTAAGCGGGGTCGTCGCGGTGCACCCGGGCCAGCGGCGAGACCTCGCGCGGGTAGTCGACGCAGAACACCGGCCCCACGACCGAGTGCTGCACCTTCTCGTCGTAGACCTCCTTCATCAGCCGCCCGGCGCCCCACGAGGCCTCGTAGGGGATGCCCAGCCGGTCGAGCACCGCGCGCGCGTCGTCGATCGGCATGGCCGGGTGCATGGGAGCGCCGGTGGCCTCGGCGATCATGTCGGCGAACCGCTTGCGGGGCCACGGCGTCGCGGCCAGGTCGATGGTGTGGCCGGCGTACCTGACGGTGAGGTCCTCACCCAGGGCGGCTCGTGCCGCGGCGGTGATCAGACCCTCGGTCAGCTCCATCATGTCGGTGATGTCGCCGAAGGCCTGGTAGGCCTCCAGCAGCGTGAACTCGGGGTTGTGCCGGGTGTCGACGCCCTCGTTGCGGAAGACCCGACCGATCTCGAAGACCCGCTCCAGGCCGCCGACGATCAGCCGCTTGAGGTGCAGCTCGAGGGCGATCCTCAGGTAGAGGTCGAGGTTCAGGGCGTTGGAGTGGGTGACGAACGGCCGCGCGCTGGCCCCGCCCTGGATGGTCTGCAGCACCGGCCCCTCGACCTCGGTGAAGTCGAGGTCCTCCAGGTGCCGGCGGATCGCCCGCACCGCCGCGTGCCGGATGCGGAAGACCTGCCGGGTGCGCTCGTTGACCTCGAGGTCGACGTAGCGCTGGCGGTAGCGGGTCTCCACGTCGGTCAGGCCGGCGTGCTCGGGCGGCGGCGCGCGCAGCGCCTTGCCGAGGACGGCGAAGTCCTCGACGCACACCGACAGCTCGCCGGTCCGGGTGGTCATCACGGTGCCCTCGGCGCCGATCCAGTCGCCGCGGTCGACGTCGTCGAACTCGGCGTGCCGGTCGGCGCCGAGGACGGAGCTGTCGACGTACAGCTGAATGGCACCGGTCCGGTCGCGCAGCGTCGCGAAGCTCAGCCAGCCCTGCCGGCGGATGAGCTCGACCCGGCCGGCGACCCGCACGCGGTCCGTCGTCCGCACGTCGGGGGCGAGGTCCGGGTGGGCCGCGCGGATGCCGGCGGCGGTGGCGTCCGGGGGCCAGCGGTAGGGGTAGGCGGCGGTGCCCCGGGCGCGCAGCGCCTCCAGCTTGGCCAGCCGGTGCGCGCGCTGCCCCGCGCTGCGCCCGGCGACGTCGGTTCCGCTGACCACCGGGCCATGATGGGGAGGACCCCGGGCGGTGCGATCCTCGCGACGACGCCGGTCGCCCCCGGCCTCGCGCGTCCCCGGTGGGTCGCTGCGCTCAGGGGCGGACGGCCCCCGCTGCGTGTGGTCGCGACCGGGACCCTCGCCCCTGGTGGCGAGCCGGGCGGGACGGGATCGTGCGCTCTCGTGCGACGGACTTCTCTTCCCGTGTGGGCAGCCGCCGGCCTCCTGGTGCTCGGCGGTTGCGCCGCCGGGCAGGAGGCCGAGACAGCCGAGGAGACCCCGGACGTCGCGGGCGTCGACGGCACGGTCGGCGAGGTGTCGCTGGACGACGTCTTCCTCGACGCCGAGGACACCGTCGAGGCAGGGGCCTCCGTGCCGCTGCGGGGTGTGCTGACCAACGACGCCGAGCAGGCCGACCGGCTGGTCGGCGTCAGCACCCCGGCGGCGGAGTCGGTCCAGCTGCTCGACGAGTCCGGTGCACCGAGCCCTGACGGGATCCAGCTGCCGGCCGGCGGTCAGGTGGAGGCCGTCAGCGGTGCCGTGCGGATGCAGCTGGAGGGGGTGACCGCACCGATCGCCCCCACCGACACCGTCTCGGTCACCTTCACCTTCGCGACGGCCGGTGAGGTGGCCCTCGACGTGCCGGTCGCCCCCGGCGCCGGTCCCGTCGACTAGGGCGCCGCCCGCACCCGTTCGGTGGCTCGGCCGGATGCGTGCCCGGCGGCGTGCGCTCGGTCCGCACGCGCCGGGACCGGCCCCGGCCGGCCCGACGGGACACCACGGGCGCCGCCGACCCCGGTGTGAGCGAGGACATTTCACCCTGGGCGGTGCCGCCCGGCGCCGCCAGGGAGGAGAACGGTCATGTACGCCAGGACCACCACCGTCCGCGGCGACCCGCGTGCGGTCGAGGACGGGGTCGCGTTCGCCCGGAGCGACCTCTGGCCGGCCATCCAGCGGATGGACGGGTGCATCGGGATGTCGATGCTGGCCGACCCCGAGGCGGGGCGGTGCATCCTCACCTCCGCGTGGGCCAGCGAGGACGCGATGCGGGCCAGCGCCGACGAGATCGGGGAGCTGCGGCGGCAGGCGGCCGAGGTGCTCCGCGCCGATGCCGTCGACATCGACGAGTGGGAGATCGCCGTCCTGCACCGGTCCCGGCCGGCGGGGGACGCGGCGTGCGTCCGGGGCACCTGGCTCGACGTCCCGGCCGGCCACGTCGACGAGATGGTCGACACCTTCCGGATGAGCCTGCTGTCGAGGCTCGAGGACCTCCCCGGCTTCTGCAGCGTCAGCCTGCTGGTCGACCGGCCCGGCCACCGCGGCGTGGCCGCCGTGACCTACGAGGACCGGGCCGCCATGGAGCGGGCCCGCGAGCAGGGCGCGGCGCTCCGTGAGGAGTTCAGCCGGGCGATGGGCGCGAGGATCACCGATGTCGCGGAGTTCGACCTCGCGATCGCCCACCTGCACGTCCCCGAGATGGCGTGAGGTGGTGGCGCCGCTGAGGCGGTGCCCCTGCAGTACTGCGCGCCCACGGCCCGTTCCGGTCCCCTGAACGGGCCACCGGCGCGCGACGACCGGTGGGCTCAGCCGCCGGGCCGCCACCCCAGCGCCGGGCCGAGGCGCGTGGCGACGTCGGTGAGGATCTGCTCGTAGTCCGCGGGTGCGAAGTCGAACGGCAGCGCGAAGACGACCTCGGTGACCTCGCGGAAGCCGGCGTGGGCGTACAGCGCCTCGGCGACCTCCTCGGAGCCGCCCAGCAGGTCACGGGCGAAGAGCATCCGCGCCGGGCCCTGCGGTGCCGTCGTCCGCGGGGTGCGGGCCTCGACGTAGGCGGCGTAGCGCGCCCGCTGCTCGGGGGTGGCGCTGTCGGTGGGGATGACCACCAGCCCCTGGGAGACCCGGCCGGCGGGGTTGGCGGCCCGGAAGGCCCGCACGTGCGAGGCCTGGACCTCGGCGAAGTCCTCGGACTGCTCGGCCTTGACCACGCTGGAGGTCAGGAAGTGCATGCCGTGCTCGCCGGCCCACGCCGCCGAGCGCAGGCTGCCCCCGCCGTACCACATCCGGCCGGCCAGCCCGGGGGACTGCGGCTGCACCCGGTCGGACCACTCCTCGACGACGCCCTCCCGGCCGACGAAGGTGGACGCCCGCTCGCCGCGGACGAACCCCAGCAGCCGCTCCACGCGCGCGTAGCTGAAGTCCTCGCGGTCGGCGGTGTCGGGGTAGAGGGCGTCCTTCACGTCGTCCCAGTGCATCGGCGGGCCGACGCTGACGCCCGGGTTGAGCCGCCCACCGGAGAGGACGTCGACGGTGGCGAGGTCCTCCGCCAGCCGAAGCGGGTTCTCCCACGCCAGCGGCGTGACGGCGGTGCCGAGACCGATCTGGCGGGTGCGCTGGGTGAGTGCGGCGAGGACGGCGACCGGTGAGGAGATGCCCGGCTGCAGGTGTCGGTGGCGCAGCCACGCGCTGTCGAACCCGAGCTGCTCGCCGAGCTCGACCATCGCGAGGGTCGCCTCGTGCCCGGGGCCGGGGTCGGCCGGGTCGAAGGTGCCGATGGTCAGGAAGCCGAGCTGGTGCAGCGGGGTCCCGGGGGCGGGCATGGGGCGGCTCCTCGATCGGTGCGGTGGGTCCCGTGCCATCGTCGGTCAGTGGCCGACGACGTGCTCCTGCGCCCCGACTCGACGAGCGGCCCGGCCTGTTGCAGCCAAGGGCACCCATGGGTCCCGCGCGACGGGCTGACACTGCTCCCGGTCCGGGAGCCCTGATCAGTGCCCCAGGACTGTCGTACCCCGTACGTGTGTCCGGGTCATGACGTCGTCCGGTTTCCTGCGCACGCCGTTGGAGGCTGCGCTGGTCGGCCGGCTGCGGGCGCGGGCGCTGGCGCTGCTGCTCGAGTTGGATGCCGACGCGATCGACGCCCGGCGCAAGGAGGCCACGCGGCAGGCCGATGTGCGCACCTACGACCACCCGGCATGCACCCACCGGCACCCGAGCCACCGGAGACGAACGGCGACCATCCACCCCTGGTACCGATCACCCCCGATGGCGACCCACCACCGTTCTGAGCGGGCAGAGACGCACGTGTCGGCCCGTCGCCGTGTCGACGAGCCGACACGGCGACGGCCCACCACTCGTCAGTGCGAGGGAGCAGCTCCGGCTGGTGGCAACGGGCGACACCGGACCGATGACCGCCGACCGAGCGACACCTGCTGTCAACCGTGCGTCGCGAACTGCAGGAGGTCGGTGAGCGCGGCCTCCGGCTCCGGCCCGAGGACGCCGACCTCCGCCGTACCGGACGAGGAGTCGACGTGCGCCGCGCCGCCGTCCCGGAACTCCACCACGCCACCGGGCAGCGCCGCCGCGGTGATCGTCCCGGCGCGGGCGGCCGCCGCCACCCAGACGGCCGCCGCTTGCCGGTCCCAGCCGGCCGGAACAGGCACCCGGGCCCAGCGCTGCTCGCCCGGGGGTGCGCCGTCCCGCTCCACGGCCGCCCAGAGCTCGTCGAGCGAGGCCACCGGGCGGGTGGCCCCGGTCGCGGTGGCCAGCAGGTAGCCGCCGCGCCAGGGCGTGACCCGCAGTCGCCGGCCGGTCAGCAACCGGCCGGCGGCACCGGCCCGGGCGGCCCGCTCCGCGGGACCGGCCCCGGCGAGCACGTCCTCCCACGGTGCGACGGCCCGGCCGGTGCCGCAGGCGCCGCACACCGTGTCAGGCCGGACGGGGCGAGCGGCGCAGGAAGTCCTGCGCGATCTCGTCGAAGGTCACCCAGCGCACGCCGTCGTGGCCCTTGATGTGGGCGATGATCCGCTCCAGGGCCATCAGCACCTGCGGCCGCCCGGCGACGTCGGGGTGGATGGTCATCGTGAACGCCGCGTAGTCCTGCTCGCGGTAGACCCAGTCGAACTGGTCGGTCCACATCTGCTCGATGTCGCGCGGGTTGACGAACCCGTGGCTGTTCGGGCTGGTCTTGACGAACATCATCGGCGGCAGGTCGTCGAGGTACCAGTTCGCCGGGATCTCCACCAGCTCGGTCTCCCGGCCGCGGACCAGCGGCTGCATCCACGTGTCGGCCGGCTGCGAGTAGTCGATCTTCGTCCAGCTGTCGCCGACGCGGACGTAGTAGGGCTCGAAGTCGCGGTGCATGAGCGAGTGGTCGTACGTGATGCCCCGCTCCAGCAGCAGCTCGTTGGTGACGGGGGAGAACTCCCACCACGGCGCGACGTACCCGGTGGGACGGCGTCCGGCCCGCTTCTCGATGAGCTCGATGCAGCGGTCGAGCACCGCCGACTCCTGCTCGCGGCTCATCGCGATCGGGTTCTCGTGGCTGTAGCCGTGCACGCCGATCTCGTGGCCGGCCGCCACGCAGGCGTCGAACTGCTCCGGGAACGTGTCGATGGAGTGGCCCGGCCAGAAGAACGTCTGGGTCAGTCCCTCCCGGCGGAACAGCTCGAGGATGCGCGGCACGCCCACCTCGCCGGCGAACAGCCCGCGCGAGATGTCGTCGGGGGAGTCCTCCCCGCCGTAGGACCCCAGCCACCCGGCTACGGCGTCGATGTCGACGCCGAAGGACACGAAGATCTCCTTGGCCATGCCCGTTCCCCTCTCGACGTGTCGGTGCCTACAGCCGGCCGGCGAGGACCCGCCCCGGGTCCCGCGGGTCCAGCGCCAGGGCGGCGGCCAGCAGCAGCCGCCCCTGCCACGGGCTCAGGTCCCCGCCGAACAGGGCGCCGTCGCGCGCCAGGCTCGCCCCGCCCCCGGCGTAGAGCGGGGCGACCGGACCCGACGGCACCCGCGAGCACACCAGGACCGGCACGCCGCCGGCCACCAGCTCGGCCGCCGCCGCGGCCACCGGCGGCGGGACGTTGCCCGCCCCGAAGGCCTCCAGCACGACCCCGGCGGCGCCGGCGGCGACCGCGGCGCGCAGCAGGGCGTCGTCCGAGCCCTGGGCGCAGGCGACGACGTCGACCCGCGGCAGGTCGGCGGTCAGGTCCAGCGGCAGCGCGGGCGGCCGCGGCGGCCGCCCCAGGGGGACGACGGCCCCGCCCGCGACCCGGAGCACCGGTCCGCGGCCGGGGGCGCCGAAGGCCGCGCCGCGCAGGGTCTCCACCTTGCGCACCCCGCGGGCGGCGAAGACCAGGCCGTCGAAGGCGAGCAGCGCACCGAGGTCCCGGGCCGCGGGGTCGGCGGCGACCCGGAGCGCGTCGGCGAGGTTCGCCGGGCCGTCGGGGGCCGGCGCGTCGAACGGCCGCTGCGCGCCGGTGAAGACCACCGGCCGCGGGTCGTCGTGCACCAGGTCGGCCAGGAACGCCGACTCCTCCATCGTGTCCGTGCCGTGGGTGACGACGACGCCGTCGACGCCGTCGGCCAGGTGCTCCCGCACCTCGCGGAGCAGCCCCCGCACGTCGGCGCCGGTGAGCGCGAAGCTCGGCACCGTCGTGAGGTCGCTGACGGTGACCTCGAGGCCCGGGAGCGGCCCGGCCGCGGCCAGCAGCTCGGCGGCCGGCGTGGTCGCCGACAGCCCGTCGTCGGTGCGACGGCTGGCGATCGTGCCCCCGGTCGCCAGCAGGTGGACCCGTGCCACGGCACCCTCCCGTCCTCGCACCTGACCTCCCGCAGCGGCCCCAGGTGACCACGACGCGCCGAGCGACGCACCTCGGGGAGCGGTGTGAGCGGATCCACCCTCGGCGCTGACCTGCGTCGTTGCCGGACCGGTCCGTCCCGGGCTTGACGGTGCACGGCGGGACTCACTTAGTGTTCTCATCCGGACACCGCCCGTCATGGGGGGCCGCACGCCGCGAGGGCCACGGGGCTCCCGCGTCGCGCGGTGCGGGGGTGGCCCGCCGGAGCGCTCCGTCGCCCGGTCGACCGCCGCCCGGGTGTTCGGAGCCCGGGCGCGCCCGACGCCCGTACGCACTGGAGAACGCCCTGATGCACCGCCCTGCCCTCCGGCGTCGCACCCCCGCAGGAGCCCGCCGGTGACGACGGTCCTCGACCGGCCGCGCGTCTCGGACCTCACCGGCGAGATCCCCGTGCCGGTCACCCGCCGGGCCGCACCCTCGACCCGCGCACAGGCGGTGGCGTGGACGGCGCTGCACGCGTTGCTCGCCGCCGCCCCGCTGGCCCTCTGCGCCACCGCCGTCCGGCCCGGGCGCGGCTTCCTCGTCGACCTCTCCGTGGCGCTGGGCTTCCTGGCCCTCTCGGTGATGGGCCTGCAGTTCGCCCTGGCCGCGCGGTTCTCCCGCGCCACGGCGCCGTTCGGCATCGACGCCGTCCTGCGCTACCACAAGCAGATGTCGGCGCTGTCGGTCCTCGCGGCGTTCGGGCACCCGACGCTGCTGTTCCTCGCCGACGACCGGTACCTGGTGCTGCTCGACGTCGTCGACGCGCCGCTGCGGGCCCAGTTCGCCTGGCTGTCGGTGCTGGCGCTCGGGCTGCTCATGGTGACCTCGATCTGGCGGCGGGCGCTGCGGATCCCGTACCAGGTCTGGCACGTGCTGCACTCGCTGCTCGGCGTCACGATCGTGCTGGCCGGCCTGGGGCACGCCTTCCTCGTGGACAACTGGCTGAGCGCGCCCTGGGTGCGCATCGGCTGGATCGGCTACGCCGCGGCCTTCCTGTGGCTGGCGGTGTGGGTCCGGCTGGTCAAGCCGCTGCGGCTGTGGCGCCGCCCCTGGCGGGTGGTGGAGCTGTGGCCCGAGCCCGGCGGCGCCGTGACCGTCGGCCTCGAGCCCGCGCACCGGCACGGCGGGCGGCCGTGGTCGTTCACGGCCGGGCAGTTCGCCTGGATCCTCCCCGGCCGGGTGCCCTTCACCCCGACCTACCACCCGTTCTCGATCTCCTCGAGCGCGCTGCGCCCCCGCGTGGAGTTCACGATCAAGCAGGTCGGCGACTTCACCTCCTCCATCCGCCGGCTGCGGGTGGGTGACACCGTCTACGTCGACGGTCCGCACGGCTCGTTCACCCTCGACCGGCACCCGGGCATGGGCTACGTCTTCCTGGCCACGGGCGTCGGCGTCACGCCGTTCCTCAGCATGCTGGCCACGCTGGCCGACCAGGGCGACCGGCGCCCGGTGTGGTTGTTCCTCGGCAACCGCAGCGAGGACCAGATCACCGGCATCCGCCAGCTGGAGCGGCTGAAGGGCCGGCTGGACCTGCGGGTGGTGCACGTGATCAGCCGGGCGTCCGAGGGCTGGCCGGGCGAGCGCGGCCGCATCGACGCCGCGCTGCTGGCCCGCCACCTGCCGCCGTACGCCCGCTCGCTGCAGTACTTCGTCTGCTCCCGCGAGGAGACGGTGCGGGCGGTCCGTGCCTCGCTCGGCGAGCTCGGCGTGCCCGCGGACCGGGTGCACAGCGAGCAGTTCGGGATGGTCTGACGTGCGCGGCGACGGAGCGGCCCCGGCGGCCTGGGTGGTCAGCGGCGTGCTGCTGGCCCTCTGCGTGCTCTGGGCCCTCCTGCAGACCTGACGCGTCCGGGGAGCGCGGTCGCGGGACTGTGCCGACAATCCACCACGGAACCGTCCGCACAGCCTGAGGAGACCCGGTGGCGACCTTCAGCTCCGCCCCGCTGACCCCGACCGCCTTCCTCGACCGCTCCGCGCGGGTGTTCCCCGAGCGCACCGCGGTGGTCGACGGCGACCGGCGGTTCACCTACCGCGAGTTCGCCGACCGCTCGCGCCGGCTCGCCGGGGCCCTGGCGGCCCGGGGCGTCTCACCCGGCGACCGGGTGGCCGCGCTGTGCACGAACAGCTCGGCGATGCTCGAGCTGCACAACGGCGTGCCGTGGGCCGGTGCGGTCCTGGTCCCGCTCAACACGCGGCTGAAGGCGGGCGAGCTGGAGTACATCCTCGGGCACTCCGGCGCCGCGGTCCTGGTCGCCGACGCCGCGTTCGCCGCGACCGCCACCGAGGTCGCCGCGGCGGTGGGGATCCCGGTCGTGGTGGCGGGCGGGGAGGCCGACGAGTACGAGCAGTGGCTGGCCTCGACCGAGCCCCTGGCGCGGCCGTGCGCCGACGAGGAGGGGCTGCTGGCGCTCAACTACACCTCGGGCACCACCGGCCGGCCCAAGGGCGTGATGTACAGCCACCGGGGCGCCTACCTGCAGGCGATGGCGATGGCGCTGCACACCGGGCTGCGACCGGGCAGCCAGTACCTGTGGACCCTGCCGATGTTCCACTGCGACGGCTGGTGCTTCCCCTGGGCGGTGTCGGCCGGCGGCGCCACCCACGTGTGCCTGCCCCGGGTGGAGCCCGCCCGCATCTGGCAGCTGCTGCGCACCGAGGGCATCACCCACTTCAGCGCGGCGCCGACCGTGCTGACCATGATCGCCAACGCCGAGGAGGCGGAGGCCGGCCCGGTCTCCCCGCGGGTCGCGGTGCAGACCGGCGGCGCGCCGCCCACTCCGACCCTGCTGGCCCGGATGTCCGCGCTCAACATGGACGTCACCCACCTGTACGGGCTCACCGAGACCTACGGGCCGGTGGCGATCAACCAGTGGCACCCGGAGTGGGACGACCTCCCGGACGAGCGGCAGGCCGAGCTCAAGGCCCGGCAGGGTGTCGCCAACGTGGTCGCCGAGCCGCTGCGGGTGGTGGGGGAGGACGGCGCGGACGTGCCCCGCGACGGGGAGACGATCGGGGAGATCGTCGCCCGCGGGAACGACGTCATGCTCGGCTACTACCAGGACGAGGAGGCGACGGCGAAGGCGACGCTGCCGGGGCCGGACGGCGGACCCGGCTGGTTCCGCACCGGGGACCTCGCGGTCGTCCACCCGGACGGCTACCTCGAGATCCGGGACCGCAGCAAGGACATCATCATCTCCGGCGGCGAGAACATCTCCTCGGTGGAGGTCGAGCGGGCCCTGGACGCCCACCCCGCCGTCCTGGAGTCCGCCGTGGTCGCCGAGCCCCACGAGAAGTGGGGGGAGGTCCCGGTCGCCCACGTGACGCTGCGGCCCGGCGGCGACGTGACCGACGAGGAGCTGGCGGCCTTCGTGCGGTCGCGGCTGGCCGGGTTCAAGGTCCCCAAGCGGTTCGTCTACGGGGACCTGCCGAAGACCTCCACCGGCAAGGTGCAGAAGAACCTGCTGCGCGAGCGCTCCTCCGGCTGACCGCGGGCCTCAGACGGCGGCGGTCCCGATCAGGCCCTTGCGGGTGACCAGGCCGGCGAGCTCCTCCTCCGGCATCCCGTCGGTCCCCTCCGGCCGGCGGGGGACGACCATGTACCGGGACTCGGCGCTGGCGTCCCACACGCTGATCCGCGTCCCGGCCGGCAGCTCGAGCCCGAACTCCCGCAGCACGCCGCGCGGGTCCCGGACCACCCGGGACCGGTAGGCCTCGCTCTTGTACCAGGCCGGGGAGGGGCCGAGCAGCGCGATCGGGTAGCAGGAGCACAGCGTGCAGACCACCACGTTGTGCTCGTCCTCGGTGTTGGCGACGACCTTCAGCCGTTGCTCCTGCAGGCCGCCGGACATCGACAGCCCGAGCTCCCGGATCGCGGCGTTGGCGTCGGCGAGCAGCCGGTCCCGGAAGTCCGGGTCCACCCAGGCCCGCGCGGTGATCCGGGCCCCGTTGGCGGGGGAGCCCCCGGCGAGGAACTCGTCGATGCGCCGGTCGATCTCGCCCTCGTCGACGAGGCCGCGCGCCTCCAGGAGGGCCTCGACGTGCCGCACCCGCTCGGAGATCGTCGAGCTGCCGTGGTGGTCTGCGCTCATGGTGTCCCTCCCCGGGGGTCGGCGGGCTCCAGGTAGTCCTCCCAGAGCTCCACGGTGACGGCGTGGTCGCCGTCGCCGAACAGGTCCGCGGCGGCGAACCGCACGTGGTAGACGGCCTGCGTCGTGCCCGGCAGGCCACGGGCCCGGTCGTCGGCGAGGGGGTGGTGCCCGGCGAGCTCGACCACCCGGCCGACCGCGCCGCGGGCGTACCGCGGCAGCCGGGTGTGCCACGCCGGGTCGGCGGTGCTGGTCCGCACCGCGTCCCCGGGGACGAACCGGTCAGCCACCGGCCAGCTCCTCCGGCGTGGCCGGTTCCTCCGGAGTGGCCGGTTCCTGCGGGGTGGCCGGTTCCTGCGGGGTGGCCAATTCCTGCGGGGTGGCCACGCCCTTCTCGACCAGCAGGGTCGTGATGGCCGTGAACCACTTCTCGTAGTAGGAGCTCGAGAGGTAGGCGTCCGGCGGCATCCGCTCGATGGCGTCGCGGAACTCGTCGAGGTTGTAGACGCCGCGCCGGATCAGCGCCGCGTTGAGGGCCAGGACGTGCGCTTCCCAGTCGGCGTGGAAGGCCGGCTCGTCGGGCTCCTCGACGATCGCGGGGAAGCCCACCATGCCGCCGACGTCGTTGATGCGGCTCACCCCGCGTTCCTACGCCGACGCAGCCGCCCCCGTCCAGCTCGACGGGCGGGCCGGCCGGGCCAGGAGCAGGCTGGGCCCCTGGACAGCGACCGTCCCGACGCCCGAGGAGTCCCCGTGCCGCGTCGACGCACCGTCTTCACCGCCCTGACCGCCGCCGTCCTGGCCGGGGTCGCCCCGGCCGGCACCGCGGCCGCCGCACCCGGGGACGCCGCCGTCCCGCCGCCGGAGAAGGTGCCCCGCGCGGTCGGGACCGGCGGCGCGGTCGCCACGGTCGACCCCGACGCCACCCGGGTCGGCCTGGAGGTCCTGGCCGCGGGCGGCAACGCGGCCGACGCGGCGGTCGCCGCGGCCGCCGCGCTCGGCGTGAGCGAGCCCTACTCGGCGGGCGTGGGAGGCGGCGGCTTCTTCGTGTACTACGACGCCGCGACCGGCGAGGTCACGACCGTCGACGGCCGGGAGACCGCGCCGCAGGCGATGGGCGCCGACGCCTTCCTCGGGGAGGACGGCGAGCCCCTGCCCTTCGACGAGGCCGTGACCAGCGGGCTGTCGGTCGGCACGCCGGGGACCCCGCTGACGTGGCAGCGGGTGCTCGACGAGTTCGGCACGCTCTCGCTGGCCGAGGCGCTGGAGGGCGGCACCGAGCTGGCCGAGGAGGGCTTCGTCGTCGACGAGACGTTCCGCCAGCAGACCGCCGACAACGAGGAGCGGTTCCGCCGCTTCACGTCGAGCGCCGAGCTGTTCCTCCCCGGCGGTGCGCTGCCCGAGGTGGGCTCGGTGTTCCGCAACCCCGACCTCGCGCGCACCTACGAGCTGCTGGCCACCGACGGGGTCGAGGCCCTCTACACCGGTGAGCTGGGCGAGGACGTCGTGCGCACCGCCCAGGAGCCCCCGCTGGCGGAGGGCGCGGCGCCGGTGCGGGCCGGCCTGCTGGAGGAGTCCGACCTGGCCGCGTACGAGGCGCCGATGCGCGAGCCGACCCGCGTCGAGTACCGCGGCCTGGAGGTCTACGGGATGGCCCCGCCCTCCAGCGGTGGCCCGGCCGTCGGCGAGGCGCTGAACGTCCTGGAGGACTCCGACCTGGCCGCGCTGCCGGAGGTCGACGTCCTGCACACCTACCTCGAGGCGAGCGCGCTGGCCTTCGCCGACCGCAACGCCTACGTCGGCGACCCCGCCCACACCCAGGTGCCGCTGGCCGAGCTGCTCTCCGACGGCTTCGCCGCCGAGCGGGCCTGCCTCATCGACCCGGAGCGGGCGGCGCCCAAGCCGGTGCCGGCGGGCGTCCCGGACGGCGAGTACGGCCCGTGCCCGGCCGCGGCCGCAGCCACCGACGACGGCGGCCCGGAGGGGCCGTCCACCACGCACCTCACCGTGGCCGACGCCGAGGGCAACGTGGCCGCCTACACGCTGACCATCGAGCAGACCGGGGGCAGCGGGATCACCGTCCCCGACCGCGGGTTCCTGCTGAACAACGAGCTGACCGACTTCACCTTCGCGCCCGCCGACCCGACCCGTCCCGAACCGAACCTGCCCGCTCCGGGCAAGCGGCCGCGCAGCAGCATGGCGCCGACGGTCGTGCTGCAGGACGGCGAGCCGCTGCTGGCCCTCGGCACGCCCGGCGGCGCCACGATCATCACCACCGTGCTGCAGACGCTGGTGGACCGGCTCGACCGCGGCACCGACCTCGCCGACGCGATCGCGGCCCCGCGGGCCAGCCAGCGCAACGCCGCGACGGCCGACGCCGAGCCGGCCTTCATCGACGCGTACGGCGCCGAGCTGACCGCCCGCGGACACGCCTTCGCGCCGGTCGACGAGATCGGGGCCGCCACCGGGGTGGAGTTCCTGCCCGACGGCCGGCTGCTGGCCGCGGCCGAGACCGTGCGGCGCGGCGGCGGCAGCGCGGGCGTGGTGCAGCCGGGCAGCTGACCTCCGGTCAGCTCGCGCGAGAGCGTCGCCGGCCGAGCTGCACCAGCACCGCCACGGCCAGCAGCAGCGCCCACACCCCCTGGACGGCGACCAGCACCGGGGTCGGGCCCCCGGTCCCCAGCGCGGCGAGCAGCGGCAGGCTGCCGACGACACCGACGTCCACGCCCTGCACCAGCGTGGCGCCGACCCCGGCCGGCAGCACGCCCATCGGGGTCGAGACCACCGGCCCGGACCAGTCCGGGTCCGGGCGCAGCGCCCCGCGCAGCGCCGCGGCCGCCCACGCCGGCGCCGCGGCCAGCCCGAGCAGCGCCCAGCTGCCGAGGAGCCCCGTGCCGACGCCCAGCAGCAGCCCGCTGAGGGTGCCGACCAGCGCGGTGGCGAGCAGCGGGACGACGGCGCGGCTGCGCACCACGGCCGCGGCCGACAGGGCGAACAGCCGGTCGAGCTCCGGTGCGCCCTGCGCCTCCCGCGCGGCCCGCCCGGCCGCCGTCGCGGCCAGCGCCCAGCCGAGCAGGCAGCCGGCCCACACCGCGGGCGGCAGCGCGCCCAGCCCCTCGGTGCGGGCCACGACGACCGGGACGGCGGCGGCGACGGCGAGCTGGCCGAGCTGCCACCGGCCGCGGGCGAGGACGGCGAGGTCGGCGGCCACCACCGCCTGCCAGGGGTGGCGCACCCGGGAGAACCGGCGGCTGCGGCGCGGCGGGCGGTCCCGGCCGGCCAGCGCGCGGCCCAGCTGGCGGGTATCCAGCGAGAGCAGCGAGCCGCTGGCGTAGCGGGCCGTCTCCCCGCCGGCGAGCAGCCGGCCGGCGTCCAGCCGGCCCAGGCCCCGGTCGGCCCGCACGAGCAGGGCCGCCGCGGCGACCGCCGCGACCGGGAGGGCCCAGCCCGGCGGGGTGCCGGCGACCGGGACGCCGACCGGCCTCCCGCCCGCCGCGGCGAGGGTGCCGGCGACCGCCGGGACGACGGCCGCCGCGCCCGCGACCGCACCGGCGAGCCCGGCCACGGCGCGGCCGCGGCGCCGGGTCTGCAGCAGCGCCGTGCCGCCGACCGCGGCGACGGCCAGCGCGACCGCCGCGCCCAGCCCGCCCAGCACCGAGGCCGCCGTCGGTGTGGCGACGGCCCCGAACACCAGCGGCAGCGCCAGCAGCACGGCGACGGCCACCCCGGCCAGGGTCAGCCGCACCAGCTCGCCGCGCAGCAGGCTCCGGCGGTCGGCGGGCAGCGGCAGCCACCACGCGGCGGCCGCCGGCGTGGCGCTCACCGGCCCCAGCCGGGCCAGGACGACGACCACGCCGGCCAGCGCGAGCAGCGCCAGGGCGGCGGAGGTGAGCGAGGCGGGCAGCGTCGTCCCGGTGACCGGCGCGCCGGCCAGCGCGATGCGCTCGCGCAGCGAGGCGAGGCTGCCGCCGGCGACGGCCACGCCGATCCCGGCGGTGACGAGCCCGCCCCAGGCCTCGGAGAGCCGCTCGCCCAGCGTGGTCCGCGCCCGCGCCGCCGTCGCCGAGCGGGTCCAGCGGCGCACCGCCGCACCGTCCAGCGGCGCGGTCACCTCGGTCGCCACGCTCAGAGCTCCGCGATGCGGCCGGCGGCCTCGGCCGGGGCCAGCAGCCGGCAGGCGTCGTCGTCCACCACGAGGACCTCGTCGGCGACCGTCCCGACCACGTCGGCGTCGTGGCTGGCGAGGAGCACGGCGGTGCCGGCGTCCCGCAGGGTGGCGAGCCGGGCGGCCAGCCGGGCCCGCATGCCGGCGTCGAGCCGGCGCTCGGGCTCGTCGAGCACCAGCAGCCGGGCGGGCCGGACGAACGCGGCCGCGAGCGCCAGCCGCCGCCGCTGGCCGGAGGAGAGCGCCGAGGGCAGCGCGTCGGCGCGCTCGCCGAGGCCGAACGCCTCGACCTCGGCGTCCACGACCTCCTCGGCCGCGGCCACCCCGTGCCCGCGCGCGGTCAGCAGCAGGTGCTCGCGGCCGGTGAGCGAGACGAAGAAGGCGTCGTCGTCCAGCACGGCGGCGACGTCGCGGCGGAAGGCCGCCGACCGCTCGTCCACCGGTGCGCCGGCGAAGGCGACGGCGCCGTCGAGCGGCTCCAGCAGGCCGACCAGCGTGCGCAGCAGCGTGGACTTGCCCGAGCCGTTCGCTCCGACGACGGCCACGGCGCGGCCGGCGGCCAGGCGGAGGTCGACCGGGGCGCACACCGGGGCGGTCCCGTACCCCACCGCGAGTCCCTCGGCGACGAGCAGGTCGGGCGATCCGGGCGGGTTCCGCATGTCCCGCCCACCGTAGGACGCCCAGCACACCGCAGCCGGTTCCGGCGCGCGGGCCCGCGGCCCAGGATGGCCGCATGGACGCCGACCCCGGGCTCGAACCCGACCTCGAACCGGACCTGGACGGCTTCCTGCTGGCCCGGATCGCCGAGGACCAGCGGCTGGCCGCCGAGGCGGCCCAGGCGAGCGGCCGCGCGTCCTGGGACGGCGGCGTGACCGCGCCGGACGGCGCCGCCGACCACGTCGCCCACCACGACCCGGCACGGGTGCTCGCCGAGTGCGCCGCCAAGCGACGCCTCGTGCTGGCCTGCCGCGACGTCCGACCCGACCTGCGGCTGCTCGGCGCCCGCCCGGCGGGCCTGGACATCCCGCTGCCGCCCACCGACCAGCACCAGCTGGCCGCGCTCACCCTGGCGCTGCTCGCGCTGCCCTACGCCGCGCACCCCGACTACCGGCCGGCGTGGCGCCCCTGACCGGACCCGGCGACCCCCGAGCCGCGGTCGAGACCGGACAGGGTCCCGGCGATGAGTCGCGGGCGCCCGGGCGGTCGGTACTGCGACGGGAACCGACCCCGGGAGGCACGGTGCGCACGCTCGCGATCACGCAGAACACGACCGTCGACGGCGCGGTGGAGATGCTCGGCGACTGGTTCGACCCGCAGGGGCAGGCGGGGGTGGACGACTCCGACCTGGTCGAGGAGATCCACCGCCAGGACGAGCGTGCCGACGCCCTGCTCCTCGGCCGGCAGACCTTCGAGGACTTCCGCAGCTACTGGCCGGGGCGCACCGACGACCCGACCGGCATCAGCGCCTACCTGGACCGGGTGCAGAAGTACGTCGTCTCCTCGACGCTCACCGAGCCCGGCTGGGCGCACACCACCGTGCTCGACGGCGACCCGGTCGAGCAGGTGCGCGGGCTCAAGGAGCAGCCCGGTGCGGACATCGTCGTCACCGGCAGCATCACCCTCTGCCACACGCTGATCGGCGCCGGGCTGGTCGACGAGTACCGGCTGTTCACCTACCCCGCCGTCCAGGGCCGCGGCCGGCGGCTGTTCCCCGACGGCGCCGCGGCGGACCGGCTGCGGCTGGTCGAGTGCCGGGGCTTCCGCAACGGGGTGACGTACTCGCGCTACACCCGCGCGTGACGCCCGCCGCCGCCCGCGCGTGGGCGGCGGCGGGCTCGGCTCAGCGGTGCAGCAGCTCCCCGAAGGCCGCGCAGGTCTCGTCGACGGCGGCCTGCGCCGCCGGGGACACCGCGCCCATGGCGAAGAAGCCGTGGATCAGCCCGTCGTACCGGCGGACCCGGGCCTCCACCCCCGCGGCGCGCAGCGCCTCGCCGTAGGCCTCGCCCTCGTCGCGCAGCGGGTCGTACTCCGCGGTGACGACGACCGCGGGCGGCAGCCCGGAGAGGTCGGCGGCGTGCAGCGGGGACAGCCGCGGGTCCTTGGCGTCGTCCCAGGCGCCGGCGTAGTGGCCGTAGAACCAGTCCATGGTCGGCTGCTCGAGGAAGTAGCCGCGGGCGTTCTCGGTGCGCGAGGGGTAGTCGCCGAGCGCGTCGACCGCCGGGTAGATGAGCAGCTGCGCGGTGAGCGGGGTGCCCTCGGCGGTCAGCTGCTGGGCGACGACGGCGGCGAGGTTGCCGCCCGCGCTGTCGCCGGCCACGGCCAGCCGGTCGTCCCCGCCCAGCTCGCCCCGGTGCGCGGCGACCCAGCGGGCGGCGGCGACGGCGTCCTCGGCCGCGGCGGGGAAGGGGTGCTCGGGGGCGAGCCGGTAGTCGACGGCGACGACGACCGCGCGGCTGCCGCGGCAGATCTCGCGCACCGACTGGTCGTGGGTGTCGAGGTCGCCGATGACCCAGCCGCCGCCGTGGAAGAAGGCGACGGTGGGGAAGGGGCCCTCGCCCTCGGGCCGGTACACGCGGGCGCGCAGGTCACCCTCGGCGCCGGGCACGGTGGTGTCCTCGACCGCTCCCACCGGCACGACGAGGTCCGGGGAGCGCGCCGCGCTCAGCGTCAGGTACTGGGTCCGGGCGGCCTCCGCCGTCCCCTCGTACATGGGCGGCAGGCCGGTCTCGGCGAGCATGGTGAGCAGAGCGGCGATGTGCGGGTCGACCGGCACCGGACCTCCTGTGCGTGCGTGCGCTGGGTCACGGCAACCTATCCGCGCCGCACGACGGTTCCGGCACCCGGGTGTCCGCACCGCTCCCGGTGGGCAGGGGGAGGACGACGGCGCTGGCGCGCTGGGGCTGCTGGCCACCCGGGCGACCCGCCGCTGACCTCGGGGCCGGGGTCCTCGCCTGGTTGACTGGTTGAACACTGGACCGTCGCCGGTGGCGGCCCCCACCCCTGAGGAGGACAGCCGTGCACGTCGGCGTCGACAGCTTCGTCGCAGCGGTGACCGACCCCTCGACCGAGCGACCGGTCGGGCCCGAGGAGCGGATGGCGCACCTGCTCGAGGAGATCGCCCTCGCCGACGAGGTCGGGCTGTACTCCTTCGGCATCGGTGAGCACCACCGCCCGGAGTACTACGACTCGGCACCGCCGGTGGTCCTGGGCGCCGCAGCCGCACGCACCTCGCGCATCCGGCTGGGCAGCGCGGTGACCGTGCTCAGCGCCGCGGACCCGGTCCGCGTCTTCCAGCAGTTCGCCACGCTGGACCTCGTCTCCCGCGGCCGCGTCGACCTGGTGGTGGGCCGCGGCTCTTTCGTCGAGGCGTTCCCGCTGTTCGGGCTGTCGCTGGCGGACTACGACGAGCTGTTCGAGGAGAAGCTGGACCTGCTGCTGCGGCTGCGGGACTCCGAGGAGGTGACCTGGTCGGGCCGGCACCGCCCCCCGCTCACCGGACAGGGCGTCTACCCGCGGCCGCTGCAGGACCCGCTGCCGATCTGGGTCGGGGTCGGCGGGACGCCGGAGTCCTTCGTCCGCGCCGGGCTGCTCGGCCTGCCGCTGATGGTGGCGATCATCGGCGGGGAGCCGCGGCAGTTCGCGCCCCTGGTCGACCTCTACCGCCGGGCCGGGGCGCAGGCCGGGCACGCGCCCGAGCGACTGCGGGTGGGGCTGCACGTCTTCGGCTACGTCGCGGAGAGCACCCGGGCCGCCGCCGACACCATCTACCCGGGCTGGCACGAAATGTTCGCCAAGGTCTCCCGCGAGCGCGGCTTCGCCCGGCCGACCCGGGCGCAGTTCGATGCGACGAGCGGCCCGAACGGCGCCTTCTTCATGGGCGACCCGGACACCGTGGCCGACAAGCTCGTCCGGGTGTCCGGGCAGCTCGGCGGGGTCGACCGCGTCTCGATCCAGATGACCAACCCGCGGCTGGCGCACGCCGACCTGCTGCGCGGCATCGAGCTGCTGGGCACCGAGGTCGCGCCCCGGGTCGCCGGGGTCTGACGGTCAGACCCGCCGGGCGGTGGCGAGCAGGACCGGGTCGGTCTGGCCGGCCCAGGTGCCGGTGAGCGTCGCGGCGCCGTCGGCGGGCACGACCGGCGTCAGCACGCGGCGCACGACCAGCTCCAGGTCCCCGGCGCGGACGGTCGTCGCGTCGGCGGTGTCGGTGGCGGCCGGCGTGCCCAGGGCGCCGACGTCGGCCGCCGTCCCGCTGCCGGTGACGTGCGCGGTGGGGTCGCGGCGCTCCTGCCGGTCGTCGACCACGACGTGCTCCTCGGCCTGCGGGGCGCCGGTGAGCACCGCGGCGGCCAGCGCGGCGACGTACACCGGGTCGGCGCAGGCGTCGTAGACCCAGCGCCGGCCGAGCACCGAGTGCTCCGTCGTCCCCACCAGGTGCTCCGCCAGCTCCGGGGCGGGCGCGCCGCGGTAGGTCAGCGGCACGTGCAGCAGGGTGTCGCCGGCGCGCAGCACGAACGTCTCGGTGCCGACCTCGCCGGCCGGGTCGTCGAAGCGGTAGGCGGCGACCTGCTCGAGCTCGGCGCCTGCGGCCGCGGCACCCCACGGCCGGCCGGGCGCCCAGCCCGCCACCAGCTCGAGCTTCGACGGCCGCAGGGTGGCCCGGTGGATGAGTGCCATGGGGGCGACCGTACGGGCCGGCGTCCGGGCTCCCCGGACCGGTGTCGTCGCCGGCGGCTGCCGCGGACGACCCGTCCGCCGTACGCTCCTACGACCGGGAACGGGCGGCGGGACGTCGCTCGTGCTCCCCGGTCGGAGCGCACCGGGACCCCGTCCGTCGGGGCGCCGGTGGAGGAGGCGGGGCGATGGCGCAGGGTCCGGCGTCCATGCCGGTGCTCAGCCGGGGCAGGCACCGCAGTCCGGCGCGCGGGGCGTGCTTCATGGAGTACACCGCCCTCCTGGCCGGCGAGCCGTTTACCGACGCCCCGGACTCCGTGGACGGGGAACTGGCCGCGGTCCTGCGGCACGCCAACGACCGGCTGTCGGACGGCGACCGGTTCCGGTTGACGTTCCTGCTCGGTCGCGCGATCGGCCTGGTGGTCCCGGGGCCGGCGGCGTCACGGCGCCCGCGCCGCTCGGCGCGCCGGACCGGCGGGGAGGACGCGCACGCCCTCGCTGTCCACGACGCGGTCGTCGGCGAGCTGCGGGAGTCGGTCTCGCGGCGCTTCACGGCCGCCCTGGGCCACCGCCCGTCCCCGGCGGAGTGGCGCAGGCACGCCTGCGGCCGGGACGTCGACCGACTGTTCTGGTCGCTGATGCTGGAGCCCGCTCCGGTCAGCACCTCCGCCGCGTACGTGGACCGGCTGGTCCACCGGCTGGTCCTGCTGCACGAGTGCTACGAGCAGGAGATGGCGCGGCTCGGACTCGCGAGTCGGCCGCCGGTACGGACGCCGTCCCCGGGCGCGGCTGCCTCGTCCTCCGACGGCATCCCCGCCGCGTCCCCGTCGGGGGTCTGACCGCCGCTCCGCACGCGGACCGACCCCGGCGTCCGCGCCCCGACCCCCTGTGGTGCGGTGGGCGGGGTGCGGACACCGCGAGGGACGGACACGGCGGTCTTCCTGCTGGGCCTGTCGGCGCTGCTGACGCTCTACGCGACCCAGCCGCTGCTGCCGGCGCTCGCCGCCGACCTCGACGTCTCCGCGACCGCCGCCGCCTGGACGGTGAGCGCCACGGCGCTGGGGGTCGCGGTCGCCGCGCCGTTCGCCGGGGCGGTGTCGGACCGGCTGGGCCGCAAGCGCGTGATGCTGACGGCGATCGCCGTGCTGGCCGGAGCGACGGCGGCCGGCGCCCTCGCCCCCGGCTTCGCCGTGCTGCTGGCCGCGCGGGCGGCGCAGGGCCTGGCCGTCCCGTTCGTCTTCGCGGTCGCGGTCGCCTACGTGGCCGAGGAGGTGCCCGCCTCGCGGTCGGCCGCCGTCAACGGCCTCTACGTCTCGGGGACGGCGTTCGGCGGCTTCCTCGGCCGGTTCCTCTCCGGCGCGGTCGCGGATGCGTTCGGCTGGCGGGCGTCGTCCGCGGCGCTGGCCCTGGTGCTGGTGGTCGTGCTCGGCGGGGTGGCGGCGTCGCTGCCACCGGAGCGGCGGTTCGCGCCGACGGCCGGTGTGCTCGGCGGCCTGCGCGGCATCGGCGGCCACCTGCGCAACGGGCGGCTGCTGGGCACCTGCGCCCTGGGCGCCGCGGTGCTGTTCGTGCAGGTGGGCGCCTTCACCTACGCCGGGCTGCACCTGTCCGGGCCGCCGTTCGGGCTGGGCACCGCGCAGGTCGGGGCGGTGTTCGCGGTGTTCCTCGTCGCCGTCGTCGTCACGCCGCTGACCGGGCGGCTGGTGTCGCGGGCAGGCCGTCGTGCCGTGCTCGTGCTGGCCACCGCCGTCGTGCTCGCCGGGCTGGCACTGACCCTCGTGCCGGCGACCGCGGCCGTCGTCGCCGGACTGGCGGCGGCCTGCACCGGCGTGTTCGCCGTCCAGGCGTGCGCCACCGCGCAGGCCGCCGCCAGCGGCGGGGCGGCCCGGTCGAGCGCGGTCGGGCTCTACCTGACCTGCTACTACGCCGGTGGCGCCATCGGCGCCGTCGTCCCGGCGCCGCTGTTCTCGTCGGCCGGGTGGCCGGCGTGCGTGGCGCTGCTGGGTGCGGTCGCCGTCCTGGGTGCGGGCACGGCGCTGGTGAGCTGGCCGCCGCGGGCCGGAGTCCAGCCCTCCGCGAGCCGGGCCCGGACGCCGTCGAGCGGATCGGCGCCGGTCGGCGACCCGGCCGGCCGGTAGCGGACGGCGAGCGGGACGGGAGCCGGAGCGGACGTGGCTGCGGGGACGCTCTGCCCCTGCCCCGCATGGTGGGCAGCGGGGGAGCGTGCGGGAACGGTGGTCGGGCACGCTGCTCCCGGCGCCCATCGGGCGCACAGGGGTGGCATCCGGCGCCGGCCTGTGAGGAGATGCCCTCTCGGACGGGACCACGCGGAGGTGCGGCATGACCCGAGCGATCGTCGTCGGCGGCGGGGTCGCCGGGCCCGTCGTGGCGATGGCCCTGCAGCGCGTCGGCATCGAGGTCACCGTGCACGAGGCGCACGCCGGCCCCGCGGGCGACGTCGGCGCGTGGCTGGGCCTGCAGACCAACGGGCTCGACGCGCTGCGGGCGATCGACGCGGACCAGGCGGTCGCCGGCGTGGGCTTCCCGACGCCGGTCATCGAGTTCCGCAGCTGGACCGGGAAGGTGCTGGGCGCCGTCCCCACATCGGGCCCCGACGGGAGCGTCGGCCTCTCCCTGCGGCGCTCCGATCTCTACCGGGCGCTGCACGCCGAGGCCGTGCGCCGCGGCGTGCGGGTCCGCTACGGCTCCCGCCTGGTCGACGCGCGCAGCACCGCCTCCGCGGTCACGGCGGCCTTCGCCGACGGCACCGCCGAGGAGGCGGACCTCCTGATCGGGGCCGACGGCGTCCGCTCCACCGTCCGGGCCCTGGTCGACCCCGGTGGTCCGCCACCCCGCTTCGTCCCGGTGCTCAACACCGCGGGGTATTCCGAGCACGTCCCGCCGGACGCCGAGGTCGGCCAGCTCACGATGGTGTTCGGCCGGCGCGGGTTCGCCGGGTACCTCGCGGCGCCGTCCGGGGGGACCTGGTGGTTCGCCAACCCGCCGCTGACCCGTGAGCCGCCCGCCGGCGAGGTGGCGGGCACCTCGGACGCCGAGTGGCGTGCCCTGCTGTCCGACCTGCACCGCGGCGACCGGTCGCCGGTCCTGGACCTGGTCGAGGCCACACCCGGCCCGCTGCGCGGGTGGACGACCTACGACGTCCCGACCGTCCGCCGGTGGTCCGCCGGCCGCATGGTGCTGATCGGGGACGCCGCGCACGCCACCTCACCGGCGGCCGGTCAGGGGTCGTCGCTCGCCGTCGAGGACGCCGTCGTCCTCGCCCGCTGCCTGCGCGACCTGCCGCTCCCCGCGGCCCTGACGGCGTTCGAGGGACTGCGCCGGGAGCGGGTGGAGCGGGTCGTCGCCCAGGGCTTCCGCACCAGCAGCGCCAAGTCGCCCCCCGCCATCGGCCGGGTCGCCCGCGACCTGGTCATGCCGTTCGTGCTGCGGCGCCGGGACCCGCAGGCCTGGGTGCGGGCCCACTCCGTCGACTGGGACGCCCCCGCGGTCCCCGCCTGAGGGCTCCGCGTTCAGCTCCCGGTGAGCAGGGCGCGGACGGCGTCGAGGGGATCGGCGTCGGCCGGCGACCGGTCCGGCCGGTAGCGCACCACCCGGGCGAAGCGCAGCGCGACGCCGCCGGGGTAGCGGGGGCTGCGCTGGGCGCCGTCCAGGGCGACCTCGACGACCAGCTCCGGTTCCAGCAGCACGCCCCACTCGTGCTGCTCGCGGGCGAGCCCGGGGAAGGTCCGCGTCTGCCACTCGAGCAGCTCGTCGGTCATCCCCTTGAAGGTCTTGCCGACCATCACCGGCTCGCCGCCGTCGGGGTCGCGGGCGCCCAGGTGGATGTTCGACAGCTTCCCGGACCGCCGGCCGTACCCCCACTCCGCGCCGAGCACGACCAGGTCGAGGGTGTGCACCGGCTTGACCTTCTGCCAGGCCCGCCCGCGGCGCCCGGCGGCGTAGGGCGCGTCGAGCGCCTTGACCACCACGCCCTCGTGCCCTGCTCCCAGCGCGGCGTCGAGCACCTCGGCGGCCTGCTCGGGGGTGGGCCGGCGGACGCCGGGCATCCGCAGCGCCGCGTGCTCCGCGCCGGCCAGCAGCCCCGCCAGCGCGTCGAGGCGGACGGCCAGCGGCTCGTCGAGCAGGTCGCGGCCGTCGAGGTGCAGCAGGTCGAAGAAGAACGGGCTGAGCACGACGGCGGGGTCGGGCTCGTCACTGCCGAAGCGGCTCATCGTGTCCTGGAAGGCGCGCGGCCGGCCGTCGTCGTCCAGGGCGAGGGTCTCCCCGTCGAGGACGGCGGTGCGGCACGGCAGCGACCGGACCTGCGCGACCAGCTCGGGCACCCCGTCGGTCACCTCGCGCAGGGTGCGGGTCCAGACGCGCACGACGTCGCCGTCGCGGTGCACCTGGATCCGGGCGCCGTCCAGCTTGTGCTCGACCGTGACGTCGCCGCCGAGGTCGGCCAGCACGGC
Organism: Geodermatophilus sp. SYSU D00779; assembly: GCF_054050595.1. Lineage (NCBI taxonomy): Bacteria > Bacillati > Actinomycetota > Actinomycetes > Geodermatophilales > Geodermatophilaceae > Geodermatophilus > Geodermatophilus sp. SYSU D00779. Next base: position 208,142 of record NZ_JBJGZQ010000001.1, read on the forward strand.
GTCCAGCGAGGAGCCGGGGCCGGCCAGCATCGGCCGCACCGGGCGGCCGACCCGCAGGTGCACGGCCTCCAGCGCGTCGGTGCCGCCGGCCAGGGCGGTGGCGGCGGTCCCGGGCAGGCTGCCCGACAGCATGAACGCCCGCCGCACGGCCGCGGTGGGGACGTCGGCTGCGGCGGCGATCGCGTCGAGGACGACGCCCTCGAGCGCGCCCTGCCGCAGCTCGCCGGTGAGCAGCCGGACGAGGAAGCGCTGCTCGTCGGTGGTGGCGGCGGTGAACAGCTGCTCGAGGAGCACCTCCCGCCGGGCCGCCGACCCGGTGCCGCTCGTGCCGGCCAGCTCGGTGAGCGCTCGGTCGACGGCGGGGACGGTCAGCTGCGGCGAGGTGGCCGGGTCGTGCGCGAGGCGGCCGAGCGTGCGCCAGCCGACCCCGAGCCGGCCCTGCAGGGGATCGCCGGCCAGCCACGCGGTGACCGCCCGCACCTCGTCGCCGTCCGCGCGGCGCAGCAGGTCGGCGATGGCCGTGGCCTTGGCCGTGCGCGAGCGGGTGGCCGCCACCGCGGCGGAGGCGGTGACGACGTCGGCGAACAGCACGGCGCCATGGTGGCAGCCGGGTCCGACACCGCCGCGGTGCCGGCGCCGCAGCGCTGCCACGCGGGCGGCGGCCGTGCCAGCCGCGTGACAGGGCGCTGCGAGGGGGCGCGGCCACCGTGAGGACCCGTGGAGGTGGAGGACGAGATGGCCGGTCGACCGGTGGACGCAGCGGTGCCGCCTCAGGCGGTCCGCGCGCCGGAGCGGGGCCGCGGGCCGGCGACGCCGGTGGCGGTCCTGGGGATCGGTGCGTTCGCGACCGGCACCGACCTCTTCGTCGTGGCCGGGGTGCTCCCCGGCCTGGCCGACGACCTCGGGATCACGGTCGGCACCGCCGGCCTGACGGTGACGGTCTCCGCGGCCGCACAGGCGGTCGGCGGCCCGCTGCTCGGCGCCGCGCTCGGCGCGCGGCCGCGGCGGCGGGTGCTGATCGGCTCCCTGGCGCTGTTCGGGGCGTGCACCGCGGTGGCGGCGGTGGCGCCGACGTTCGCGGTGCTGCTCGTCGCCCGGGCACTGGGCGCCCTCGCGGCGTCCGTGCACGTGCCGGTCGCCGCCGCGGCAGCCGTCGCGGCGGCCCCCGCGCGGTCCCGCGGCCGGGCGCTGGGGGTGGTCCTCGGCGGGGCCTCGGCCGCGATGGTCCTGGGTGCCCCGCTCGGCGTCCTGCTGGCCGGGGTGCTGTCGTGGCGTGCGGCCTTCGGCCTGGCCGCCCTCTTCGCGGCGGGCGGCGCCGTCGTCCTGCTGCGCGGCGACGTCGGGTCCGGTCGGCTGCCCCCGTCGACGCTGTCCGAGCGGCTGCGTCCGGTCCGCCGCCCCGCGGTCGTCGTCACGCTGGGCGCGACGGTCCTGGTCATGGCCGGCTCGAACGGCGTGTACAGCTACCTCGGCGTGCTCCTGGACCCGGTCGCCGGACCGGCCGGTCCCGGCCTGGTCATGGCGGCGTTCGGCCTCGGCGGCGCGGCGGGGGCCTGGTGGGGCGGGACCCTGGCGGACCGGCTCGGGGACCGGCGCCTGGTCCTGCTGGCGGGAGGGGCGCTGACGGCGGCGGTCGCCGCGCTCCCGCTGGTCGCCGCGACCGGCGGCGCGCTGCTGGTCGTCGTGGCCGGGTGGGGGACCGCGGCCTGGGCGTTCACCGCGGCGCAGCAGCACCGCGTGCTCCGGCTGGGCGGGGACGCGGCGGCGGTGTCCCTGGCCCTGAACAGCGCGGCGACCCACGTCGGGTTCGCGGTGGGTGCGCTGCTCGGCGGTCTCGTCGTGGACACCGCCGGCCCCCGTCCGCTGGCGCTGCTGGGCGTCGCCCTCGGCGGCGCCGGACTGATCCTGCACCGATCCCTCGACCTGGAGGTCCGATCATGACCGAGTCCGTGACCGTCGTCGCCGAGCTGGGCACCGTCCTCGGCGTCTGGGCGCACCCCGACGACGAGGCCTACCTGTCCGGCGGGCTGATGGCGCTGGCCCGCGACGGCGGCTCGCGCGTGGTGTGCGTGACCGCGACGCGCGGCGAGCTGGGCACCCCCGACCCGGAGGCGTGGCCGCCCCGACGGCTGGCCGCGGAGCGCACCCGCGAGCTGGCGCGCTGCCTGGCGGTCCTCGGCGTCTCCGAGCACCGCTGGCTCGCGTACCGAGACGGCGAGTGCCCGGCCGCCCCCGCGTCCGAGGCGGTCGCGGGGTTGTGCGAGGTGATCGACGAGGTCGCCCCGGACACCGTGGTGACGTTCGGCCCGGACGGCATCACCGGTCACCCCGACCACCAGGCGGTGTCGGCGTGGGTGACCGCGGCGTTCGAGCGGGCGGCCGCGCCGGGGGCCCGGCTGCTGTACGCGGCGGCCGCTGCGCGGCGGGTGCCCCGGTGGCAGGACCTGGACGAACGCCTGGGCGTCTACCTGCCGGGCTACCCCGTCGCGGTCCCCGACGAGCAGCTGGCGGTCGACCTGGTGCTGGACCCGGACACGGCAGCCCGCAAGGTCCGGGCGCTGGCGGCCCAGACGACCCAGACGGCCGGCCTCATCTCCACGATGGGGATCGACTGCTACACCGCCTGGGTCGGTGAGGAGTCGTTCGTCGAGCACCGGCGCTCGGCGCCGGTCGCCCAGCAGCCGGTCGCGGCGGTCACACGCGCGTGAGGTTGCGCTCGATGGCCAGCCGGGCCACCTCGAGGACGGCGTCCCGGCCGGGCGCCTCGACGGAGGCCGGCTGCGGTGGGGTGCTGCGGGCGGCGGCGTCGGGAGCCCGGTCGGAGGCCGCGTCGAGCAGGTCGGCCGGCTGCTCGTCGCCGAGCCGGCGGAGGAGGTCGGCGAGGTTGCGCAGCGTCGTCCACTGGTGGGTCCAGTTGCCGGTGCGGGCGAAGTAGTCGACCACCTCCCGGTACCCCACCAGCGCCTCGCGGACCCGGCCGGCGTCGGCGCGCGCGGGGAGCAGCCCCACGGAGGCGATGCCGACGACGAAGGTGGCCCCCGCCGTCCGGGCCAGGTCGATGGCCCGGACGTAGTGGGGCTCGGCGCGGTCCCGGCGGCCGACGGAGGTCTCGATCTCCCCGGTGACGTAGGCACCGAAGGCCCGTATCGAGGGCGAGGCCGCCTCGGCGAGCCCGCGGGCGTTGAGGCTCCGCGCCCGGTCGGCGTCCCCCGCGTAGGCGAGCGCGAGGGCGGCGATCCCGAGCAACTCGCCGGGCCGGACCCGGAGCGCGGCCCCGGCGAGGGCGTGCTCGGCGGCCTCGGCGTACGCCCCGCGGGCCAGGGCGACCACCGACAGCGGCAGTAGGCAGTACCCCGTCCCGATCGCGTCGGTGGCGCGCTCCAGCCCCGCGCGGGCGAGCCGGACCGCCGTGGTGAGGTCGCCGCGGTGGTAGGCGGCCTCGCCGGCCGTGCCCAGCACCGCGGCCTCCTGCGGGTGGCCGGCGAGCGCCGGGTCGGCGGCCAGCTCCTCGGCCCAGCTGCGGAGCTCGACGAGGTCGCGGTACGTGACGGCGTCGTACAGCCCCAGGACCATCGCGACCGCGTCGTCGAGGGCGCCGCGGCTGCGGGCCGACCGCCAGGCGGCCCGCAGGTTGGCCACCTCCCGGCGCAGGACGGCGTCGGCCTCGGGCTCGCGGGCGGTGGGCGTGGTGGCGGCGAACCAGGCGGTCAGCTCGACCGCCCAGCGCTGCATGCGCTCGGTCGCGGCCTCGTGCTCACCGGCCGCAGCCAGCCGGTCCAGGCCGAAGACCCGCAGCGTGTCGAGCATGCGGTAGCGGGTGCCGGCCTCCCCGATGTCGGCCTCGACCATCGAGGCATCGACCAGACGGGCGAGGACGCTCCCCGGGTCGCTGCCCAGGCCCAGGTCGGCGGCGAGCCGCTCGGCGGTCCCCAGGTCGACGCCGTCGACGAACACCGACAGGTGCCGGAACAGGCGCCGCTCGTCCTCGGAGAGGAGCTGGTAGGACCACTCGACGGTCGCGCGCAGCGTCCGGTGCCGGACGTCCCCGCTGGGTCGACCCCCGCCCAGCAGGTCCAGCGAGCGGGTCAGCCGGCTGCGCAGGTCGGTCAGCGAGAAGGTCGACAGCCGGCCGGCGGCGAGTTCGATGGCCAACGGCATGCCGTCGAGCCGGTGGACGATGTCGGCGATCGTGCGCAGCTCGTCGGGTGTCGGCGGTGGGCCGGGGCGCACCCGTCCGGCCCGGTCCAGGAAGACCGCCACGGAGGGGACCCGGGCGAGGTCCCGATCGCCGTCCGGGAGCGGGAGCGGGGCCAGCCGGACGACGCACTCGGCCGCGAGACCGAGCGGTTCCCGGCTCGTGGCGAGCACGGCGAGCCGCGGGCAGGCGGACAGGACGGCGTCGACGGCGTCGCGGACCGCGTCCAGCAGGTGCTCGCAGTTGTCCACCACCAGCAGGCCGGGGCGGTCGCCCAGGACGGCGACGCAGGCCGCGAGGACGTCGCCCCGGACGACCTCCAGGCCCAGGGCCGCCGCCAGCGCGTGCGGGACGGCGGCCGGATCGGTGACCGGTGCGAGCAGCAGCGTCGCGGTCGCCCCGCTGCGTCGCGCGACCTCGAGGGCGACGCGGGTCTTCCCGACGCCGCCCGGCCCGACGAGGGTCACCAGCCGCTCGCTCTCCAGCCGCCGGTGCAGCGCGGCGACCTCCGCGTCCCGGCCGATGAGCCGGGTCGTGGGCCGGACGGACACCCGGTGTCCGGGGGCCGGGCCGGCGGCTCCTCCGGCGACCTCGCGTTCCAGCTGGTCCAGCTCCGGTGACGGGTCGAGGCCGGTCTCCTCGGCCAGCCGCTGCCGGTACCCGCGCGCAGTCTGCAGCGCCTCGGGCGCCCGCCCGGTCGCCGCCAGTGCCCGGACCAGCAGCAGCACCGCGGGTTCGCGCAGCGGGTCCTCGGTCACCGACGCAGCCGCCAGGCCCAGCACCTCCTCCGCCTGCCCGGCGGCGATCGCGCTGCCGATCAGCGCGTCGGTCACCTCGTGCCGGAGCCGTGTGCACTCCTCGACCGCGGTGGCGATCGGCAGGACGTCGGTGAGGTCGGACAGGAGCGGTCCCCGCCAGAGGGCCCGTGCCTCCCGCAACACGGCGAGCGCACCGGCCGGGTCCTGCCGTCCGCGCGAGCGCGCCGCCGCGAGCAGTGCCCGCGCCCGCGCCACGTCGAGGGCGTCGTCCTCGAGCACGAGCCGGTAGCCGTCCGGCTGGGTCTCCAGCCGGGCCGCCGCGGAGCCGAGGTGCCCGCGCAGCCGGGACACGTGGCTGTGCAGGGCCTGGCGGCCCGACTCCGGCACCTCCGACGGCCACAGCGCGTCCACCAGGGAGTCCACCGGCACGGTCCGGCCCTCGGCGAGTGCGAGGAGGGCGAGCACCGCGCGTCGCTTGGGGCCGCGGACGTCGACCGGTCGGCCGTCGACGACCAGCCGCAGCGGACCGAGCACCTCCACCCGGACCCGCGCCGTCGCCTGGTCGTCCGACATCGCGCACCTCCGGAGCCCAGCGTGCCCGCGTCGGCGTCCGGACGGGAGGCCCGGGGCCGCCCTGTCAGCGGGCTGCCAGCGCGTGCGAGAGCCGTGACAGCGCCCGCGCCCACCGTCTGTCGCGACCGGGCAGGACACTGGGAGGAGAACGAGATGGACCAGAGCAGGGTGACGGCGTTCCTCGAGCGCTTCGTCACGGACCTGGGTGCGGGTGGATCCGTCGGCGCGGTGGCGATCGGCCACCGGCTGGGGCTCTACCGCGCCCTGGCGCAGGGCCCGGCGACGCCCGAGCAGCTCGCCGAGCGCAGCGGGTGCCACCCGAGGTACCTCACCGAGTGGCTGCGCGGCCAGGCCGCCGGCGGGTGGGTGGGCTACGACGCGGCGACCGGCGAGTTCTCGCTCACCGAGGAGCAGGCGTTCTGCCTGGCCGACCCGAACGGTCCCGACCTGGCCGCGGCGTCCCTCGTCGTCCTCGGCTACCTGCGCGCGGAACCGAGGATCACCGAGGCCTTCCGCACCGGTGCCGGCGTCGCCTGGAGCGAGCACCACGAGGACGTCTTCGTGGGGTGCGACGCCTTCTACCGGCCCGGCTACGTGGCCCAGCTGGTGCCGGACTGGATCCCCGCCCTCGACGGGGTCGAGGAGAAGCTGACCGCGGGGGCCCGGGTCGCCGACGTCGGGTGCGGTCTCGGGTCGACCTCGGTGCTGCTCGCCCAGGCCCACCCGCGCACGACCGTCGTGGGCTCGGACTCGCACGCCGAGTCGATCGACCTGGCGCGCAAGAAGGCCGCCGAAGCCGGGGTCGGCGACCGGGTCGTCTTCGAGGTGGCCTCCGCGCAGACCTTCTCCGGCAGCGAATACGACCTCGTGACGATGTTCGACTGCCTGCACGACATGGGGGACCCGGTGGGTGCCGCCCGCCGGGTGCGCGAGGCGCTGGCGCCCGACGGCACGTGGCTGCTCGTCGAACCGTTCGCCGGCGACACGGTCGAGGACACCCTCAACCCCGTGGGGCGGCTGTACTACAACGGCTCGACCTTCCTGTGCGTCCCCAACGCGCTCGCCCAGCCGGGCGGCTACGCACTCGGCGCCCAGGCCGGTGAGGCCGCCATCCGCGAGGTCGCGGCCGAGGCGGGCTTCACGCGGTTCCGGCGGGCGGCGCAGACCCCGTTCAACCTGGTCTACGAGATCCGTCCGTAGCCCCCGGCCGGCGCCGGGGTCCCGGCCGGCGGGGGTCAGCTCCCGCCGGCCGGCCCACCGAGGTGCGTCTGCTTGGGGGCCAGGCCGCGCAGCGCCTCGGCGGCGACCCGGTCCCGGTCGGCGCCGGCGGCCGCGGTGACCGCCGCGCCGACGAGACCCTCGACCAGCGGAGCGGGGGAGAGGACCACCCGCTCGCGGACGTCGTCGTCCAGCAGCTCCAGCGCGGTCTCGGCGGAGAGGACGGCGCTGCCGAGGTCCATGAGGACGACGACGCCGTCCCCGCTGTCGGCCGCGGTGACGGCGTCGGCGATCGCCGTCGCGTCGGTGCCGAGGCCGCCGTCGACGTCACCGGCGGCCACGCCGACGGCGAGCTCGCGGCCGGGCAGCATGCCGCGGGCGAGCTCGACCGCGGCGTCGGCGAGGGCGCGGCTGTGCGACACCACCACCAGCCCGACCGGCACCGCTCAGCCCTCGCCGGCCAGCGCGGTGGCGGCGGCCTGCACCAGCAGCGTCGCCGAGGCCGCGCCGGGGTCGACGTGGCCGGCGCTGCGCTCGCCCAGGTAGCTGGCCCGGCCCTTGCGGGCGATCAGCGGCTCGGTCGCGTCGCGCCCGGCCGCGGCCGCCTCGGCGGCGGCCCCCAGGGCCTCGCCCAGCGGTTCGCCGGAGCCGAGCGCCTCGTCGAGCGCGTCGCACGCCGGGCCGAGCGCGTCGAGCATCGTCTTGTCGCCGCGCTCGGCCTTGCCGCGGGCGACGACGCCGTCGTACCCGGCGCGCACCGCGGCGGCCAGCGCACGACCGTCGTCCCCGTCCAGGGTGCCTGCGGCGCGCAGGAAGAAGGTGCCGTAGAGCGGCCCGCTGGCACCGCCGACCGTCTTGATCAGCGTCGTCGCGACGGTCTTGAGGACCGCGGCGGGGTCGTCCGAGGGGGTGGCCTCGAGGGCGGCCACGGCCGCGGTCATCCCGCGGTCGAGGTTGGCGCCGTGGTCGGCGTCGCCGATGGCGGCGTCGAGCTGGGTGAGCGCGTCGCGCTGCTCGTGCACCAGCCGGGCGAACTCCCGGACCCAGGCGGTGAGCGCGGCGGCGTCGACGGCGCTCATGCGCCCCAGCGCAGGGACGGGGTGCGCACGGGGGCGTCCCACAGCCGCAGCAGCTCGTCGTCGGCCTTGAGCAGGGTGACCGAGCAGCCGGCCATGTCTAGGCTGGTCATGTACGAGCCGACGAGGTTGCGGGCGACCCCGACCCCGGCCTTCTCCAGGACGGCGACCACCTCGGCGTACATGAGGTAGAGCTCGAGCAGGGGGGTGCCGCCCATGCCGTTGACGAAGGCGATGACCCCGTCGCCGCCGGTCATGTCCAGGTCGGCCAGGACCGGCTCGAGGAGCATCTCGGCGACCTCCCGCGCCGGCGCCAGCGGGACGCGGCGGCGGCCGGGCTCGCCGTGGATCCCGATGCCGATCTCCATCTCGTCGTCCGGCAGGTCGAAGGTGGGCCGGCCGGCCGCGGGCACGGTGCAGGAGGTGAGCGCCATGCCCATGCTGCGGCCGTTGGCGTTGACCCGCTTGGCGATGTCGGCGACCTGGGCCAGCGGCCGGCCCTCCTCGGCCGCGGCGCCGGCCAGCTTCTCGACGAGGACGGTGACGCCGACGCCCCGCCGTCCGGCGGTGTAGAGGCTGTCCTGGACGGCGACGTCGTCGTCGGTGACCACCGCGACGACCTCGGTGTCGGACTCGGCGGCCACCAGCTCCGCCGCCATCTCGAAGTTCATGACGTCGCCGGTGTAGTTCTTCACGATGTGCAGCACCCCGGCGCCGCCGTCGACGCCGCGGGTCGCCGCCACCACCTGGTCGGGGACCGGCGAGGTGAACACCTCCCCGGCGCAGGCCGCGTCGAGCATCCCCATCCCGACGAACCCGGCGTGCATCGGCTCGTGCCCCGAGCCGCCGCCGGAGACCAGGCCGACCTTGCCCCGCACCGGCGCGTCGGCCCGGAGGACGACGCGGTTCTCGTGGTCGACCCGCAGCTCGGGGTGTGCCAGGGCCAGGCCGCGCAACGCCTCGGGGACGACGTCCGCGGGGTCGTTGATGAGCTTCTTCATCGCAGCCTCCTGGCCTCGGCGTTCCCGGTGACGGGGGTCCCGGGGCAGGAGGCTAGGAGGGTGCACCGACCGGCACAAGCGAGGCGGTGGTCGATCGTCCGGTGCCCGTCAGGGGACGACGACGACCGGCCAGCGGCCGCTGCGCACCAGGCGGGTGCCCAGCGACCCGAGGAGGCGGTGCCCCACCCGGGCGGAGGCCCCGACCACGACCAGGTCGGCCCGCAGCTGCGTGGCCAGGCGGCACAGCTGGGCGAACGGCTCGCCGCGCACCGCGACGAACTCGGCGCGGACCCCGGCGTGCGCGGCGTCGTCCTCCACCTGCGTGCGCAGGTCGGCCGTCCGCTGCGCCATCGTCTCCCGGATCGGCCACGGCTGGTCGGGGGAGAGCAGGGCCATCACCGGCGGGGTCTCGACGTGGACCACGACGAGCCGGGCGCCCTCGCGGCGGGCGACCCCCGCGGCGTACGCGCCGGCCCGCACCGAGGGCGGCGACCCGTCGAAGCCGACGACCACCACGGACGGGCCGTCGGTGCCGAGCTCGAACGCCGGCCGCTGCGGCGCGGCCTCCTCAGCCATGGCGCGCGCCGGTCCGGTGGGGCCGGTCCTGCCGGCAGGGCGGCGTCGAGGGCGATGGTGCGGACGACGCGGAGGACGGCGTGGCCCGCTCGCGGGACGGCGTCGACGTGGGGGTCGACCCGGGACTGGGGGTCGCGGACCGCGCCGGTCCTGCGGCGGGGGACGACGGGGGCGCGGCGGGTACCGCCGTGGACCGCGTCTCGGTGGGCGGGGCGGGCGGCGTCGCGACGGCGGCCGCGGTGGCGGGCTGCGCAGCCGGCGCTCCGGCCGGGGCGTCCGCGCCCATGGGAACGGCTGGGGGCCGCGGTCGCGGCGTGGCCGGCGCGGTGGGCACGACCGGTGCGGCGTCCGCCGGTCGTCGGGCGGCGGCCGGAGCCGTTCCGGGGTCCTCGTGCACGCCGGCCGCCTCGGGAGTGCCGGTCGGCACGTCGGCCGGTTCGGTCGTGCCGATCGGTGCCGCGGCGGCCGGCAGGGCCGTGGCGGCAGGACCGGGACCGGCCGGTGCGGACTGCTGGTCGTCCGCGGTGGCGGCCAGGACGACCCCGCCGGCGATCACCGCGGCTGCCGCTCCGGTCGCCAGGGCGAGCCGGCCGCGCCGCGCCGGCCGCGGCTCGGGGGACCGCCGCGGCTCGCCGCCCAGGATGCGGAGGGCGGCCACCGCCGGCGGGCTGAGCCGGGTCCGGCCGGCGCGGAGCTCCGCGAGGACGACGCCGGCGAGGTCCTGACGCAGGTCGTCGTCTGCGTCGGGCATCGGTCAGCCTCCTCGGGCGTGGTGGGGTGAGCGGTCAGTCGGCCAGCACGGCCTGGATCTCGAGCTCGACGAGCAGGTGCGTGCCGACGAGGGAGAGACCCAGCTCGACGGCCTGGTTCCAGTTCATCCGGAAGTCCTCGCGGTCGAGCCGGGCGGTGGCCGTGAAGCCCGCCCGGACGCCGCCCCACGGATCGGGGCGGGTGCCGCCGTAGCGCAGCTCCAGCGGCACGTCGCGGGCGGTGCCGGCGAGGTCCAGCCGGCCGCGCACGGTCCAGCGGCCCGGGCCCGCGGGTTCGACCGCGGTGGAGGTGTAGCGGATCTCGGGGAAGCGCTCGACGTCGAGGAAGTCCGCCGAGCGCAGGTGCGCGTCGCGCTGGTCGTTGGCGGTGTCGATGCTGGCCGCGTCGATCACCGCCTCGCACCGCGACCCCTCGAGCGGCTCGGCCACCACGATCTCGCCGGAGAAGTCGCGGAAGCGACCGTGCACGGTCGAGAGGGCCAGGTGCCGGGCGGTGACCTCGATCGTGGAGTGCGCCGGGTCGATCACCCACCGGCCGGGCCGCGGGGTGCCGGAGTCGCCGGGGCGGCTGAGCACGAGCAGCCCGAGGTCGGTGCCGGCCGGTCCGGTGGCCACGGTGCGCGCGACCGGGACGCAGCCGGGGGCGGCCACGACGACCGTCGCCGTCCCCGGGGTGGGGACCGGGACGGCGAAGCGGCCCGCGGCGTCCACGGCGGCGCGGCCGAGCTGCCGGCCGGTGCCGTCCACGAGCGTCACCGTGGCCGCCTCCAGCGGCTCGCCGTCCCGGCCGAGGACGGTCCCGGTGACGGCGTCCCGGACGTCCAGCCGACCGGCGCTCACCGCAGCGCTCCCAGCGTCATGTCGTGCGCCACCTCGGCCCCGGCGGGCAGCCGCAGCGCCTCGGCGACGGGGGCGAAGCCGCTCGCGGTGACCGTGTAGTCGCCGGGCAGCAGGTCGGCGAAGGCGTAGCCGCCGTCCCCTCCGGTGCGGGTCGTGGCCAGCACGGTGCCCGCCTCGTCGAGCAGGGTGACCGTCGCCTCCGGCAGCGGGCGCCGGTCGCTGGCGGCGCGGACGGTGCCGCTGAGCCGGGCGCCGCCGACGAGGACGAGGTCCCGGACGACGGTGCCGCCGTCGGGCAGGTCGACGGTGCCGGCGACCGGCTGGTGTCCCGGCGCCTGCGCGGTCAGGGTGTAGACCCCGGCCAGCAGCTCGCCGAGCGCGAACGTCCCGTCGGTGGCGGTCGTGGTGCTGGCCACCACCTCGCCCTGGACGTCGGTCAGGGTGACCAGCGCCCCGGGCAGCGGCCCGCCGGTCGCCCCGCACACGGTGCCGCGGACCTCGCCGCTGCCGGCCAGGACGACGTCCCGGTGCACGGCGGAGTCGGCCACGGCGACCATGGCGGCGTTCGGGGCCAGCTGCGGCGCGGCGGCGATGAGCAGGTAGGTGCCGCCGCTGGCCGGCCGCAGGCGGTAGCCGCCGTCGTCGCCGGTGCTGGCGCGGTCGACCTGGCGCCCGGTGACGTCGGCCAGGGTGACCGACGCGCCGGCCAGCGGCCGGCCGTCGCCGCGCAGCACGCGGCCCAGCACGACCCGCCCGTCCGCGGCGTGCCCGTTGCCGTTGAGGCTGGGCGCCGCGCCGTTCGTGCTCGCGGCGGCGGCCAGGGGGACGGGCTGCGTCCGCGGCGCGCGAGGGGCCTGCGCGGCGGCGGCCGGAGCGGCGGCCGCGGGAGCGGCCTCGCCGGCGGTGTTGCTGCGGCGGAGCGGCACCTCCGTGATGAACAGGACGGCGAGCACGGCGACCGCGGAGATGACCGCCGCGAAGACGAACACGTCGCCGATGACGTCGCCGTAGACGGCCCGGACCAGGGCCTGCACCGGGGCGGGGAGCCCGGCCAGGTCCAGGGACTCCGAGCCGCCACCCTGCGGCGCGGGCAGGCCCATCGCCACCAGGCCCTCGGCCACCCGGTCGCTGACCCGGTTGGCGGCGATCGAGCCCAGGACCGAGACGCCGGCGGCGCCGCCCATCGAGCGGAAGAAGGTGACCACGGAGGTCGCGGCGCCGATGTCGCGCAGGTCGACGGTGTTCTGCACCGCCAGGACCAGGTTCTGCATGGTCATGCCGACGCCGAGGCCGAGCAGCGCCATGTAGGCGGCCATGACCGCGTAGTCGGTCTCGTGGTCGATCGTGCCGAGCAGGCCCATGCCGGCGACCAGCAGGATCGTGCCGGCGAGCAGGTAGACCTTCCACTTCCCGAACCGGGTGACGAGTTGGCCGGAGACCGTGGAGGAGACCAGCAGCGCGCCGATCATCGGGATCGTCGCCAGCCCGGCCTTGGTCGGCGACCAGCCGCGGGCGATCTGGAAGTACTGACCGAAGAAGACCGAGGCGCCGAACATCCCGACGCCGACCGCGATCGAGGCGATGATCGCCAGCGCGGTGGTCCGGTCCCGCACGATGGGCAGCGGGATGATCGGCTCCCGCACCCGGCTCTCGACGAGCACGGTGAGCAGCAGGGCGACGAGGCCGCCCCCGGCCATGACCGCCGACTGCCAGGAGACCCAGTCGAACTCGTTGCCGGCGAAGGTGACCCAGATGAGCAGGTCGCTGACGGCGGCGGTGACGAGCGTGGCACCCAGCCAGTCGATGCTCACCGTCCGGCGCGCGGTCGGCAGGTGCAGCGTCTTCTGCAGCAGCACCAGGGCGATGAGGGCCAGCGGCACGCAGGCGTAGAAGGTCCAGCGCCAGCCGAGCCACGAGGTGTCGACGATGACGCCGCCGAGCAGCGGGCCGCCCACGGTGGCCACGGCCATGACCGCGCCCAGGTAGCCGGAGTACGTGCCCCGTTCCCGCGGCGGGATCATCGCCCCGATGACGACCTGGACCAGGGACTGCAGGCCGCCCATCCCGATGCCCTGGAGCACCCGGAACCCGATGAGCATCCCCATCGACTGGGTGAGGCCGCAGAGCGCGGAGCCGATGACGAAGATGACGATCGCGAGCTGGACCAGCAGCTTCTTGCTGTAGAGGTCGGCGAGCTTGCCCCAGATGGGCGTCGACGCCGTGGCCGCCAGCAGGGCCGCGGTGACGACCCAGGTGTACTGCGACTGGGTGCCCCCGAGCTTGGCGGTGATCGTCGGCAGTGCGTTCGCGACGATCGTGGTGCTGAGCAGGCCGACGAAGAGGGCCATCAGCAGGCCGCTGAGTGCCTCGAGCGTCTCGCGGCGCGTCATGGCGGACTCGACGGCGACCGGCCTCGTGGCCCGGTGTGTGGTGCTCATGCAGTGTCCTTCGCGGATGACGGCCGCCGGCCGTGCGCAGGTACCAGGGAGGCGGTCGGCGCTTCCCGCGGCCGCCGCTACAGGTTGTATTACGCAACGATATGCGGAGAGCTTCCCGCTGCCTGCCGAGACGTGCGTCACCGTCGGCGCACGCCGGGTCGCCGGCCGGTGGGCGGCGCGCTGGGTGGTCCTCGGGAGGTCGGTCGGCGTGCCAAGTCGTCCCGCGCTCTGGTCGTCGGGTCGGCCGTCTGGTCCTGCGGCCTCCTGGAAGCACCCGGCTGTAGTCCCACGTTCTCCACGTCCAGGTCCCTGACCTGCGAGTTTGTCTTGTGCTGACCTCTGCTCGAACGTATGATCGAGCGCGTGGACGACGGGACGCCGACCGGCACGCTGGGTCGGGCTGCTGCGCCTGTCGTGGGGTGGGCGACCGGGCCGTTGGGGGCGGTGCAGGCCGCGGACCGGGAGATCTCCCGGCAGACGGCGCTCAAGGCGCGGGCGGTCGCGGAGTTCGCCACGTCCCGGCCGGCGTCGGCGGACCGGGCCCAGGGGGAGCGCGGGGCGATGTCGGCCGAGCGGTGGGCGGCCCGGCCGGAGGTGCTGCGGTCGGTGTCGGAGTGGGCCACCCCGGAGCTGGCGATCGCACTCAACCTGACCCAGCCGGGCGCGGCGCGGGAGCTGGAGCGGTCGGTGACGCTGGTGCACCGGCTGCCCGCGACGCTGGCGGCGCTGGAGTCCGGGGTGCTGCACGCCGGGCATCTGTGGCACCTGATCGAGCACGTCGCCCCGATCGCCGACGACCGGCTGCGCGCCGAGGTGGAGGCCGAGCTGCTGGCCTGGCTGGCCGGCCGGCACCGGGTGACCTCTCCGGCGCAGCTGGGCGACAAGGCCCGCCGGCTGGTGGCGCAGCGGGATGCCGCGGCGGCCGGGCGCCGGCTGGCCCGGGCGCTGCGGGAGCGCGGGGTGTCGGTGCGCCCGGACCGGGTCGAGGGCATGGCGGCGGTGAGCGTGTACTGCTCGCTGCCCGAGGCCCGGGCGTTCCACGCCGCGCTGGTGCAGTGCGCCGACGCGATCGTGGACGAGCCCGGTGCGCCGGTGCGGACCCGCGGGCAGAAGATGGTCGATGCACTGCTGGAGCTGGTGCTGCGCCCCGGTGAGTCCGAGCTGCCGCCGGTGCGGGTGCTGCTGACGCTGGTGGCCTCGGTGGCCACCCTGCTGGGTGGGGACGCGCCGGCGGAGCTGGACGGGGAGCTGCTGCCGGCGGAGATGGCCCGCCGGCTGGCCCACGCCTTCGCCGGTGTCGACCCGGTCGACGGTGCGCCCGCGCCGGGGCTGGCGGTGGCGTGGCAGGAGGCCGAGCAGGCCGAGCTGGCCGCCTGGTGGGATGAGATGGAGCGCCGCCTGCTCGCCGGCGAACTGCCCGACGAACCGACTGGGGCCCGGACCCGCTGCCCGCCACAGCGCCGGGCACCGCGCCACCGCCGGGCACCGACCCGGCGCCGTCACCGGACACCGACGCACCGCCGGGCGCCGAGGCCCCAGCGGGTGCCGACCGGGCACCGGGTAGTCCCGCGTCACTGCCGGACAGTGATCGAGCACCGAGCGGTTGGTGGGCGACCGCGGATCGGGCGGTGGCGGACGCCGGTGCGGCGGTGCACGCCGCCCGGATGGCACTGGGCCATGCCGCCCGCAGCGTGCGCACCGCGGCCCGGGCCGACGCCGATGACGAGGCCGCCTGGCAGGCGAGTGCCGCCGGGCGGGTGGACGCCGCCGCCGGCGCGCTGGGCGCGCTGGCCGCCGCCGCGGACGCCCAGCGCGCGCAGCTGGCCGCCCTGCTGGACCGCACCGCCGGTGGCGGGCTGGCCGACCGGCCCCGGATCGCGCTCACCGACGCGGTCAGCGGCGCGCTGCTGACCCTGACCGACCTGCCCGCACTCCGCCGCACCGGCAGCTGCTGCAGGCCCGCCTGCCGCCGGCCCGAGGCTTGCGGTCACGACCTGAGCGGCCGGCCCGGCCTGCGCGTACCGGACCCGACCGCCGGCTACCGGCCGGGTGCGGCGCTGGACCGCCACGTCCGCGCCCGGGATCGGCGCTGCCGGTTTCCCGGCTGCCGCCGCCGGGTGCCCGCCGCCGGCGAGCTGGACCACCACCGGCCCCACGCCGAGAGGGGTGAGACCGCCGCGGCCAACCTGGTCGGCTACTGCACCGGCGACCACCGCGGCAAGCACCAGGCACCGGGCTGGACCCACACCCTCGCCGCCGAGGGCACCCTCACCGTCACCACCCCCACCGGCCTCACCGCCGTCACCGAACCACCGCCCTACTGAGGGCCGTCCCTGTGAGCGAGGCCGCTGCCGACGCGAGGCCGTCCGCAGTCGGATGGGGGTCAGCGCGGGGCGGCAACGAGACGCACCAGGCCGCACGCTGCAGCGAGACCCCGAACCGGTGGCCGGGTCGGGCCCTCGCTGCGGCAGTGACGTGCGCCCGGCGGGAGCCGAGCGGCTCAGGTGGTGGGCGACGAGGTGCTGGTGCCGTCCTCGGTCGGGTCCTGGTCGGGGTCGTCGTCCGGGAAGTCGAACGGCGGCGCCGGGTTCTGGCCCTCGGCGGACACCGGCACGTCGACGGTCACCTCGCCGGCCTCGCCGAAGGTGAAGGTGACGGGGATCGACTGTGACGAGCGCAGCTCCCGCCCCAGGTCCAGCAGCGTCACGTCGGGTGGTCCCTCGGCTCCCACGTAGAGGGTGTCGTCGGCGTCCACGGTCAGCGGCAGCCCCTGGCCCTCGGCGGTCTCGACCCGCACCCCGCCGAAGTCCGGCCCGCTGATGTCGGTCAGCGTCACCGGCTCCTCGCCGGTGTTGGTGACCGCCATGAACAGCCGTGCGTCCTCGCCGGCCTCGTACGCGCCGTCCAGCGGGTACTCCAGCTGCACCTGCTGCAGGCCGACGTCGTCGTCGAGCCGGACGTCGGGGCCGACGGCGCCGCCCTCGACCTCGGCGGGGTCGTCCGACAGCGTCTCGTCCGGCTCGGCGTTCCCGCAGCCGGTCAGCACCAGGACTGCTCCGGCGGCGGCGGCCAGCCGGCGGCGGGTGGGGAGAAGCGCGTTCACGGGACCTCCTGCTCAGCGCTGAGTGGGACGTCGATCGGTGCGGAGCGGGCTCAGGGCGCGGGCGCGAGCACCTCGGCGACCGAGGAGCCCCCGCGCCCTAACTCCTGCCCGGACGCGCCGCCCACACCTCCACCCCGGCCGGTTGTGTTACCGAACCGTCATGTCCCCGGCGGCACCTCAGGAGGGGGCGGCCGGCGGCGCGGTGCCCCCGTCCGTACCGGAGGACGGTGCCGGCGCGGCGACCGAGGCGTGGCCGTCCCGATCCACCGGCTCGGCGGTCAGCACGCAGCGGGCCGTGCCCGCGGCACCGCCCAGCGGTGCAGCCCCCGACACCGCGCGGTCCCGACGCCGGGGTCAGAACCAGCCGCGGCGGGCGCCCAGCTGACGGACGGCGGCGTCGAGGTGTGCGGCCACGGCGCGGACGTCGGTGTCGGAGTGGCTCAACCGCAGCCGGCCGCCGACGTCCCGGCCCTCGCTGAGCAGCCCGCCCCGCCGGTCGACCTCCAGGACGACGTCCACGCCCTGCGGGTCGGCGAGGAAGGTGACCTCCAGCTCGTTCACCCGGCCTCGGAGGCCCGGCGGCGGGCTGAACTCGACCTCCTGGTAGAAGGGCAGCTCGCTGCCGCGGACGTGGCCCTTCTCCACGTCGGCGCCGCGGAAGGCGAAGCCGAGACCGTCGAGCGCGTGCAGCACGGTGCGCTGCACGGGCAGCGGCAGCACGGTCACCGGATCGAGGTCGCCGGGGTCGACCGAGCCGGCGATGTCGACCCGGGTGCGCAGGCCGACGCGCATGCCGCGCAGGTGCCAGCCGTCGATCGCCGTGATCGGGCACTGCCACGGCACCGGCAGGCTGAACGGGACCTGGTACTGCTGGCCCGGCTCCAGCCGCCCGGCCCCGGCGATGGCGGCGGTGCCGAAGGTGACCTCCTCGCGCCACGAGGAGTCGCCGCTCTCCACCTCCACGGTGGCCTGCAGCGCGACGCGCACCTCCGTGACGTCCTGCGGCACCTTGCCCCCGGTGACGTGCACGGTGCCGGTGACAGCGCCGCCCGGGGTCGTCTCCGGCCGGTCGAGCACGGTCTCGACGCCGGCGCCGCCGGAGCCCAGGCGCGCCATCATGCCGCGGAAGGCCATCGGTCCTCCTCGTTCGTGGGGGTCGTCGGACGGGGTCGAGATCACGACGGTCGGAGCCTGTCACGGGGCTCGTCCGCGTGTCACCGCCCCGTGGCGAGGGCACCGGGTCCGCATGGACCTCCCACCGGCACCGTCACCGAGGAGGGCAACGTGAGGGAGACCTTCAGCCTGGGCCGGATCGCCGGCATCCGCGTCGGCGTGAACGCCAGCGTCCTGGTGATCGTCCTGATCATCGCCGGGGGACTGGCGTTCGGCCGGTTCCCCCTGGTGCTGCCCGGCCGCGGTGCCGCCGCGTACGTCGTTGCCGCGGTGGCCGCCGCCGTCGCCTTCCTCGCCTCGCTGCTGGCGCACGAGCTGGCCCACGCCCTGGTGGCCCGCCGCAACGGGGTCGAGGTCGAGGGCATCACCCTGTGGCTGCTGGGGGGCGTGGCCCGGCTGAGGGGAGGTGCGCGCACGCCCGGGGCGGAGTTCCGCATCGCCGGCGTCGGCCCGCTCACCAGCTTCGTCCTCGGCCTCCTCCTCGCCGCCGTCGCCGTCACGGCGCGGCTGGCGGGCGCCGACGGGCTGCCGGTCGCCGTCCTGGAGTACCTCGCCGGCATCAACGTGGTGCTCGCCGTCTTCAACCTGGTCCCGGCCGCCCCGCTCGACGGCGGGCGGCTGCTGCGCGCGTTCCTGTGGCGTCTCCGCGGCGACGCCTGGTCCTCCGCGGTGACCGCGGCCCGGGCGGGCCGGTTCTTCGGCTTCGCCCTGATCGCCCTGGGCTTCCTGCAGCTGGTCACCGGCCAGGGGTTCGGCGGGCTGTGGCTGGCCCTCGTCGGGCTGTTCGTGGTGAACGCGGCGACCGCCGAGGAGCAGCACGCGCTCGTGTCCGGCCGCCTGGGCGGGCTGACCGTCGGCGCGGTCATGAGCAGCCCCGCGCTGGTCGCCGACCCCGACCTGACCGTCGAGCGGTTCCTGCACGAGGTGGCCCTGGTGCGGCGCTTCAGCACCTATCCGCTCGTCGACGGCTCCGGCGCACTCGTCGGCCTCGTGACGCTCAACCGGTTGCGCTCGGTCCCGCCCGCGGCCCGGGCCACGACCCGGCTCCGGGACGTCGCCTGCCCGCCGCCGGAGATCCCGGTCGCCCGGCCCGGCGAGCCGCTGACCGAGCTGCTGCCCCGCATGGAGGGGTGCAGCGACGGCCGCGCGGTCGTCCTCGACGACGGCCGGGTCGCGGGCGTCGTCTCGCCGAGCGACGTCGCCCGGACCCTCCAGCTCGCCGACCTCGCCGCCTTCGACCGGTACCCGTCGGCGGGGGGCGGGGCCGACGTCGCCCGCGTGCCGGACGCCGGTCGTCCCTGACCGTCCCGGCCCCGCCCCCGGGGACGGTCAGGAGAAGCGGCGCTCGGCGCGGGCGACCAGCACCGGGTAGAGCCGCGGCGCCAGCCGCACCAGCAGGTCGACGACCTTGGCGTCGTTGCCGACCAGGATGCGCGGCCGGCCGGCCTCCACCCCGTCGACGACGATCCGCGCGGCCTGCTCGGGCGGCATCCTCAGCAGCTTCTCGTTGTAGGCGCGGTGGCGGGCCTCCTCGGCCGCGGTGACCTCCCGGCCCTGCGCCTTGGCGTGCTCCCACGCCGCCGTGGCGATGTTGGTCCGCACCCCGCCGGGGTGGACGACGCTGACCTGCACCGGGTGCCCGGCGGCCAGCAGCTCCGCGCGCAGGCTCTCGGTGAAGCCGCGGACGCCGAACTTGCTGGTGCAGTACGCCGTCATGCTGCCCTGGCCCATGATCCCGTTGAGGCTGGAGACGTTGACGACGTGCCCGTCGCCGGAGGCGACCAGGTGCGGCAGGAACGCCTTGGTGCCGTGGATGACGCCGAACAGGTTGATCGACAGGACCCGGTCGTACTCGGCCCAGTCGGTGTCGAGCACCGCACCGCCGCCCGCGACACCGGCGTTGTTGTAGACCTGGTGGACGACGCCGAAGTGCTCCGCCACCGCGGTCGCGTACGCCTCGACGGCCGCGCGGTCGCGGACGTCGAGCCGGGCGGTGTGCACCTCCGCGCCCAGCGCCCCGGCCCGGTCGGCGGTCTCGCCCAGGCCCAGCTCGTCGACGTCGGACAGCGCCAGGCGCGCGCCGCGCTTGGCCAGCTCGAGGGCCAGCTGCCGGCCGATGCCGGAGCCGGCGCCGGTCACGACGGCGACCTTGCCGCGCACGCTGCTCATCGGATTCCTCCTGCGGTGGTCGAGTGGGCGAGGTCGGTGGTGAGCTCGACGAGACGGTCGACGGCGCCGGGCGCCAGGTGGTGGCCCATGCCGGCGATCTCGACGTGCCGCGCCCCCGGGACGGCGTCGGCGGTGGCCCACCCGCCGGTCGGGTGCACCATCGGGTCGCGGTCGCCGTGGACGACCAGGGTCGGCGCGGTGATGCGGGCCAGCTCCGCCGTCCGGTCGCCGGAGGCCTGGATGGCGCCGATCTGCCGGGCCACCGGCGCGCCGGAGCCGGAGTCGCCGCCGCGGTGCCACACCGCGGTCGCCCAGGCCCGCTCGACCTCCTCGTCCGGCGGGAAGGTCGTCGAGCCGATGTGCGCCAGCATCGCCACGTGCCGCTCGACGGACTCCTCGACCGTGCGCGCCGGGTTCCTGGCCAGCCGCAGCAGCGTCGAGCGGGCCGGCTGGCCCACCCGCCGGTGCCCGGTGGTCGAGAAGATCGACGTCAGGCTGAGCACCCGCGCCGGGTGCCTCGCCGCGACGGTCTGGGCGATCATCCCGCCCATCGACATCCCGACCAGGTGCACCCGCTCGATGCCCAGGGCGTCGAGCAGGCCCACGACGTCGGCGGCCATGTCGGCCAGGTCGTAGGCGTCCGGCCGCGGCCGGGCCAGCAGCTGGCGCAGCCGGCCGGGCGGCGGCGCCCCGATCCGCGAGGACCGGCCGGCGTCGCGGTTGTCGAGGCGGACGACGCGGAAGCCCCGCTCGACGAAGCCGTCGACCATCCGCTGCGGCCACGAGGTGAGGTCCAGGCCCAGGCCGGCGATGAGCAGCAGCGGCGTCCCGTCGTCCGGCCCGTCGACCCGGAAGCAGATCCGCGGGCCGGCCGGGAGGTCGACGAAGCGATCGGTGTCCTGCGCCGTGGCGCTCACGCGGTCACCGCCGCGCGGTCGGCGGAGCGGGACAGGTGCAGCTCGGGGTCGGTGACGCTGTCGGCCCGCAGCAGCTTGACGTCGGTCGAGTAGCTCATCGAGGTCAGCCAGGGCATCCGGTCGCCCTGGCGGGGCAGCTGGTCGACCGCGCGCTGGATGTAGCCGGCGGCGAAGTCGAGCAACGGCCGGGTCGGCATGTCCGGGTCGCTGGGCTCGGGCCGGGCCACGTCGTACCCGTGCGCGTCCATGTACGCCAGCAGCCGGCAGAAGTGCTCGCAGAGCAGGCCGATCTTCAGCGTCCAGGAGGAGTTCGTGTAGCCGATGGCCAGCACGAAGTTGGGGACGCCGGAGAGCATCATCCCCTTGTAGGCCACCGTGTCGGGCAGGTGCACCGGCTCGCCGTCGACCGTCAGCGAGATGCCGCCGATGGCCTGCACGTTGAGCCCGGTCGCGGTGACGATCACGTCGGCCTCGAGCTCCCGGCCGGAGGCCAGCAGCACGCCGTCCTCGGTGAAGGTCTCGATCCGGTCTGTGACGACGTCGGCCGTCCCGTTGCGGATGGCGCGGAACAGGTCACCGTCGGGGACGGCGCACAGCCGCTGGTCCCACGGGTCGTACGGCGGGTTGAAGTGCTCGTCGACCGGATAGCCCTCGGGCAGCTGCTTGGTGTTCACCCAGCGGATCAGCCGGCGGGCCGCCCTGGGGTACTTCTGGCAGAACTTCCAGATGCCGATGCCGCGGGCGATGTTCTTGCGCCGGGTCAGCGCGTAGGCGCGCTCGTCACCCAGCAGGGCGCGCAGCCGGTCGGCGAGGGCGTCGTTGCGGGGCACTGGCATCACGTAGGACGGCGTGCGCTGCAGCATCGTCACGTGCCCGGCCGTCCCGGCCATCGCCGGCACCAGGGTGACCGCGGTGGCGCCGCTGCCGATCACCAGCACCCGCTTGCCGGCGTAGTCCAGGTCCTCGGGCCAGGCTTGAGGGTGGACGACCGGGCCGCGGAAGCGCTCCCGGCCGGGGAAGACGGGCGTGAAGCCCTCGTCGTAGCGGTAGTAGCCGCCGGCGCAGAACAGCCAGCCCGCCGAGAGCTGCAGCCGCTCGCCGGTGTCGGTGCGCTCGACGTCGACGGTCCACCGGGCGTCGGCGGTCGACCACGAGGCCGCCAGCACCCGGTGGTGGTACCGGATGTGGGCGTCCAGGCCGTTCTCGGTGATCGTCTCGCGCAGGTAGGCGAGGATCCGCGGCGCGTCGGCGATCGACTGCTCGTCCCGCCACGGCTTGAACTCGTAGCCGAAGGTGTGCAGGTCCGAGTCCGAGCGGATGCCGGGGTAGCGGAACAGGTCCCAGGTGCCACCGGAGGCCGCGCGGGCCTCGAGGACGGCGAAGCTCTTCGCCGGCAGCTCGGTCGTGAGGTACCGGCCGGCCCCGATGCCGGAGATCCCGGCCCCGACGACGAGGACGTCGAGGTGCTCGACCGGCGTCTGCGTGGTGGTCACCCGTCCGACTCTCCGTGGTGCGCACCACTTGTGCCACTGCATGCTGCACCACGATGCTCGCCCGGTGGTGCAGAGTGCTGCGGGCGGGCGGTGGCCGGAGCTCTCCCCTCGGGGGCGGGAGCTCTTCCGGAGGGGTGCGGAGGTGGCCCTCGACCCCCACGACGCGTGGGTCGAGGAGCTGCACGCCGCCTCCCTGGGCGGGCCGCGGATGCGGCCGGTCGCCGAGGACCCGGTGCTCGCCGCGGCGACCCGGCGGGTCAGCCTGGCCAACCTGCTGCACTGGGCGGCGGCCAACGTGCAGCACCCGGGACGCCGGGTGCCGCCCAACACCGGGCCCGAGTCGCTGGAGGCGGCCCGCGACCTGGTGCGGCGGGGCCTGGACGAGTCGGCCCTGGACGCCTACCGCGCCGCGCAGGGCGTGGCCTGGCGGCGGTGGATGGAGATCTGCTTCGACCTGACCTCCGACCCCGCCGAGCTGCGCGAGCTGCTCGACGTCTCCGCGCTGTCCATCGCCACCTTCATCGAGGACACCGTCGCGGCCACCTCCGAGCGGATGCGGGCCGAGCGCGACGAGCTCACCCGCGGTGCGCACGCCGAGCGCCGGGCCGCGGTCAGCCTGCTGCTGGAGGGCGCCCCCATCAGCCGGGCCCGCGCCGAGGCCCAGCTCGGCTACGGCCTGGCCGGCCCGCACACCGCCGTCGTCGTGTGGAGCGGGTCGGGGACGGCCTCCGAGCAGCTCGAGGCCGCGGCCGAGGCCGTCGTCCGGGCCGGCGGGGCCGCGCACCGGCTCACCGTCGTCGCCAGCGCCGCCGCGCTGTGGGTCTGGCTGCCGGTGGCGACCGCGCCGAACGCGGGGCAGCTCGCCGACGAGCTGGCCCCGCACCCCGACGTCCGGGTGGCCGTGGGCCGCCCGGGCCGGGACGTCGACGGCTTCCGCCGCAGCCACCTCGACGCCGCCACCACCCAGCGCATGGTCGCCCGGCTGACCAGCCCGCAGCAGGTGGCCCGCTACGAGGACGTGCAGCTGGTGGCGCTGCTCACCGCCGAGCCGACGCAGGCCGACGAGTTCCTCGTCGACACCCTGGGCGGCCTGCTGCACGCCGACGCCGACACCCAGCAGGCGGTCCGGACCTACGTCCGCGAGCTGGGCAACACCTCGCGCACCGCCGAGCGGCTCTACACGCACCGCAACACGGTGCTGCGCCGGCTGGCCCGCGCCGACGAGCTGCTGCCGCGCCCGCTCGCCGACAACGTCGTCAGCGTCGCCGCGGCCCTGGAGGTGCTGCGCTGGCGCGGCACGGCGACCTGAGGGAGGACCCCGCTGCCCCCGCCACCCGCAGGCTCGCGCCGGGACCCTGCAGCGGGGCCGCGCCGCTCGTCAGTCGCGGATGCGCAGCAGCACCTTGCCGGTGGCCCGGCGCTCGTCGAGCTCGGTGACCGCCGCGGCGGCGTCGGCGAGGTCGTGCACCGACCCGAGGACCGGGTCGAGGGCGCCGCGCTCGAGCAGCGGCTGCAGGTCGCGCCACTGCTCCTGCACGTAGCCGGGGTCACCCATCCAGAACGCGCCCCAGCCGACGCCGACGACCGAGACGTTGTTCAGCAGCAGCCGGTTCACCTTGACCGTGGGGATCTCCCCGCCGGTGAAACCGAGGACCAGCAGCCGGCCCTCCCGCGCCAGGCTGCGCAGCGAGTCGGTGAAGCGGTCCCCGCCCACCGGGTCGGCCACGAGGTCCACGCCGCGGCCGCCGGTGAGCTCCTTGACCCGGTCGCGGAACCCGTCGGCGAGCACGACCTCGTCGGCGCCGGCGGCCCGCGCGGTCTCGCCCTTGCCCTCGCTCGACACCACCGCGAGTACGCGCGCGCCGTAGGCCTTGGCCAGCTGGATGCCCGCCGTCCCCAGGCCGCCGGCGGCGCCGTGCACCAGCACCGTCTCGCCCTCGCGCAGCTGCCCGCGGCGGCGCAGCGCGAAGTGCATGGTCAGGTAGTTCATGGGCAGCGCCGCGCCCTGCTCGAAGCCCACGCGGTCGGGCAGGGGGAAGACCAGGCCGGGGTCGACCGCGGCCACCTCGGCGAACCCGCCGAAACCGGGGAAGGCCGCCACCCGCTGACCGGGCCGGAAGCCGCTCCCCTCCGGCGCGCCGCGCACCGTGCCGGCGACCTCGCTGCCGGGGACGAACGGCAGCTCCGGCTTGACCTGGTACTGGCCGCGGCTGAGCAGCACCTCGGGGAAGGTCACCCCGGCGACGTGCACGTCGATCAGCACACCCGCGTCCGCGTCGGGCTCGGGGACGTCGACGACCGAGATGGCCGAGGGGCCGTCGAGGGTGGTGATCTGGGCGGCGCGCACGGGTCCTCCTGGACGGTGGGGGTGCTCAGGCGGCGAGCTTGTCAGAGCGCGGAACCGGGGCCGCACCGCGGGGTGACGGCCTCAGTCGGTCTCCGGCTGCTCCGTCGACTCCGGTCCGACGGCGGGGGCGGCGCCGCCGAGCTCGGTGCTCCGTGTCGACTCCGCGTCCTCGAGCCTCGGGACGCGGGGGTCGTCGGGCAGCGGGGGAGCGGTCTCCTGCGGGCCGTCGTCGCGCGGCGGGGTGCTCTCGGTGTCCATGACCCCCGGGGTACCCCGCCGGGCGGCGGACTCATCCCCTGGCGAGCCGGCGCAGCCGGCGGACCGGCTCCCGGACGGCGCACAGCGCCAGCCGCACCGGCAGGGTCGCGACGGCCTGCCCGACCCGGACGCCGAGGCGCCACAGGTCGGCGTAGTCCGGCGGCCGGGGCGCGGTCGGCGGAGGCTCGGGCGGGGGCGGCGTCGCGGGCACGATGAGGTCCACCGTCGTCCGGCGGCGCGTGCTGCGCAGCGACTCGAACGACGGGATCGCCGGCGCGGCGGGCGACTCCTCGTCGTCCGGGTGGGTGTCCGGGGGAGGGAGCCGTTCCTCGCGCTGGCCCCCGGGCGTGCGGCCGGGCGGCTCCGGGACGACGCGGCGGATCGCCGCGATGCTGCCCGGGCCCAGCCCGTTGACCGCCCGGAGGTCGGCCCGGGTGAGGCCGGCGAGCTGCGCGGTCGTGGTGATCCCGGCCCGGGCCAGTGCGGTGACCGCCCGCGCGGGCAGGCCGAGGTCGCTGACGGTCTCCCCGGGCGCGGTCCCCGGCGACGTGGTCGGCATGGTGTCCAACCTAGGACCGGCCGCCCGGCCGCACCGGTCCAGGGCTCCTGCAGGATGCCCGCAGTCCGTGCGCACAGGAGGCTCCCGATGGCTGCTGCCCGTCCCGGCGGGTCCCCGCCCCCGATCCACACCGAGGGCACGCTGGCCTCGGGGCTGTACCGGCAGGCCTGGACGGTCGAGGACCCGGTCGGCGCGGTCGTCCTGGTGCACGGCGCGCACGAGCACGGCGGCCGGTACCGGCACGTCGCCGAGCGGCTGGCCGCCGCGGGGTACGCCACCCACGCCGTCGACCACCCCGGCCACGGCCGGTCCCCGGGCCGCCGCGGCAACATCGGCAGCATGGCCGCCGCCGTCGAGGGCGTGGCCGAGCTGGTGCGGTCCGCCGGCGAGCAGCACCCCGGCGTCCCGCTGTTCGTCTACGGGCACAGCCTGGGCGGGCTGATCGCGCTGCAGTACCTGACCGGGACGCCGGACGCCCGGGTCGCCGGCGCCGTCATCTCCGCGGCCGCGCTGGACACCAGTGCCGCGAACGCCGTCCAGCGGACCGTGGCGCCGCTGCTGTCCCGCGTCCTGCCCGACCTCGGCGTCCTGCGGCTCGACGCGGAGGCGGTCAGCCGGGATCCCGAGGTGGTCCGCGACTACCGGGCCGACCCGCTCAACCACAACGGCCGGATGGTCGCCCGCACCGGCGCCGAGCTGATGACCGCCGCGCTGGCCATGCCCCGGCGGCTGCCCTCGCTGACCGTGCCGCTGCTGGTGCTGCACGGCACCGCCGACCGGCTGGTGCCGCCGGCCGCCAGCGAGGTCGTCCGGGCGCACGCCGGCTCCCCCGATCTCACGCTCCGGACCTACGAGGGGCTGTTCCACGAGCCGCACAACGAGCCCGAGAGGGACGAGGTCCTGGCCGACGTCGTCGCCTGGCTCGACGCCCACCGTCCCTCCTCCTGACCGCTCGCCGCGGGGCGGGAGGCCGTGCGGCGAGCGGTCAGGGGTGACCACGGCTACACCGGCGCGACACGCCGCGCCGACCTGCGGCGCGCCGGTTCCGGAGCCGGTTTGTGACCGGCGTCACGACGACAATGCACATGACTGCACGTAGCTTTTCGTGTGCGCTCAGCAAACGAGAGAGCGCGGCGCCGGTCCGCCAAACCCTGCCCACCGGTCGCCCTCCAGATCCCAGGGCAGGGGTGGGGGACCCACGACCACGGCGCGCCACGACTCGAGCCGCACGACTCGAGCGGAGGACCGCCTCGGGGTGAAGCCGCGGACCGCGGCCGGGCACCGATCGCCCGAACCCGACAGCTCACCTCGCCGGCGGTGATCGGAGATCACCATGGCCAAGCACCGCGCACCCCGCTACGTCCGCACCAAGAAGGCCCTCGCCAAGGCGCCCGTCGCCGCCGGCGCCACCGTCGTCGGGTTCAGCGTCCTGGGCTCCCCGGCCCAGGCCCTCGCCGCCACCACCCACGACTGGACCGGCGTGGCCGAGTGCGAGTCCGGCGGCGACTGGAGCATCAACACCGGGAACGGCTACTACGGCGGGCTCCAGTTCAGCCAGTCGACCTGGGCCGCATACGGCGGCACGGCGCTCGCACCCCGCGCTGACCTGGCGACCCCCGCCCAGCAGGTCGAGATCGCGGAGAAGGTCCTCGCCGGCCAGGGCATCGGCGCCTGGCCGACCTGCGGGGGTCGCCTGACCGACGGCACCACGGCGGCCGCCGCCGAGACGCCGGGAGCCGCGCCGAGCGCCGCTCCGGCGACGAGCCCGGAGGACGCCGACACCCACGGTCGCCACGCCTCCGAGGACGGCTACACCGTCGAGCGCGGTGACACGATCGGGACGATCGCCGCCGCCCACGGCCAGTCGTGGCGCGACCTGTACCAGCGCAACGTCGACGTCATCGGCGCCGACCCGAACGTGATCCTCCCGGGGCAGGTCCTGCACACCGCCGACCCGGCGGCCGCCGCTCCGGCTCCCGCCGCCGGCTGGGCGGGGAACGCGGCGCCCGCGTCGGTGGTCGTCCCGCTCGCCGCGGCGGCCGCTCCGGCCCCGGTGGCCGCTGCGGCTCCCGCGGCCACCGCGCGCATCACGAACAGCGCCGGCGACGTGGCCTCGCAGGTGCAGGCCGCGGCGAACCGGGTGGTCAGCGAGGTGCCCGGCGCCGACTCGATCACCATCGGCGGCACCCGGGCCAGCGCGACCGACCCGAACGGCCACCCGTCCGGCCTCGCGCTGGACTACATGGTCACGTCCGACGCCGCCCTCGGCGACGCCATCGCCGAGTACCACATCGCCCACTGGGACGAGCTCGGCGTCGAGTACGTCATCTGGCAGCAGCGGATCCTGACCTCGCCGGACGGCGTGTGGAAGGCCATGGCCGACCGCGGCAGCGCGACGGCGAACCACATGGACCACGTGCACGTGAACTACGCCGGCTGAGTCCCGGCCCGGCCCGCGGGCGGGGCCCCCCCCCCGGCGCGGGGGGGGGGGGGCCCCCCCCCGGGGCCCCCCGGCCCCCCCCCCCGCCCCCCCCCCCCCCCCCCCCCCCCCCCCCCCCCCCCCCGCCCCCCCCCCCCCCCCCCCCCCCCCCCCCCCCCCCGGCCGGCCGCCGGCGGCGTGCGGGGTGAGCAGCAGGTTCGGCGCGTCCCACAGCGGGGAGTCGGCCGGCAGCGGCTCGACCTCCGTGACGTCCAGCGCGGCGCCGGCGATGCCCGCCTCGGTGAGCGCGGCGACGAGGGCGGGCTCGTCGACCGTCGTCCCCCGGCCGACGTTCACGACGAGGGCGTGCCGCGGCAGCGCGGCCAGCCGGGCGGCGTCCAGCGCGTGGGTCGTGGCCTCGGTGGCGGGCAGGATCATCACCAGGACGTCGGTCTGCCGGAGCTCGTCCTCCAGGTCGTCCTGGGCGACGACGGGGAACCCGGCCCGCTCCCCCGCGCTGCGCCCCACGCCCCGCACCTGCGCACCGAGGGCCTGCAGCAGCGGGGCCAGGTGCTGACCGATGTTGCCGAAGCCCCACACGAGCACCCGGGCGCCGAGCAGGGTGGTCACCCGGCCGTCGGGGTGCAGCGGCTGCAGCCCGCCGAGCTCGTCGGCCCAGCGGTGCCCGGCCTGCGCGGCGATCGCCTCCGGCAGCCGGCGCAGCAGCGCGAGCACCAGGGCGAGGGCGTGCTCGGTGACCGGCCGGTCGTGCAGGCCCGCGCCGGAGGTCACGACGACGTCGTCGGGGAAACCCGCGTTCAGGACGACGTCCGGCCCGGCCGCCAGGGTCTGCACCCAGCGCAGCTGCGGCATCCGGCCGGCGACGGCGCGCAGGTCGTCCAGGCCGTTGCCCCACACCACCAGCGCCTCGGCGTCCAGGTGCTCCTCGGGCACCGGGGCCGCGGCGTCGTAGCGCACCGCGTCGACCCCCTCGGGCAGCCTGGGGTCGAGCGGGACGGAGTCGGGCAGCAGCAGCTTCACGGGGACCACCCTGCCCGAGGGACGACGCCCGGCGCACGGCGCTCCGGTTGACCGCGCCCGTCGGACCGAACTAGACCTTGCGGTGGCCCGCCCCCGCCGAGGAGGGAACGCCCCCGTGCACGACGACGACCTGCGCGAGCGGCTCGAGCGGCTGGACCTCGAGCAGCAGGCGCGCCTGCTGACCGGCGCGGACGTCTGGTCGCCGCCCCCCGAGCCGGCCGTCGGGCTGCGCCGCCTGGTGGTCTCCGACGGTCCGGCCGGCGTCCGCGGCGAGCGCTGGGACGAGCGGGACTCCTCCGCGAACGTCCCCTCCCCCACGGCGCTGGCCGCGACCTGGGACGTCGACCGCGTCGAGCGCCGCGGCCGGGGACGGGCTGCTGGACCTGGTGATGCCGGGTCCGCGGAGCTCCTGGGGGGACGCCCTCGTCGCGGCGGTGCGCGCCGGGGAGGTGCCGGAGTCGGCGGTCGAGGGCATGATGCGGCGCCCGCAGGAGTCGGTGGCCGTGGAGCTGCGGGCCGATGAGGAGGTCGAGGTCGTCGTCGGACACGTACCGGAGGCGGCCGGGGGCGTCCAGGGCACGGCCGTGGAGTCGGTGACGGTCCAGGTGAACATGGCCCGCGAGACCGACGACGACGCCGAGCTGGAGCAGGCCGTGGCGCTGGCCCGGGACGCCGACGTGGCCGTCGTCGTCGTGGGGACCACCGAGGAGGTGGAGAGCGAGGGCTTCGACCGCACCTCGCTCGCGCTGCCGGGCCGGCAGGACGAGCTGGTCCGCCGGGTGGCCGAGGCCGACCCGCGCACGGTGGTGGTCGTCAACTCCGGCCCCGGTGCTGCTGCCGTGGGCCGGCGAGGTGGCGGCGGTGCTGCTGACCTGGTTCCCGGGGCAGGAGTGCGGCAACGCCCTCGCCGACGTCCTCCTCGGGGCCGTCGAGCCCGGCGGCCGGCCGCCGGTCACCTGGCCGGCCGACGAGGTGGGCCTGCTCTCCCCGCGACCGGTCGACGGGACGCTGCGCTACGACGAGGGCCTGTTCGTCGGCACCGCGGCCACGACCGCGACGGCCGGGAGCCGCGGTGCCGGTTCGGCTCCGGTCTCGGCTACACCACGTGGGAGTACCTGTCCGCCGAGGGAGGCACCTCGGCGGTCACCGTGCGGCTGCGCAACACCGGCAGCCGGCGGGGACGGGAGGTCGTGCAGGTCTACGCCGCCCGGCCGGACGGCGCGGTCGAGCGGCCGGTCCGCCGGCTGGCCGGCTTCGCCGTGGCAGAGGCCGACCCGGCGGAGGAGGTGGCGGTGACGGTGGAGCTGCCGGAGCGCGCCTACCAGCACTGGGACGGAGCCGCCCACCGGTGGGCCACCGAGGCGGGTGCCTTCCGGCTGCACGTGGGTCCGTCGTCCGGCGTCCTGCCGCTGGTGCTCGACGTGCACGTGCAGGGCTGACCCGGGGAAGGGGACGACGATGACCGGAGGCACCTCGACCGCGGTGCTGGGGCTCGGCCTGGCGGCGGTCGGGCGGCCGGCCTACATCACCCTCGGCCGCGACCGCGACCTGCCCGCCGACCGCACGCCGGCGGCGCTGCGCGCCCGCACCTCCGAGCTGCTCGACACCGCGGCGTCCCTGGGCATCGGCTACGTCGACGCCGCCCGCTCCTACGGGCGCGCGGAGGAGTTCCTCGCCTCCTGGCTGCAGGGTCGCGAGCAGGTGCCGTTCGTCGCCAGCAAGTGGGGCTACCGGTACACCGGCGACTGGCGCACCGACGCCGACCGCCACGAGGTCAAGGAGCACACCGCGGCGGCGTTCGAGCGCCAGTACCGGGAGAGCACCGAGCTGCTCGGCCCCTGGCTGCGGCTCTACCAGGTGCACTCGCTGACCGCGGAGAGCCCGCTGTGGGACGACGAGCCGCTGCAGCGCCGGCTGGCCGAGGTCCGGGACGCCGGCACCGAGATCGGGTTCTCGACCTCCGGGCCGGAGCAGGCCGCCACCGTCCGCCGCGGCCTGGAGCTCACCGTCGACGGTCGGCCGCTGTTCTCCAGCGTGCAGTCGACCTGGAACCTGCTCGAGCCGTCCGCAGGCGACGCGCTGGCCGAGGCGCACGCCGCCGGCCTGCGCGTCGTCGTCAAGGAGGGCGTCGCCAACGGGCGCCTCACCGACCACGGGCTGCCGGCCGACAGCCCGCTCGCCGCGGCCGCGCGGGAGCACGGGGTCGGGGTCGACGCCCTCGCGCTGGGGGCGGCGCTCGCCCGGCCGTGGTGCGACGTCGTGCTCAGCGGCGCGGTGACCGTGGCCCAGCTGACCAGCAACGCGGACGCGCCCCGGGTCGCCGGCCTCGACGTCGGCGGACTGGTCGAGCCGCAGGACCCCGAGGACTACTGGGGCACCCGCAGCCGGCTGCCCTGGGAGTGAGTCCGCGACGACGACCCCTGACCGACGTCTCCACTGGTCGGGCGCCGGGCTGGGCGGGTTATCGCGCCCGTCCCGTCGTGGACGGTCGCACCGGCAGCGGCGAGCGCCACCTCGTGCTCCCGGCCGTGGTGGGCGCAGAAGACCAGGTCCTCGCCGCTGGGCAGCACGGCACGGATGAGTGCCTGCGCACCGCAGGCGCCCCGTCCGGTCCTGCTGTCGGGGCCGCCTACGACAGCGGACGCGTCGCAGCGGTCGGCGAGGGTCGGGAGAGCGACGACGGACTCAGCAGACACGACGTCCGCGTCCCCGGTGGCGATGGACACCTGGTTCCTCCGGTGGGGTCTCGTACGGTTCAGGTCTGTGGCCGGGAACGCCGGCTCCCGGTGACCGCGGGACCCGGCGGGCGATCGCTCGACGACGATCGCCTCGCGGTCCCGACCGGCTGGACCCGACCATGCCCTCCGGACGCCGGCCCGGGCCAGGGACGCTGCCGGTCAGCTGGTGCACACCGACCTTGCCGAGCGCCGGCAACGACCGCGGGGAACGGCCGTCCGGACCGAGCCGAGCGGGTGCAGGGCCAGCCGGGACCGGGTCCAGCCGCAGCTTGCCGACCGTCGGCAAGCAGGGCCACGCCCACCTGACGGACGGCACCCTGGGGGATCGGGCGACCGAGGAGCACGCTGGGGGTACGCCCCCCCAGTGAAGGAGATGCCGGCATGACCCTCGCCCTCCCCCGCAGTCCAGCGGTCAGGTCACGTCCCGTCGCGACACCCGAGGTCCACCCAGCCCCTGTCGAGGTCCTCGGCCGCACCCGGACGACCGTGGACGGACTCGCCGCCGGGCAGGCGAGCAACGCGGGGACGGAACCGCTCATCGACGTCGTCGAGGAGTGGGGACTGCAGTCCTCCCCCGCCAGCGATCCCCCGACGAACTGGTGACCGACGCCCCGCCGCGATGGGGACACCGACACGACCGAGGAGAGCGAATTGCTGACGCACGACCTCACACGACTCAGGCAGGAGCTGGAGAGCCCCCGGTTGTCCGCCCTGCGCCCCACGCTCGGGCTCGCGGTCGCGGTCGCCGCCCTGCCCTCTCCCGGGAGCGGGACGGCCGCTGGAGCACCGCCCCGCACGGAGGCGCCTCCGGCCGCGGAACGCGGGGCTGCTGCCCACGCCGCGTGACCGGAGCACCACGGCGCCGGGCGGGGACCTCACCCCTGCGGTGAGGCCCCCCGGCGTGCAGCCGGTGGCCACGACGGCGTCCGCTGGGTCCCGGGATCCCGCCGGGCCGCCGGTCAGGGGTCGACGGGCAGTGGCCGCGCCGGCCATGTGCGAGGGGCGGGGAGGTCGGGGTCCACCGCACGGTGAGGGGACGGGGTCCGTCATCGCTCGCCGTCGTCCTCCGCAGCAGCCGGGGGTGCCGGCGGACGGGGCGCTTGGAGGTCGAACCGCAGGCTCACCATGCGCGACACCGGCCAGGACGTGGAGGTCGAGTACGAGGAGACGTCCCGCGGCGGCCTCGCGGTCGACGTCATCGACGTGCGGAACCCTCCACCGACGGGCGACGGCACCCCCGTCCTCCCCTGACGACTGCCCGGCCCGGGGCAGGGGTAGCACGCGGACGGTCGGGCGGCCCCTGAGCGGGCGGCGGATGCGGGCGGCACGAGGGGTGGATCGCCGGTCATGTCCAGGTCGCCGGCCTCCCGTCGCGAGCCACGCTGGGCGCGGGAACTGCGCGGCGGGCACCCGTGGCTGCTCTCCTCCGCCCAGCGGGGCAACGAGCACGCCGGGCTGCGTGCCTGGCGCGAGGGCAACGCGGTGCGCGCCCTGGTGGACGGTCGCAGCTACCTGCCCGTGCTCGCCGAGGCCGTGCTCCGCGCGGGGAGGGGGGACGCCGTCCTGTTCACCGGGTGGCGTGCTGAGGGCGAGGAGCTGCTCGACGACGGCGGACCGCCGCTGGGCGCCGCGCTGGTCGGGGCGGCCCGCCGGGGGGCGCTGGTGCGCGGGCTGCTGTGGCGTTCCCACCCCGAGGCGATCGGCTACACCCTGGAGGCGAACCGGGCCCTGGCGCGGGCGGTGACCGCCGCGGGCGGGCGGGTGCTGTTGGACCAGCGGGTGCGGCCGCTGGGCGCCCACCACCAGAAGTCCGTCGTGGTGACCGGCGACGGGAGGACCGACGAGGTGGCCTTCCTCGGGGGCATCGACCCCGCACGCTCCCGGCGCGACGGCGATGGTCACCCGGGGGACCCGCAGGCGCGGTCCTTCGCCCGGGTGTACGGCCCGACACCGGCCTGGCACGACGTCCAGCTGGAGGTGCGCGGCCCCGCCGTCCGCGACGTCGAGACGGTCTTCCGGCAGCGGTGGGCCGATCCTGCCCCGCCGACCCGGTGGCCCTGGCACACCGTCCCCGACCGGCTGCACGGGATCGACCGCGCGCCCGACCCCCTCCCGCGA
Source organism: Geodermatophilus sp. SYSU D00779 (assembly GCF_054050595.1). Lineage (NCBI taxonomy): Bacteria > Bacillati > Actinomycetota > Actinomycetes > Geodermatophilales > Geodermatophilaceae > Geodermatophilus > Geodermatophilus sp. SYSU D00779. The sequence goes on from NZ_JBJGZQ010000001.1 coordinate 241,922, forward strand.
CCCGCGCCGCCACCGGATCCGGCCGGCACCTGCACGGTGCAGCTGCTGCGCACCTACCCCCGGCGGCGGCCCCGGTACCCGTTCGCGCCGGACGGCGAGCGCAGCGTGGCCCGGGGCTACGCCAAGGCCCTCGCCCGGGCCCGTCGGTTGGTCTACGTCGAGGACCAGTACCTCTGGTCGCGCGACGTCGCGCGCATCTTCGCCGCTGCGCTGCGCCGCTCCCCCACGCTGCACCTGGTCGCCGTCGTCCCCCGGTACGTCGACCGCGAGGGCGGCTTCGACTTCCCCGCCTCCGTGCTCGGGCAGAACGCGGCCTGGAGGACCGTGCTGGCGGCCGGCGGGGACCGGGTGCAGCTGTTCGACCTGGAGAACGAGGCCGGCCGCCCGGTCTACGTGCACGCCAAGGTCTGCGTGGTCGACGACGTGTGGGCCGCGGTGGGCAGCGCCAACCTCAACCGGCGGTCCTGGACGCACGACTCCGAGCTCACCGCCGCCGTCCTCGACGACCAGCGCGACGGCCGCGACCCGGTCGACCCCGCCGGGCTGGGCGACGGCGCGCGCACCTTCGCCCGCGAGCTTCGGCTGGCCCTGGTGCGCGAGCACCTCGGCCGGACCGACGACGACGACGCCGGACTGCTGGACCTCGACGAGGCGGCCGCGGCGATGCGCCGGGCCGCCGCCGAGCTGGACGCCTGGCACGACGGCGGTCGCCGCGGTCCGCGCCCGGCCGGCCGGCTGCGCGCCCACCCCCGGCGGACCGGCGGCGGGTCGTTGGCCCGCGCGCTGGTCACCCCGGTGTACGACCTGGCCTACGACCCGGACGGCCGTCCCTGGCGCAAGCGCCTCCGGCACGAGTTCTGACCGGCTGCGAGCCGAACCCCTGGGCGCTCGCCGACCGGAGCGGGGACGGCCACGTGCGCGCACACTGGCGCGGGGTGCGGCCCGACCGTCCGTCCCGGATCGGCGTGGGCCATGACCGCCGTCTCCGCCGGCCTGGAGGACACGAGGCCGTGCAGGAGGAGCTGTACCGGTTCGACCGGTTCCCGCTGACCGACGACGACGCCGCCACCACCGAGCGGGTGGCCGCGGCGTTCGCGGACTCCTCCGGCGAGCGGTTCGCGCCGGCCGGCCCGCAGTCGGCGAGCGAGGACTCCAGCGACATCCCGACCGCACTGGGCGTCCCCCACACCCGCTGGTCTCGTCGGCGGGACCGACCCCGAGCTGTACGGCGCGGCGGAGGCGGCCGGCCGGATCGGCCAGGACGTCCCGGTCAACCACTCCGCCGGCTCCGCGCCGGTCGTCCGACCGACCCTGGACACCGGCACCCAGGCCCTCGTCGTCGTCGCGCCGGCCTGGCTGGCCGCGTAGCGACCGCCGGTCAGCGCGGCCCGTCGTCGGGCGGCGGGTCGAACGCCCGCCGGGGCATCGGCGCGTCCAGGTCGTAGTGGACACCGACCATGCGGATCAGGAAGCACAGGGCCGCCGCACCGACCGCGGTCGCGGGACCGTGGACGCCGAGCAGCGTCACGACGACGGTGGCCGTGGCGCCGATCAGGGCGGGGATGGCGTAGAGGCCGCTGCTGAGCACCGACGGGACCTGCCGGACCAGGACGTCGCGCAGCGTGCCGCCCCCCACGCCGGTGGTCGCGCCGAGGATGACCGCCTGGGCCGGGCCCAGGCCCAGGTCCAGCGCCTTCCCGGCACCGGTGACCGCGAACAGGCTCAGGCCCACGGCGTCGAGCACGGTGATGGGTGTGCTGAGCCGCTCGAGATGGCGGCCGGACACGAAGGCGATCAGGCCGCCGCCGGCCGCCACGGCCAGGTAGCGCCAGTCGTTGAACGTGGCCGGCGGGACGTCGAGCAGGACGTCGCGGATGATGCCGCCACCGAGCGCGGTGATCATGCCCAGGGTGACGACGCCGACGATGTCCAGCCGGACCACGCGCAACGCGGTCAGCGCGCCGTTGAGGGCGAAGGCGAACGTGCCCAGGAGGTCCAGGACCAGCAGCACCGGGAGGTCCGTCGTCATCCGGCGGTCCTCCCGAGGGCGGTCACCGCCGGTCCCGGGGCGGCCGGACGACCGCGACCGGGCACGGTGCGGCGGTCACGCAGTGCAGGGCCACCGACCCCAGGAGCAGCGCGGCCCACCCGGACCGGCCGCGGGACCCCACCACCAGCAGGTCGGCGCCCTCGGCCACGTCGAGGAGGACGTCCCAGTCGACCCCCTCGACCGCCTCCGCCCGGACCCGCAGGCCTGGTCCCCCGTCCAGCCCGGCGTCCTGGACGCTGCGCCGCAGCGCCGACGCGGCCTCCTCGCGCAGCGTCGCGTCGGGCACCGCCCACGGCGGCCCGCCGTAGCCGGAGACGGTGTCGCTCCAGGCGTGGACGACGTGCAGCTCCGCGCCGCGCGCCCGCGCCTCGGCCGCGGCGAACCGCGCCGCGGTGACCGAGTCGGGCGAGCCGTCCACCCCGACCACGACCCGCCCGGCCGGTGCGGCTCCCTCGACGGGGCGGTCCCCGCGGACGACGACGACCGGACCGGTCGCGTACTGGGCGCACTGCTGGCTGACCGAGCCGAACAACTGGCCGCGCAGGCCCCCCAGCCCGCGCTGACCCACGACCAGCAGGCCGTCGGCACCGGCTCCCTCGACGAGCGACTGGGCGGGGTGGCCGTACCGCACCTGTGTCTCGAACGGGACCGCCGAGGTGCCCGTGACCCGGGCCGCCTCGACGGCCTCGGCACGCACCCGGGCCTCGACGTCGCGTTCGAACCCAGCCGTCGTGCGCGACCCCTCCCCGGCACCGGACGGCGGCGACCCGGTCCAGACGGTGAGCATCCGGACCGCGACCCCGCGCAACCCGGCCTCCCGGAAGCCCCAGGCCAGCGCCCGTCGCGCCTCGCCCGAGCCGTCGACCCCGACGACGACCTCGCGCACCTGGTCTGCCTGCTGTGTCATCGACTTCCCCTCATCCGGGCGCTCCGGCCACCGGCGGGACGGTCCGTCCGGCCTGAGTGCGTCGCTCTACCCGTGCCGGCACCGGATGCACGCGGTCGCCGACCCGGTCGGCCTCCAGCGCCGGGTGCCGTCGGTCGAGCCCGACCGCAGCGGCGTGCTCACCGGGCGTCCACCGCCGCAGCCTCCTCCGACCTCGTTGCCGGTCGTCGGCAACCCCGAGGTGCCTGAGTTGACCGGCCGCTGCCGTGTCCCGGCCAGCAGTGCGCAGGCATGGTGGGCTCAGGCCCGCGGGAGGTGCGGGCCGGCCCGGCCCACGACGAGGAGGGGGAACCCGGTGGACGCGCAGACCTCGCCCCCTGGTCCGGCCGTGCTCGCCGGGTCGCCCGCGCGCCGTCCGTCCCCGGTGACCGGCGGCGGGCTGCTGGCCCTGGCGACGAGCCTGCGGGCCCGGGGCCTGCGCGGCCTGGACGTGCTGCGCCGCAGTCAGGACCGCGCGCCACCGGCGGGTGCCTGACCCCTGCGGGTCTCCGCCCTCGTCCCGCGCGTCCCGCTCCGGTGGGACGCGTCCTCGTCGTACCGGGAGGACTCCATGACCACCCTCAGCCCCGCCCCGACCACCGCGTCCCCGGACCGGACGCCGTTCCGGGTGCTGCTCGAGACCCAGCGGGCCGACTGCGTCCGGCAGCGCGAGCTCGCCCTGGCCGAGACGGCCACCTCCGTGCCGGACCCGGTCGCGCAGAGCCGCGCGACCGCCCTGCTGCGCACGATCGAGGAGATCGACGCGGCGCTCCAGCGCATCGCCACCGGCACCTACGGCGCCTGCGTGTACTGCGGCGGCGCCATCCCCGCCGAGCGGCTGGAGTTCCGGCCGTTCGCGGCCGGCTGCGTCTCCTGCCAGCAGTCGCGCTGACCCGCCCGGACCCCCACCCGTCGGCGACACCTCTCCGGCGCCGACGGGTGGACCTCCCCGCAAGGAGCTCCCCGTGCTGCACACGCCCGCCTCCCCGGCCGCTCCCGACACCGGTCAGCTGCTGTCGGTCACCGTCGTGCCCGGCGGTCGCCCCGGCCGCGTGGTCGTCGAGGTCATCGGCGAGGTGGACGCCTACACCGCTCCGGCGCTGGACGTCTGCCTGCACTCGCAGGCGCGACAGCGCGGCGTCCGCGTGCTCGTCGTCGACCTGAGCCGGGTGACCTTCATCGGTGCTGCCGGCGTCACCGTGCTGGCGCAGGCGGACCGCCGGTGCCGGATGCGCGGCGCGCGGCTGGTGGTCCGCACGGGCGGCCGGCGCCGCGTGCTCCGCCCGCTGCAGCTCACCGGGTTCGCCGACCTGGTCGCGATCGACCCGAGCGAGCCGGAGCCGCAGGGCAGCGGTCCCCGGACGGCCGCGCGACCGCGGCCCCGGCAGCGGCGGGCGTCGCCCCGGCGCCCTCGCCGGGTGTGCCGGTGAGCGGCACGGCCCGGTCGCCGCTGCCGATGCGCGCCGCGGCGGCGGCCTACCGATTCCGCGAGAGCCTGTTCGCCCTGCCCGCGCTGCTCGTCCTCGGCAGCATCGCCCTGGCCGAGGCCGCCACCGCGGTCGACCGGGCCGCCGCCGCGCGAGACCTCCCGCTCACCCTGTCGATGCACAGCAGCACCGCCACCTGGCTGCTGAGCACCGTCGCCGGGGCGACCATCACCACCGCCGGAGTCGTGCTCTCCCTGACCGTCGTCAGCCTCCAGCTGGCCAGCAGCCAGTTCTCCCCGCGGGTGATGCGCTCGTTCATCCGCGACCGGCTCAGCCAGGTCGTCATCGGCCTGCTGGTCGCGACCTTCGTCTACGCGGTGCTGGTCCTGCGGGCGGTCGACGCCGACAGCCGGGCGACGGCGCCGCGGATCTCGCTGACCGTCGCGGTGCTGCTCACCGTGGTCACGGTCCTGCTCATCGTGGCGCACCTGGACCACCTCGCCCACGGGCTGCAGGTCGGCCGGGTCGTCGAGCGCATCGGAGCCGAGGGCCGGCAGGTCCTCGCCGCCACCGCCCGCACGACCGCCGCGGAGCGACCGGCCGTGGTCCGGACGCAGCCGGCCGGGCAGCCGGTGCTGACGGTGCCGGCACCGTGCGACGGCTGGGTGACCCAGGCGCCCAGCGACCGGCTGCTGGCCGCCGTGCCGCCGGGCACCACCGTGCGCCTGGAGACCCGCGTGGGCGCCTACGTCCACGGCGGTGAGCCCCTGGTCACCGTCCGGCCGGCACCCGAGGACCGGGGAGCGACCGCCCGCCGCCTGTCGGCGACGGTGCTCGTCTCCGCCGGCCGCACCATGCAGTGCGATGTCGACTTCGCGCTGCGGCAGCTGGTCGACATCGGGCTGCGCGCGCTGAGCGCGGCGGTCAACGACCCCACCACCGCCGTCGAGGCCGGCCTCCGGATCGGCAGCCTGCTGCGGCGGCTGCTGACCGCCGACGCCCCCGCCGACGCGGTCGCCGGCCCGGACGGGCGGGTGCTGCTGCGCCCCTGGCAGCTGTCCGCCGAGGAGTACATCGCCCACGGCTTCGACCAGCTCCGCCACGCCGCTCCCGCGCAACCGCAGGTCGCCGCCGCGCTGCTGCGGGTCCTCCGGATGTTGATCGCGCACGTCGAGGTCGCGGGCCGGGCCGAGCACGTGCCGGCCCTGCACCGCCAGATCGACCTGCTCCTCGAGTCGCTGCGCACCACGTCCGGTCTGCACCCGGCCGACCTCGCGCGCCTGGAGGCCGTCGCCACCGCCGCCGATCCGGCCGACCACAGCAGCCACTGGGCGCTGGCACCGGCCGGAGCTCGGGGGCTGGACGGCCACCACGCGGCGGCCGGCACGCCCTGACCGACGCCGTCCACCGCCCGCGGTCAGCCGAAGGTGGCGTCGGTGACCTCGGCGCGGAAGAACTCCCCGGCGTCCTGCCGGTCGGTGCCCCACCACCAGCCGGCGCGCAGCACCGACGGGATCGTCACGCCGCCGAAGGAGCGCTCGTCCTCGACGGCGACACCGAACGGGTGGCGGCCGAACGCCTGCCCGTCCGGGTTGCCCCAGCGCTGCAGCCGGACCTCCCGCAGCGCACCGTCGGGGTCGACCCGCAGGTGGACGGACTCGTCGGCGTCGCCGATCCGCCAGGTGGCCACGGCCGTGTCCGGCCCGGGCCCGGCCGACCAGCGGGCCGCGCCGAAGGCGGTCGGCAGCCAGCAGACCCCCTCGCCGGCGAGCCGTCCCGCGGCGCTGCGGGTGACGTCGGGCCCCGCTCCGCTCACCACCGGGACGAGGCCGAGCAGCCGCCAGCGCATCCGACCGGCGCCGGAGCCGTACCGGTCGAACCCGGTGACCGGCAGCCCCGCGACGCGGGCGGTGGCCGCCCAGATGAAGCCGTGCGGCGGGGCGAGCACCTGGGAGGCGGTGAAGGACCGCCACGCCCCGATGCGGATCCGGCCGCGCATCCGCAGCTGCACCGAGGACCACAGCGGAGTCCCCGGCGCGAGGGCGTGGGTCAGCCAGCGGCGGGCCGGCTCCGGCAGCCCGGTCACGAGATCGGGGCTGAACCGGCCGGGCATCGAGGGTGCGGCGGCGAGCCGTGCCCACTCGGCGCGCAGCGACCGAGGCGCGGCCGACGCTCCCCGCAGGTCCGTGGTCACGCGACCGGCCTCTGCGTCCGGGAGCTCCCCCGCCCGGCGCGCGAGCGGCTGCCGACGACGACCGGTGTCCCGACCAGACGACCACCTCCGGGAGCGGTGCGGACCCGGACTCCCGCAGCCCGGCCGGTCCCCGCGGCCGGTCGGCCCGCGGGGAGCCACCGCGGTCAGCGTGACCGGTGGGACGCGGATCCACCAGCCGGGACGTGCCCGCGCGGGCCCCCACGACGGAGGCCGGTCACCGGTCCGGCGACCCGCCACGCTGCTGCCGCGGTCGCCGCTGCTCCGCCGGACGGCGGGCCGCCTGCAGCCCCCGGTCGACTTCGCGCAGCACCGACCGGGTCGTGGTCGGGTCCGTCCGGCCCGGCCGGGGCCAGTACCGCCACAGGGCCCAGCCCAGCGCGGTCGAGACACCGACCGCCAGACCCGCGGTCAGCGCCCCGAAGAGGACCAGCAGGATCGCGCCCCAGGCGCCGGCGACCACGGGGGCGGGCAGATCGGCCGGGTCCCGGGGCGCCCGCCGGCGCGGGAGGGGTGCGGGCCGGGGCGGTTCCTCGGCCTCCTCGGCCCAGGACCGCTCGACGTCGTCCCACACCCGCTGCTCGTGATCGCTGAGCACTCCCGACTCCCTCCTCGTCGACCTCGACCATGCCCGCTGCCGGCGGCTCCCGGCTACGGTCCCCGCCGGTCGGATGAGGAACGCTCTCCTTGCCGGTGATCGGCAATGATGGCCAGCGGCCGCACCTCCACCCACGAGCCGCGGCCGGGGAAGGAGCGCACGTGTCCCCCGGTGTCGATCGGCGGCGCCCCGGCCGGGCCGCGCCGCCGTCGGAGGACTGGCTGGCCCCGGTCGGCGCCTCGGCGGCGGCCGCGACCCGGGCGCCGGCCGACCTGCTCGACGAGTACCTGCCGCTGCTGGCCGACGCCGCGATCCACGGGCGCCGTCCCGAGGCCTGGGAGCTCGACGCCGTCCGGGAGCAGGGACGGCGTGCGGCGGCGCAGGGCGTCGGCGCACGGCGCGCGGTCGACCTGTACCTGTCCGCGGCGTGGCGGTTGTGGCGTCAGCTGCCCGTCGTCGTGCGCTCGTCCGATGCGGAGGAGGTCCGCGCGGCCGCCGAGGCGGTGCTGCGCGTCCTCGACGACGCCGTCGGCGTGCTCGTCGACGGGCACCAGGTCGAGCGCCGGGAGATGATCCGCCGCGAGGAGGCCGTGCGGGCGGAGTTCGTCGACGACCTGCTCCGCGGGGACGCCGACGTGTCCCGGATGGTGGAGCGCGCCGAGCTGTTCGGGATCGACCTGGGCAAGCCGCACCACGTCGCGCTGGTCGCGCCCCGCGACCCCGACGGCGACGTCGCCCGCGCCGCCACCGTGCTGGAGCGCGCGGTCGTCGACCGGTTCGGCGACCGCGAGGTGCTGGTCGCGATGAAGGACGGCCGCGTCGTCGTCCTGGTCCCCAGCGCCGCCACGCCCGCGGGCGCCGCCGCGCGTGGCGCCGACATCGGTGAGCTGCTGCAGCAGGACCTGCGTCGGCTCCGGGTCGCGGGCCGGTGGCGGGTGGTCGCGGGACGGGCCTTCCCCGGGGTATGGGGCGTGCCGCGCAGCTACGAGGAGGCGCGGGAGGCGCTGACCCTCGCCGATCGGCTGGACTCCGACGACGACGTGGTGCACGCCCGGGACCTGCTGGTGTACCGGGTGCTCGGCCGCGACCAGGCGGCGATCGTGGACCTGGTCCGCGACGTGCTCGGCCCCCTGGAGCAGGTCCGCGGCGGCGCGCAGGTGCTGATGGAGACCCTGCGGGCGTACTTCGACGCCGGCGACGTCGCGACCGAGGCCGCCCGGCAGCTCCACGTCTCGGTCCGCACGGTGACCTACCGCCTCACCCGGGTCGCGCAGCTGACCGGGTACGGCGTGTCCCGGCCCGACCAGCGGTTCGCGCTGCAGACCGCGGTGCTCGGCGCCCGCCTGCTGGAGTGGCCCACCCGACCGCTGCCGGCCGAACCGTGACCGGGTGCCCGGTGTGGTGGATCGGCCGAGGTGGTCCCATGACCTCCGGGGACGTCCCCGGTCCTGTGGAGCAGGGATCGAGGCCCAGCGAGGAGGAGACGTGAGCGAGAAGGTCGCCATCGTGACCGGCGGGGGCAGCGGCATCGGCGCGGCCACCGCCCTGGCCCTCGCCGCGGACGGCTGGCAGGTCGTCCTGGCCGGACGCCGGCAGGCAGCGCTGCAGGCGGTCGCCGAGCAGGGCGGTGCGGGGAGGCTGCGGCCGGTCCCGACCGACGTGACCGACGAGGCGTCGGTGCGGGCGCTCTTCGACACCGCCGTCGACTCCTGCGGGCGGGTCGACCTGCTGTTCAACAACGCGGGTTCCTTCGCGGCCGCCCGGGAGGTCGCCGACATCCCGCTGGCCGAGTGGCAGGCGGCCGTCGCGGTCAACCTCACCGGCGTCTTCCTCTGCACCCGCGAGGCGTTCCGCGTCATGCGCGACCAGGAGCCACAGGGCGGCCGCATCGTCAACAACGGCTCCATCTCCGCCCAGGTCCCCCGGCCGATGTCCGCGGCCTACACCGCGACCAAGCACGCCGTCACCGGTCTGACGAAGTCCACGTCCCTGGACGGCCGCCCCTACGGCATCGCCTGCGGCCAGATCGACGTCGGCAACGCCGCGACCGACATGACCGAGGCGATGGCGGAGGGCGTCCGCCAGGCCGACGGCAGCATCCGACCGGAGCCGCGGATGGCGGCCGAGGACGTGGCCCGCGCGGTCGTCTACATGGCCAGCCTGCCGCTCGAGGCGAACGTCGCGACCATGACCGTGCTGGCCACCGCGATGCCCTACGTCGGCCGCGGCTGACCCGCCCGGGAGCGCTCTGGCCGTGGTCAGACCCCGGTGCGCCGGGCGAGCCCCTCGAGCCGGGCGCGGTCGACACCCGTGAGCTCGCCGGCCTCCTCCGGCGTCACGGCGCCGCAGTCGACCCCGCGCAGGACGGCGCCGGCGAGCGCCTGCGCCGTCGCGGGTTCGTCCATGACCCCGCCCTCCACGCGGCCGAGGTAGGCCCTGATCCGCGCCCCCGTCGCCGGCAGGCTCGCGCGGAAGAAGGAGTACGTGGCCAGGTAGCGGGTCGGCAGGTGCCCGGGGTGCATGTCCCAGCCCTGGTAGTAGCCGCGTTCCAGCGACCGTGTGACGAGCCGGGCGTGCAGGCGCCACGCCGCGTGCACCGCACCCCGGTCCCCCGTCGGCAGCACGTTGGTCGACCCGTCGGAGAGGCGCACACCGGTGCCGGCTGCGGCGACCTGCAGCACCGCCTTCGCGTGGTCCGCGGCGGGGTGCTCCAGGCTCTGCTGGGTGGCGGTGATCCCGAGGGCGGCGCTGTAGTCGTAGGTGCCGTAGTGCAGTCCGGTGCAGCGCCCCTCCGCCGCGGGGATCATGCGGGCGACGGGAGCGGTCCCGTCCGCGCCCAGGACGGCCTGCGGCGTCTCCACCTGGATCTCGAACCGCAGCCGGCCGGCGGGCAGCCCGTGCGCCTGCTCCAGCCGGCCGCAGACCTCCACCATCGCCTCGACCTGGGCCACCGAGGTCACCTTCGGCAGGGTCACGACGAACCCCTCCGGCAGGCCACCGGCAGCGACCAGTCCGGCGACGACCAGGTCGAGGGTGCGCAGACCCCGCCGGCGGGTCGGCGCCTCGAGGCTCTTGAACCGGATGCCCAGGAACGGCGGCCCGCCCTCGGCTCCGGCCACCGCGGCCAGCGCGGCGACCGCCTCGGTGGCCGCCCCGTCCTCCTCCTCGTCGGAACGCCGGCCGTAGCCGTCCTCGAAGTCGACGCGCAGGTCCTCGATCGGTTCCCGGGCGAGCTTCGCGCGCACCCGGTCCTGGACGTCGTCCACCAGGGGGACGGGCATGCCGGTGACACCGGCCAGGACGTCCGCCGTCGGTGCGTGCCGGTCCAGCAGCGCCACCGCCGCCGCCCCCCACTCGCCGGGGACGTCGGCGGTGAACCGGTCGGCCGGGACGTAGACGGTGTGCACCGGCTGCCGGGCGCCGGTGTCACCGGGGTACCGCGCCCCCAGTTCCCGGTCGGCGTCCGCGAGCCGGTGGTCCAGGTCGTCGGCGATCTCGTCGCTCAGTCGCGTCATCCGTGTGGTCCTCCGCGTGTCGGTCGTGCACCCGTCGCCGACCTCGTCGCCGTTGGTGGGAGCCCTGCCGGGTCGGCCCGTGCCCCGGTCATCCCGGGCCGGGGGTCCGGTGCAGTCCGGTGACCTGCCCGGCGGTCAGACGGCCTCGATCCGCGGGTACTCCGGCCGCCACATCGCGGCGTGCACCTGCCGGACCGGGTCGTGCAGCTCGACCTGGGCCAGCCCCTCGGCCGCCGCGGCCTGCGCCACCGCGACGCCGACCGCCGCGGACACCGACCGCAGGTCGTCCACCGGTGGGAGGAGCGCCGACCCGGGGGTCCCCGCGTCGGACAGCTCGGCGACCGCGGCGGCGGCCGCGGTCAGCATGCCGGTGCTGACCCGCCGTGCCCTGACCACCGAGACCCCCAGCCCCAGACCGGGGAAGACCAGGGCGTTGTTCGCCTGCGCGATGACGTGCTCCGTGCCGTCGTGGTGCACCGGCGGGAACGGGCTGCCGGTCGCCACCAGGGCGCGGCCGTCGGTCCAGGCCACGAGGTCCTCCGGCAGCGCCTCGCACAGGGAGGTGGGGTTGGACAGCGGCAGGATGACCGGTCGCTCGGCGGAGGCCGCCATCGTGCGCACGATCGGCTCGCTGAAGGCCCCCGGCTGGGTGGAGGTGCCGATCAGGATCGTCGGCCGGGCCCGGGCCACCACCTCGGCGAGCCCGATGGACCCGTCCGCTCCGGCCCAGCCGGCCGTCTCGCCGGCGCGGCGGGTGTACGGCACCTGGAAGTCCCGCAGCTCGGCGGCGCGTTCCTCGGTCAGGAGCCCGCGGCTGCCCAGCGCCCAGAACCGCTGCGTCGCCTCCTCGCGGGACAGCCCCTCCCGCACCATGGCGTCCCGGAGCATGTCGGCGATCCCGATCCCCGCGGTCCCGGCGCCGTAGACGACCACCCGCTGATCGCGCAGCCGCTCGCCGGTGGCCCTCAGTCCGGCGAAGACCGCGGCGAGCACGACCGCCGCCGTGCCCTGCATGTCGTCGTTGAAGGTGCAGCAGGTCGGGTCGTACCGCTCGAGGATCCGTCGGGCGTTGCTGGCGCCGAAGTCCTCCCAGTGCAGCAGGGCGTTCGGGAACAGCGTGGTGGCCGCGGTCACGAACGCGTCGATGAAGTCGTCGTAGCGCTGGCCGCGCACCCGGGGGTGCCGGTTGCCGAGGTACATCGGGTCGTCGAGCAGGCGGAGGTTGTCCGTGCCGACGTCGAGGACGACGGGGACGACCCGCCGCGGGTGGATGCCCCCGGCCGCGGTGTAGACGGTGAGCTTGCCGATGGAGATCTGGATGCCGCCGACGCCCTGGTCCCCGATGCCGAGGATCCCCTCGGAGTCGGTGGCGACGATGAGGTCGCAGTCGTCCGGCCCGAGGCCGTAGGCGCGCAGCGCCCCCTCGATGGCGTCCGGCTCGTCGATGGACAGGAAGACCCCGCGCGGGCGGTTGTAGTCGTGGCTGAAGCGCTCGATGACGTCGCCGATGGTCGGCGTGTAGACGATCGGCAGCATCTCCTCCAGGTGCTCGCTGAGCAGCCGGTAGAACAGGACCTCGTTGCGGTCCCGGAGGCTGGCCAGGTACACGTGCTTGGCGAGCGGGTCGGGCTGCCCCCGGTACTGCTGCTCCGTTCGGCGCACCTGCCCGTCCATCGACGACACCGCGCTGGGCAGCAGGCCATCCAGGCCCAGTGCCTCCCGCTCGGCCCTGGTGAAGGCCGTGCCGCGGTTGAGCATCGGGTTGCGCAGCACGTCGTTGCCGCGGGCGCGGACGCGCGCGATCAGGCTGTCGGCCGCACCGACCAGCTCGTAGGGCCTCTCGTACACGCGGTCCTCCTGGGTGTCGGGCTCGGCCGGTGGCCGTCGGGGATGGCGGCCGGGTGACGACGGAACGGGCTCCGGCGGGTCCCGTTCCGTCGTCGGTCCCGGTCAGTGGTGGGGGCTGTCGGGGACCCGGCGCCTCGGCCTGGTGGGGGTCGGGTGGGCGGTGTCGGTGTGCTCGACCACGATCCCCTCCGTGTCCCCTTCGTAGGTGGTGCCGATCGCCGGCGCCTCCGCGAAGATCGGCGCTTCCTCCGGCTGCCCGCGCCGCACGTTGAACAGCAGGTTGAGCAGGATGGCGGTGATCGCGGCGGCGCTGATGCCCGAGTCGAAGACGACCTCGAACCAGCTCGGGAAGGGCTCGTAGAACTCGGGGATGGCGATGGGGATGACGCCCATCGCCAGGGCGGCCGCGACGATGACCAGGTTGGCGTTGCCGTCGTACTCCACCTTGCTCAGCGTGCGGATGCCGCTGGCGGCGACCGTGCCGAACAGCACCAGCCCCGCACCCCCGAGGACGGGCAGCGGCACGACCGCCACGACGGCGCCGAGGACCGGGAAGAGGCCGAGCAGGAGGAGGATGACGCCGCTCACCGCGACGACGAACCGGCTCTTGATCCCGGTCACGGCGACCAGGCCGACGTTCTGGGCGAACGCGCTGACCGAGAAGCCGTTGAAGACGCCGGCGACCGTCGTGGAGAGCATGTCGGCCTGCAGTCCACCGGTGACGTCGCGGCGGGTGAGCCGCTTGTCGACGACCTCACCGATGGCCAGGATGTCGGCCGTCGTCTCCGTCATGATCACCAGCATCACGACGAGCATCGAGACGATCGCCCCGACGGCGAAGGTCGGCGTGCCGAAGTGGAACGGCTCGGTCAGCTGGAAGGCAGCGGCGTCCCCGAGACGGCCGAAGTCCGTGGCGCCGAACGGGATGGCCACCAGCGTCCCGAGCACGAGCCCGAAGAGGATGGCCACGCGGTTGAAGAAGCCGCCCAGGAAGCGGTAGATCAGCACGATGATCAGCAGGGTCGCCCCGGCCAGGCCGATGTTGCGCATCGAGCCGTACCCGGGGGTGTTCGCCGTCCCGAGCGCCCACCGCATCGCCACCGGCAGGAGCGACACGCCGATGACCGTGATGACCGTGCCGGTCACGACCGGGGGGAAGAAGCGGAGCAGCCTGGTGAAGAACGGCGCGATCAGCAGCGCGATGGCGCCGGCGACGATGAGCGCCCCGAAGATGGCGCGCAGTCCCGCCTCACCGCCCAGCGGTGCGCCGATGGCCAGCATGGTGGAGACGGCCGCGAACGACGTCCCCTGCACGATCGGCAGCCGGGCGCCGATCCGCCAGACGCCGAGCGTCTGCAGGAGCGTGGCCAGGCCGGACATGAACAGGCCGGCGCTGATCAGGTAGGTGGTCTGCTGGGTGGAGAGCCCGAGCGCGGTGCCGACGATGATCGGCACGGCGACCACCCCCGCGTACATGCTCAGCACGTGCTGCAGGCCGTAGGCCGCCATCGGCCCCGGCGGCAGCACCTCGTCCACCGGGTGCCCGCCCGTCCCGGCCGCTCCCGTACGCCGCTTCTTGTTCCACAGGGCCATCGGTCCTCCTCCTCCGGTCAGCCGGTCGGGTGCGGTCACCAGCCCTGACCGGGGTCGAAGGCCAGGCCGGGGGCGGGGGCGTCGTCGCGGCGGACGGTGAGCTCCTGGAGCCCGTAGGGCCGGTCGTCGGCGTGGAAGACCTCGCCGGCGTTCTCGATCCCGAAGCGGGCCAGGTCGTAGGCGAAGTGGTGCTTGTTCGGGGCGGTGACGCGGAACTCGGCGATCTCCGGCTGCTCCTCCAGCACGGCTGCGCCGCAGTCGAAGAGGGTCTGCTGGTGCGCCAGGCTGTGGTGGTTGCCGTAGGTCTCCAGCACCGTCTGCACGACCCGGTCGTGGGACTTGCCCCAGTCGACGTCCTCGCCGGTGTGCCACCACTGGGCGCGCAGCGAGGTCGCCATGAGGCGGTCGTGCGTGGGCGCCAGCGTCGTGAACCGGTCCTCCAGGAAGCCCGCGAACTCCGAGTCGGTGGTCTTGAGGATCCACAGGTCCTCGACCCCGGAGACCACCCAGGTGGTCGAGCCGTCGTAGGTCACCGTCGCCGTGCGGACGAAGCGGCCGTCGCGGGTGAAGGCGTGCGGGTTGCCCAGCCGGGTCCACGGGTACATCTCGATGCGGACCCGCGCGTGGGTGATCGGCTCGGTCTCGTCGACGAAGTGGCGGGCCAGCCGGGTGCCGAACGACTCCGGCTGCGCGACGACGTCGTCCTCCTTGGCGAAGGCGTAGACGGTGTTCTTCTGCGTGTCCGTCGGCAGCACCGGGGCGTTGTCGCCGGTCAGGTGCGGCGCCTCCTGGCCGCCCCAGAGCGCGACGCTGACGTTGTAGTCGACGATCTCGTGGGGGTCGCTGTCGCGGAAGACCCGGACCACCCGGTTCTCCGCCTTGCCGTACTGGTTGTGGCCGAGCACGACTGCCATGGGGATCACTCCTGTTCTAGGAACCTCGGTAGGTGGAGTAGGCGTACGGGCTGAGCAGCAGGGGGACGTGGTGGTGCCGGTCCTCGGTCACGGTGAAGGCCACCGTCACCTCGGGGTAGAAGCCGGTCTGGCCGGTTGCCGCGAAGTAGTCGCCCGTGGCGAAGGTCAGGCGGTGCACACCGGCGTCGAGCCCGTCGGGGGCCAGGTCGCGCAGCCGGCCGTCGGCGTCGGTGACGCCGTCCCCGAGCGGCTGCCAGTCCTCCCCCGCACGGCGTTCCAGGGTCACCCGCACGCCTGCGGCGGGCTGCCCGGAGACGGCGTCGAGGACGTGCGTCGACAGGGAGCTCACGGCTGCAGCGACCTCTCCAGCCGGAGGCGGGTGATCTGCCGCAGCTGCTCGGCGACCTCGCGCCGTTCGGTCTCGGGGTCGTTGCCCAGCCGGCGGCGCAGCTCGGTGAGCATCTCCGCGGGTGACCGGCCGGCCGCGCGGATCAGGAAGACCCGGTCGAAGCGCTCCTCGTAGGCGAGGTTGCCCTCGCGCAACGCGGCGCGGACCTCGGTGTCGGCGTCGTCCATCCCCGACTGCTCCTGCCGGGACCAGGCGGCCTCGGGAGACGAGCCGGCCACCCGCTGTCCGATGCGGGGGTGCGCCGCCAGGGCCTCGGCCAGGTCGTCGGGTCCGAGTTCCTGGATCGCCCGGTCGCTGGCGGCCAGGAGGTCGTCGACGTCGGCGTAGGGCCGGCCGGCGACCATGCGGGCGACCCAGGCGCGGGCCGCGCAGCAGGCGGCCAGCTGCTCCCCGGCCCGGTCGGCGGGCAGCGCGTCCAGCGTCTCCAGACCGGCCCGCAGCGCGTCCACGGACCCGCTCACCGGGCGCCTCCCGTCAGCAGGGAGCGGACGGCGCCGGGGAGCGCGCTCGGGTCGGGAACCGGACGGCCGGCGAGGACGTCGTCGGCCGCCGTGCCGTCCAGGCCGCACTCCTGGTCCAGCACCTGCCGGGCCTGGGCGGCCGGCAGGCTGTTGAACCAGCGCAGTCCCAGCTCGGCCCGTCCCCGGTCACTGAGGGCGCCGTGCAGCCGCACCCGGGCCATCCCGCCGTCGGGGAAGACGTCGAGCCGGACGGTGTCGACCTCGCCGACGTCGGGCAGGCGGAACAGGTGGCGGGTGTCGGGCTGCAGCCGGGTCCGGGGCAGCAGCTCGGTCCAGTCCTCCGGACCGGCCGGCGCACCGGGTCCGCGGCGGGTGCCGCGGAGGGAGGCCCAGCCGGGGGCGTTGCCCACGAACCAGCTGGTGTCCAGCTCGGCCAGGCGCACCACGCCGGGCCCGGCCAGGGAGAACTCCACCCAGTCGTTGCCGTCGTCGCGGCGGCGGGCGGTCTCCCACCCCTCCCCCATCAGCCGCGCCAGGCCGGGCGAGATGAGGTTCGTGGGCGAGGAGAAGAACATGTTGCTGCAGCCGCTCACCACGCCCCCGTTGGCGAGGGCGGCCAGGTCGACGGCTCCGTCCGCCAGGAACCGGGGGTCGGGGACCACCTCGCCGTGCACCCGCAGCCGGGCCACCCCGCCGTCGGGGTACATGCACAGGCGGACGTGGGTGAAGCGCTGCGGCTGGTCGACCGCGAAGACGTTCTGCGTGTCACCGGCGGCCGGCGAGCGGGGCACCAGGGGGACCCACTCCGCGTCCAGCAGCTCCGCCGGGGAGGGGTAGCCCTCGACCGCGGCACCCTCGACCGACACGGCGGGCGGGTAGTTGCCCGTGAAGAAGGCGGTGTCGACGACGACCCCCCGCACGATCCCCGGCACCCCCAGGCGCACGATGGCGGAGTCGTGGCCGGGCTCGCGGCGCCGGCGGGTCTCCCAGCCGTCGTAGACCTGACCCTTGTGCCCGAAGGTGTACGTCGAGTAGGACGGCGCCCCCGGCTTGATCAGGTTCTCCCGCTCGGCGAACAGCTCGTCGTTGGCGTAGACGACGCTGCCGCCCAGGCTGCGCGAGGCCAGGTCGGGCAGGTGGGTGAAGTCCTCCGGCACCGGCGCCGCGTCGGCTCCGGGGGCCGCCGTCGCGACGCCGGACCGTTCCTGTACTGGGCTGCTCGCTGTCATGCCTCTCCTCGGGTCAGCAGGTGGCCCCGCGGTCGGTCGCCGGCCGGCCCTGCGCCGCCTGTCTCGAGGCCGCGCAGCCAGGTGCTGCGGACGACCCCGTCGAGCCGCCGGCCCGCGTACGGGGTGATCGGGTTGCGGTGGAAGAGCGTGGCGGGGTCGACGACGAAGCCGTCGTCCGGCGCGAAGACGCAGAAGTCGGCGTCGCAGCCGGGCTCGATGCGGCCCTTGCGCTGCAGCCCGGCGAGCTGCGCCGGCCGCTCGGCCATCCAGCGCACGACGTCGGCGAGGGCGAAACCGCGCCGCCGGGCCTCGGTCCACACGTCGGAGAGGCCGAGCTGGAGGGAGGAGATGCCGCCCCACGCCTGCGCGAAGTCGCCCAGGTCGAGCCGCTTGAGCTCCGGGGTGCACGGCGAGTGGTCGGAGACGATGCAGTCGATCGTCCCGTCGGCGAGTCCCTGCCACAGCCGCTCGCGGTTGGCCGCCTCCCGGATGGGCGGGCAGCACTTGAACTGCGTCGCGCCCGCGGGGATCTCCTCGGCCGCGAACGTCAGGTAGTGAGGACAGGTCTCGGCGGTGATCCGGACGCCGTCGCGGCGCGCCCCGGCGATCAGCGGGAGGGCGTCGCTGCTGGACAGGTGCAGGATGTGCGCCCGCGCACCCGTGGCCCGGGCGGCGTCGATGACCCGGCCGATGGCCCGGTCCTCCGCCACCCGTGGCCGTGAGGACAGGAAATCGCGGTAGTCGTCGCTGTGCACGCTGGGGGCCTGCTCGATCGCGTCACCGTCCTCGGCGTGGACGATGAGCAGCCCGTCGACGGTCCGCAGGACCCGCAGGTAGTCCTCGAGGTCCGCAGGACGCAGCGGGGGGAACTCCTCGACACCCGAGTGCACCAGGAAGCACTTGAAGCCGAAGACGCCCGCGGCGTGCAGCGCGGTCAGCTCGCCCAGGTTCCCGGGGACGGCGCCGCCCCAGAAGCCGACGTCGACCGAGATCTGGCCGGAGGCGCTCTTGCGCTTCACCTCCAGCGCGGCCACGTCCACCGTCGGCGGGATGCTGTTGAGCGGCATGTCCAGGATCGTGGTGACGCCACCGGCAGCAGCCGCCCGCGTCGCCGACGCGAACCCCTCCCACTCGGTGCGGCCGGGTTCGTTGACGTGCACGTGGGCGTCGACCAGGCCGGGGAGCAGGACGACGTCCTCGTCGAGCTCGACGACGCGCCGTCCCTCCAGACCCGACTCCAGCGGCTCGACGGCGGCGATGCGCCCGTCGGTGACCCCGACGCAGCCGGCCTGCTCGCGGCCGGCCGTCACGAGGCGGCGAGCGCGCAGGACCGTGTCGTACCGGGTCACGAGGCCTCCCGTTGCCGAGGGAAGAGGGCGGTGGAGTGGTCCGAGCACGGGGAAACGGCGGAGGAGAGGGGTGCGGGAGCACCGGCACCGGGTGCCGATCGCACGCTTCCCGGACCCCGTCGAAACGCCTGTCCGTTGTCCGGAACGCTAGGAGTGGGCGCGTGTCCCGGTCAATGGTCCCGGGCTCGATATACGACATACTGCGCGCCGTCGAAATGCATTCGACATTGGCCCGACATTTGCTCCGCCACGGAGGACCGACGATCACACCGGACGCACCCGGCGTCCGGGCAGCCGAATTCCCGGGAGACCGGTGGGGGAATTGCGCAGGGACCCCCGGCCCGTGCACCGGGTGCGCCCGGTCGGACCGGCGACGTCGGGCCCCCGCGGGTGCCGGAGCGAGCCGTCGACGCCGTGGACCTGGCCGCCCACCGCACCCGCGCGGACGTCAGGCGACGGGGTTCCTGCTCCGGCACGGCCGGCCGTCCACCCACACCGTGTCGATGTCGGCCGGTGAGCCCAGCACGAACGCCTTGGCCAGGGCGTCCTCCGGGTCCGCCGCGTGGCGCAGCGCGACGTCGAGGGTCGTGCCTGCGGAGGGCCGCAGCCACACGGCGTCGAAGCGCCGCCCGGCTCCGAGGTCACCGGTCTGGTCCCGGAGCCCGAGCACGTCGGCTCCGGCGGCGGTCGCGAGGTGCAGCAGGTGGGTCGACGTCAGCTCCGCGCCGTCGTCCCCGAGCAGCTGCTGCACGAAGTAGGCCTGCAGTCCCTCCTTGAGCAGGCAGAACCCCGTGCCGGCGCCGACGTCGGAGCCGAGCGCCACCCGGACGCCGTGGGCCAGGTGGCGGGCGAGCGGGAAGAGCCCGCTGCCGAGGGCCGCGTTGCTGGTCGGGCAGTGGGCGACGCTCGCGCCCCGCGCGGCCAGGCAGGTCAGCTCGTCGTCCGTGGGGTGCACGTTGTGCGCCAGCACGCTGCGTCGGCCGATGAGTCCGTGCCGGTCGTAGGTGTCCAGGTACCGGCAGCCGTCGAAGAGCTCGGCGACGGCGGCGATCTCACGGACGTTCTCGTTGACGTGCGAGGTGAACCACGACCCCTCGACGTCGGTCAGCAGCGATGCGCACGACTGCAGGAGAGCGTCGCCGCACGACAGCGAGAACCGCGGGATGACGGCGTAGCGGTTGGCTCCGACCCCGTGCCAGCGCCGGGCCAGGGCGAGCCCCTCGTCGTAGGCGCGCTGCGGCGTCGTCAGGAGCTCGTCGCGCAGCAGCCGGTCGCTGACGACGAGACCGCTGGTGACCCGCAGGCCGGTGCGGGCGGCCTCGGCGAACAGCGCGTCGACCGCCGGGGCGAAGTGGGCGCCGAACACCAGCGCCGTCGTCGTGCCCGCCTGGACCAGACCGCTGACGAACTCCGCCGCGACGGCTCGGGCGTACCCGGGGTCGGCCAGCCTCGCCTCCTCGGGGAGGGCGCAGCGGGAGAGCCAGTCCAGCAGCGGCATGCCCAGCCCGCCGATCGCCCGGACCTGGGGGAAGTGCACGTGGGTGTCGACGAAGCCCGGCAGCACCAGCCCGCCGCGCAGGTCGACGACCTCCTCGCCGGGGTGCCGCGCGCGCAGCTCGGCGAAGCCGCCCCGGGCCCCGATCGTCCCGTCGCGCACGAGCAGCCCGGCGTCGGCGTCGGCGCGGAGCGTCCCTCCCGTGAACGGGTCGACGGGGGTGTCGAGGACCGTGCCCCGGTAGAGCGTCACGACGGTGCTCCCGGGGCCGGGACCCGTCTCCCGTCCGCGGCGGCCTGCGCGCCGTCCGTCCCCGCCGCCTCCCGCTCGAGCGTCGCCACCAGGGCGGCGGCCACACCGATCGCGATGGTCGACGGGTCCTTGCCGATGAGCCCGGGCAGCCCGATGGGCGTGGTGATCCGGTCGATCGCCTCGTCCGGGTGGCCCTCGTCGGCGAGCTTGCGCCGGAAGCGGGACCACTTCGCCGCCGAGCCGATGAGCCCGATGGAGCCCAGACCGGGGGTGCGCAGCGCGGCGTCGCAGAGGGCGGCGTCCTCGGCGTGGTCGTGCGTCATGACCAGCACGTGCGCTCCGGGCGGCAGCTCGGCCAGCACCAGCTCCGGCAGCACCGGCACGTGGTGCACGTGCACCGTCGCCACCGCGTCGGCCAGCACGGCCAGCCGCTCGTCGGCGAGCTGCTCCGGGCGCGAGTCGACCAGGTGCAGGTCCAGGTCGCGCCGGGCGAGGATCCGCGCCAGCTCCAGCCCGACGTGCCCGATGCCGAAGACGGCGACCGCCGGCGCGACCGGCAGCGGCTCCAGCAGCAGCGTCACCTCTCCCCCGCAGCACTGGACGCCGTGCTGGTACGGGGCCTTGTCCGACAGGGCGACGGTCAGCAGCTCGGGCCGCGAGCCCCCGGTGTCGAGCAGCTCCCGCGCCCGGGCCACCGCCACCGCCTCGAGGTTGCCGCCGCCGACCGAGCACCAGGTGCGGTCGGCGGCGACGACCATCTTGGCGCCGGCCTCGCGGGGGGCGTGCCCGCGGACCGCCGCCACCGTGACCAGCACGCCGCGGCGCCGGCCGGCGCGCAGCTCCTCGACCGCCTTCGTCCACTCCACGACCGCTCCCTCACGTGCGGGTCATCAGCTGGGCGCGCTCGGAGAACGGCACCATGGGCGGCGCGTCCGGGCCCGGCTGGTCGGGGAGGACGCCGGGGGCGCCCTCGTCGACGTGCCCGTGCTCGGTGCTCCGCCGGGCCTGCTCGACGGCCCAGTAGACGGCCTCCGGCGTCGCGGGCGAGGCCAGGTCGACGCTGAGCCCGGGCGGCCCGAACGCGGCAGCGGCCTGGCGCAGCGCCTCGCGGACGGAGAAGGCGAGCATGAGGGGCGGCTCGCCGACGGCCTTGGAGCCGTACACCACGCCCTCCTCGGTCGCGTTGCGCAGCAGTCGCACGTTGAACTCCTCGGGCATCTCCGAGAAGCTCGGCAGCTTGTAGGTGCTGGCCGCCTGCGTGGCCAGCCGCCCGTGGTGCGGGCCCTCGCGTTCCTCCCAGCGCAGGTCCTCGAGGGTGAGCCACCCGGCGCCCTGCACGAAGCCGCCCTCGATCTGCCCCAGGTCCACCAGCGGTGAGAGCGAGTCGCCGACGTCGTGCACGATGTCGACCCGCCGGGTGCGGTAGGCCCCGGTGAACCCGTCGACCTCGACCTCCGCCGCCGCGGCGCCGTAGGCGAAGTACTTGAACGGCTCGCCCTGCATCCGCGACGAGTCCCAGTGCAGCCCCTCGGTCCGGTAGAAGCCCGCGGCCCACAGCTGGACGCGCTGGAAGTAGGCCGCCGTGACGACCTCCTCCCACGTGAGCCGGTCGCTGGCGAACGCGATGCCGTGCACCGAGCCGTGGACGAAGCGCACGTCGGCGGGGCTGATCCCGAGCCGCTCCGCGGCGACCTGCGCCAGGCGCCCGCGGATCTGCTCGCAGGCGTTCTTGATCGCCGCCCCGTTGAGGTCGGCGCCGGAGCTCGCCGCCGTGGCCGACGTGTTGGGCACCTTGTCGGTGCGCGTCGGCGCCAGCCGGACCCGGGACAGCGGGATCCCGAGCGTGGTCGCCGCGACCTGCAGCATCTTGGTGTGCAGGCCCTGGCCCATCTCGGTGCCGCCGTGGTTGATCAGCACCGACCCGTCCTTGTAGACGTGCACGAGGGCGCCGCCCTGGTTGAACGCCGTCAGGTTGAACGAGATGCCGAACTTGACCGGCGTGACCGCCAGGCCCCGCTTGCGGTGCGGATGGGTGGCGTTGAACTCCTCGACCTCGCGGTGCCGTCCGGCGACGTCGCTCGTCTCGAGCAGCTCCTGCCAGATGGCCGCCAGCCGCTCGGGGTGGCGCACCGGCTGCCCGTAGGGCGTCGTCCGGCCCGCGGTGTAGAAGTTGCGGCGCCGCAGCTCGGCCGCCTCCAGCCCGAGCAGCGGCGCGCAGCGGCCCAGGACGTCCTCGATCACCAGCATGCCCTGCGGACCGCCGAACCCGCGGAACGCCGTCTGCGAGGTCTTGTTGGTCTTCGCGATCCGGCCGTTCACCCGGACGTTCGGGATCCAGTAGGCGTTGTCGACGTGGCACAGCGCCCGGGCCAGCACCGGCTCGGACAGGTCGAGGCTCCAGCCGCCGTCCGAGGTCAGCGTGGCGTCCAGCGCCTGCAGGCGGCCCGACTCGTCGAAGCCCACCCGCCACCGGGCGGCGAACCCGTGCCGCTTGCCCGACATGGTCATGTCCTGCGAGCGGTTGAGCCGCAGCCGGACCGGCCGGTCGGTGAGCGTGGCGCCCAGCGCGGCGATCGCGGCGAAGCCGTGCGGCTGCATCTCCTTGCCGCCGAAGCCGCCGCCCATCCGCAGGCACTGCACGGTGACCTGCGAGTTGGTCAGCCCGAGCACGTGGGCCACGATCTCCTGGGTCTCCGACGGGTGCTGCGTGCTGCTCTGCACGAACACCTGCCCGTTCTCGTCGACGTGCGCCAGCGAGCAGTGCGTCTCCAGGTAGAAGTGCTCCTGGCCGGCGAACTCCAGCTCGCCGCTGAACACGTGCGCCGCGCCGGCGAGACCGGCCTCCACGTCGCCGCGCTCCAGGCGCGGCTGCCCGCCCTGGAAACTGCCGGCGGCGATCGCCTCCCGGACGGTCACCAGCGCGGGCAGCGGCTCGATCTCCACCTCGACGGCCTCCGCACCGAGCCGGGCGGCCTCGATCGTCTCGCCGAGCACCCAGCAGACGGCGTGGCCGTAGAACATGACCTCGTCGGGGAACAGCGGCTCGTCGTGCTTGACCCCGGCGTCGTTGACCCCGGGGACGTCCTCGGCGGTGAGCACCCGGACGACGCCGGGGACGGCGTGGGCCGGCTCCGTGCGCAACGCGGTCACGCGGGCGTGCGCGTGCATGACCTGCACGGGCCAGGCGTGCAGCACGTCCTTGGTGCGCCCCACCAGGTCGTCGGTGTAGAGGGCCTGGCCCGTGACGTGCAGGGCGGCGCTCTCGTGCGGCACGGCCCGGCCCACCACCGGCTCGGCCGGCCGCTCGGACAACGCGCTCATGCTCCCACCTCCGAAGGCGTCGGGTTCTCGGCGAACAGCCGGTGCAGGGCCTGGCCCAACATCGCCGACCGGTAGGCGGCGCTGGACCGGTGGTCGTCGATCGGGGTGCCCTCGCCGGCCAGCACGGCGGCCGCCTCCCGCACCGTGTCGGCGTCCCACGGCCGGTCGGTGAGGGCCTCCTCGGTGGCCCGGGCGCGCACCGGCGTGGCGGCCACCCCGCCGAGGCCGATCCGCGCCCGCCGCACGACGCCGCCGCGCACGTCGAGGGCGAAGGCGATCGCGACGCTGGAGATGTCGTCGAAGCGCCGCTTGGCCACCTTGTGGAAGGCGGCCAGCCCGGCCGGGGGCAGCGGCACCCGGACGGCGCGGATGACCTCGTCGGCGCGTCGCACGCTGCGGCGGTACCCGGTGAAGTAGTCGGCCAGCGGCACCTCGCGCTCGCCGTCGAGCGAGGCGAGGACGACGGTCGCCTCGAGGGCCAGCAGCGCCGGCGTCGTGTCGCCGATGGGCGAGCCGGTGCCGAGGTTGCCGCCGATCGTGGCGCCGTTGCGGATCAGCCGCGAGGCGAACTGGGGGAAGACCTGGTCGAGCAGCGGGAGCCGTCCGGCGAGCCGCTCCTCGACCTCCGACAGGCTCAGCGCCGCACCGATCTCCACCGCGGAGTCCGTGACGGCGAAGCCGCGCAGCTCCGGGAGCTGGTCGATCGCCACCACCAACGGCGCGCGCTGCCCGCGCAGGTTGACGTCGACGCCCCAGTCGGTGCACCCGGCGACGAGCAGCGCCTCGGGCCGCTCGGCCAGCAGGGTCAGCGCCTCGGCGAGCCCGGACGGCCGGACGAACTCCGCCCCGTCGGCGGCGACGCGGGTCGCGCGCACCTCCGGTGGCGGCTGGCTGCGCCGGGCCGCCAGCAGGTCGTCGTCCTCCGGGGCGCCGAGCGCGAAGGCGGCGTCGCGGATGGGCCGGTAACCGGTGCAGCGGCAGAGGTTGCCGCTGAGGGCGTGCAGGTCGAACCCGTTCGGGCCGTGCAGGTGGTCCGGCCCGCCGCCCCCGTGGCCGTCGGAGGCCGCGGCCGGGGCGCGGTCGGCGCGGTAGTACTCCGCCGCCATGCTGCAGACGAAGCCGGGGGTGCAGTACCCGCACTGCGAGCCGCCCCGCTCGGCCATCTCCCGCTGGACGGGGTGCAGCGCGTCCGGGGTGCCCAGGCCCTCGGCGGTCACCAGCTCCTGTCCGGCGAGGGCGGCGACGGGGACCAGGCAGGCGTTGAGGGCCGTCCACCGCGTGGGGGTCGTCCTCCCGGGCCGCGCGACGAGGACGGAGCACGCCCCGCACTCCCCCTCGGCGCAGCCCTCCTTGCACCCGACGAGTCCCTGCGTCCGCAGCCAGTCGAGCGCGGTGGTGTGTGGCGTGGTGCCGTCGAGCGGGATCGACCGCCCGTTCACGGTGACGGCTGGCGACTGCATCGCTGCTGCTCCTGTCTGTCTCGGGCCGGCCGGGCGGCGGTCCGCCGCCCGGCCGGGGCCGGAGGTCGCCTCCAGCCTCCCGCGTGCTGGTTACAGCGCGGTCGCGCCGTAGCGCTGGGTCCGCGCGCTGTGGATCGGGTTGGCGTCGGCCACCAGGTCGTCGAACCGGTGCCCGGCGATCTTCGCGATCTCGATGAGCGCGGCCGCGTGCTCCTGGACGGGCGAGTTCTGCATGCGGGCCCGGCCCTGCTCGAGGATCCGCTCCCGGCTGGGGTTGTCGCGGACGCAGACGATGAGCGGGAAGCCGAACTTCTCCCGGTACGCGGTGGTCACCTCGCGGAAGGCGGCGTGGTCCTCGTCGGTCAGCCGGGTGAGGCCCGCGGTCGCCTGGTCGAGGGTGGACTGCTCCCCCGCCGTCCCCTCGGCGACCGTGTCGCTGCCCAGCGCCGGGTAGGCGTCCATCAGCTGCCGCTGCTGCTCCGGGGTGGCCGCGAACAGGGCCTCCTGGAACGCCAGCCGCAGCGAGGCGGTGTCGGCGAACGGCCGCTGGGTGTAGGCGTTCTCCACCACCCACGTCGGGCCCTGGAACAGCCGGCCGAACGTGGCGACGAACTCCTCGCGGCTCATCGCGTTGACGTCCTGCAGCCGGACCTGCCGCTGCCCCGGGATGCCGGCGACGGCGGGGCCGTGGGGGCGCCCGATGTGGTGGAAGACGGCGTTCAGCACGATCGCGGAGATGCTGCCCAGCGTGATGCCGCTGCCGAGGATGATCCGGGCCCACGACGGCACCGCCTCGGCGATCCCCGGCTGGACGGTGACCAGCAGCGCCAGCCCCAGGCTGGTGGCGACGATGACCACGTTGCGGTGGTCGTTGAAGTCCACCCGGCTCAGCGTCTGGATGCCGACGACCGCCACGGTCGCGAACATCGCCAGCGCCGCCCCGCCGAGCACGGGGTGCGGGATGCCGGCCACCACGGCACCGGCCTTGGGCACCAGGCCGACGAGGATCATGAAGCCGCCCGCCGCGGCGACGACCCAGCGGCTCTTCACCTGGGTGAGGCGCACCAGGCCGACGTTCTCGGCGAAGCAGGTGTAGGGGAAGGAGTTGAGGACGCCGCCGATCGTGGTGGCCAGGCCGTCGGCGCGCAGCGCCGCGGCGATGTCCTTGCGACCGACCCGCTTGTCGACGATCTCGCCCGTGGCGAACACGTCACCGGTGGTCTCCACCGCGGTGATCAGCATGACCACGATCATCGACACGATGGCGGCCAGGCTGAACTTCGGCCAGCCGAAGTGGAACGGCGTGGTCACGCCGATCCACGACGAGTCGGCCACCGCGCCGAAGGTGGCGTCGCCCAGCGCCCAGGCGGTCAGTGTGCCGACGACCAGCCCGACCAGGACGGCGACCGTCGCCAGGAAGCCGCGGAAGAACCGCTGCATGAGCACGATCAGGGCCAGGGTGCCCAGCGCGTACGCGAGGTTGCGCGCGTTGCCCGGGTCCGGGTCGGCCGCGCCACCGACGGCATCGGCCGCGGCCACCGGGAGCAGCGCGATGCCGATGATCGTGATGACCGACCCGGTGACCACCGGGGGGAAGAACCGGATGAGGCGGCTGAAGTACGGAGCGATGGCGAAGGTGAACAGCCCGGCGACGATGACCGCGCCGTAGATGACCAGCAGCCCCTCGGTCCCGCCGCCCGCGGCGAGCCCGATGGCGATCATCGGCGAGACCGCGGTGAAGGTGACGCCCTGCAGCAGCGGCAGGCGGACGCCGACCTTCCAGAAGCCGACCGACTGGATGATCGACGCGATGCCGCAGGTGAACAGGTCGGCGTTGATCAGGTGGATGAGCTCGCGGTCGGAGAGCCCGATGGCGCCGGCCAGCAGGATCGGCACGATCACCGCGCCGGCGTAGAAGGCGAGCAGGTGCTGGATGCCGTAGACCGCGAGCTTCCCCGCAGGGGGGACCTCGTCGACGGGGTGCTTGCGGCGCTTGCCCGGCGCCGCGGGTCGGGCTGTGGTGGACATGGCGCTCCTCGGTGAGCCGGTCGGCTGTCTCCGCCGGGCGGAGTGGTCGTCCCCGTTGCTCGTGCGCAGGGTCTGTGCCGACGCCGCGCACCACCAGGCCTGCGTCCTCCCCGCTGCCGTCCCCGGTCGGGCCCGGACGGAGGAGGGACGCCCGGTCGGGTCCCGTGCGCGGGAGGCGCGGCGGTCCGGTGTCGCGGCGTCCACGGGACCTCCCGGGCAGGGGCTCGGCGCACCGAGGGGCGGTGCGGTGCCGGAGGACGCTAGGAGCGCGAATGGACCGGGTCAACGAGATCCCGTGCGATATACGAAATACTTCCGTCGAGAGAGTGCCCACTGGCCCGATTCCGGATATCCGATATATCGACCCTCGTGGTGGGATCGGCCGTTGACCGCGCTCCCCACCGTACTTAATGTCCGGACAGCAATTCCCGCAGGCGTTCGCCACGCCGACGACGCAACTCGTCGCGGGTCCCTCGTCCCGACCGGATCCATGGAAGAAGTGATGGTCGCCAGCCCCATCCGCTACGAGGTCAACTGCTCCATCCTCTTCACCGAACTCCCCCTGCTGGAGCGCCCGGCTGCCGCGAGGCAGGCCGGGTTCGACGCCGTCGAGTTCTGGTGGCCGTTCCCGGTCGCCGTGCCGTCGGACTCCGACGCCGACGCCTTCGTCCGCGCCGTCCGCGACGCCGGCGTCCGGCTGGTCGGGCTCAACTTCTCCGCCGGCGACATGCCGGGCGGGGACCGGGGCCTGGTGTCCTGGCCCGCGCGCTCCTCGGAGTTCCGGGACAACGTCGACGTCACCGTCGGGATCGGCGAGCAGCTCGGCTGCCGCGCGTTCAACGCGCTCTACGGCAACCGGGTCGACGACGCCCGGCCCGAGGAGCAGGACGCCCTGGCGGTGGAGAACCTCGCGCTCGCCGGCCGGGCCGCGAGCCGGGTCGGCGGCACGGTCCTGGTCGAACCGGTCAGCGGCGCGCCCCGGTACCCGCTGCGGACCGCGGCAGACGCCGTCGGGGTGGTCGACCGCGTCGCCGAGGAGACCGGGGTGACCAGCCTGGGCTTCCTCTGCGACCTCTACCACCTGGCCGTCAACGGTGAGGACCTCGACCGGGTGGTCACCACGTACGGCTCGCGGGTCGCGCACGTGCAGATCGCCGACGCGCCCGGCCGGCACGAGCCCGGCACCGGGGAGCTCGACCTCGACCGGTACCTCGGCCGGCTCGCGGACGCCGGTTACGACGGCTGGGTCGGGCTGGAGTACGTGCCCAGCGGCGCCTCGGCCGACAGCTTCGGCTGGCTCCGCGGCCCCGCCGCCTGAACGCCCACCGCCCCGACACGGAGGAACCCTCATGACAACGGTCGCCTTCATCGGCCTCGGCATCATGGGCGGCCCGATGGCCGCCAACCTGGTCACGGCCGGCTTCGACGTCATCGGCCACAACCGCAGCCCCGAGCCCGTCCAGCGGCTCGTCGAGCGGGGCGGGCGTGGAGCCGGCAGCCTCACGGAGGCGGTGCGGGACGCCGACGTCGTCGTCACCATGGTCCCCGACTCCCCGGACGTCGAGGCGGTCACCATCGGCGCGGACGGCTTCTACGGCCTGGTCAAGCCGGGGACCCTGCACATCGACATGAGCTCGATCCGCCCGGACGTCGCGAAGAGGGTCGCCGAGGCGGGCCGCGAGCGCGGGGTCCGCGTCCTCGACGCCCCGGTGAGCGGCGGCGAGCAGGGCGCGATCGACGCGACCCTCTCGATCATGGTCGGCGGCAGCCCGGAGGACTTCGCCGACAGCCGACCCGTCCTCGAGGCGGTCGGCAGGACCATCGTGCACGTGGGGCCGGCCGGCTCCGGCCAGACGGTCAAGGCGGCCAACCAGCTCATCGTCGCCGGCACCATCGAGCTCGTCGCGGAGGCCATCGTCTTCCTCGAGGCCCACGGCGTCGACACCGAGGCCGCGGTCGAGGTCCTCGCCGGAGGGCTGGCCGGCAACGCGATCCTCGACCGCAAGGCGGCGGCGATGCTCCGCCGCGACTTCACGCCCGGGTTCCGCATCGAGCTGCACCACAAGGACCTGGGCATCGTGACCTCTGCTGCCCGCGAGGCCGGGGTGGTCATCCCGCTCGGGGCGGTCGTCGCCCAGCTCGTCGCCAGCCTGAAGGCCCAGGGCGACGGCGCCCTCGACCACTCGGCGCTGCTCAAGCTCGTCGAGCAGCTGTCCGGCCGCTCCTGACCGCTCCTCCCGACACCCCACGCGACGACGCGGGGCCCGGCTCCCGGGCTCCGGAGACAGGAGACCCATGCCTCGCATGAGGGCCATCCAGGCCGCGGTGCAGATCCTCCAGCGCGAAGGCGTGACGCACGCCTTCGGCGTGCCCGGAGCGGCGATCAACCCGCTCTACGCCGCGCTCCGCGAGAACGGCACCATCTCCCACGTGCTCGCCCGGCACGTCGAGGGCGCCTCGCACATGGCGGAGGGCTACACCCGGGCCGAGGCCGGCAACATCGGCGTCTGCATCGGGACGTCGGGACCGGCCGGCACCGACATGATCACCGGGCTGTACTCGGCCTCCGGCGACTCCATCCCGATCCTGTGCATCACCGGCCAGGCGCCGACCGCCCGGTTGCACAAGGAGGACTTCCAGGCCGTCGACATCGCCGCGATCGCCGCGCCGGTCACCAAGATGGCGACGACCGTCCTGGAGCCGGCGCAGGTGCCGCGCGCCTTCCAGCAGGCCTTCCACCTCATGCGCTCCGGCCGGCCCGGCCCGGTGCTGATCGACCTGCCCTTCGACGTGCAGATGGCCGAGATCGAGTTCGACGTCGACGCCTACGAGCCGCTGCCGGTCTACAAGCCGCAGGCCACCCGCGGCCAGATCGAGAAGGCGCTCGACCTGCTCGCCGCGGCCGAGCGGCCGCTGGTCGTCGCCGGCGGGGGGATCGTCAACGCCGACGCCGCCGACCTGCTGGTGGAGTTCGCCGAGCTGGTCGACGTCCCGGTCGTCCCGACGCTGATGGGCTGGGGCGCGATCCCCGACGACCACCGGCTGCAGGCCGGCATGGCCGGGCTGCAGACGTCGCAGCGCTACGGCAACGAGAACCTGCTGGCCTCGGACCTCGTGCTCGGCATCGGCAACCGGTGGGCCAACCGGCACACCGGCGGGCTGCAGACCTACACCCGCGGGCGCACGTTCGTCCACGTCGACATCGAGCCGACCCAGATCGGGCGGGTGTTCACCCCCGACCTCGGCATCGTCTCCGACGCCGGAGCGGCGCTGCGGCTCTTCGTCGAGGTGGCCCGGGAGCGGCGGGCGGCCGGGCAGCTGCCCGACCGCGGCGACTGGGTCGAGGAGTGCGCCCGGCGCAAGCGGACCCTGCTGCGCCGCACCCACTTCGACGACGTCCCGATCAAGCCGCAGCGGGTGTACGAGGAGATGAACAAGGCGTTCGGGAGGGACACCCGCTACGTCAGCACCATCGGCCTCTCCCAGATCGCCGGCGGCCAGTTCCTGCACGTCTACCGACCCCGGCACTGGATCAACGCCGGCCAGGCCGGGCCCCTGGGCTGGACCGTGCCCGCGGCCCTCGGCGTCTGCGTGGCCGACCCGGATGCCACGGTGGTGGCGCTGTCCGGCGACTACGACCTCCAGTTCCTCATCGAGGAGCTGGCGGTCGGGGCGCAGTTCAACCTGCCCTACATCCAGGTGCTGGTGAACAACTCGTACCTGGGGCTGATCCGGCAGGCGCAGCGCGCCTTCGACATGGACTACGCCGTGCAGCTGGCCTTCGACAACGTCAACTCCCCCGAGCTCGGCGGCTACGGCGTGGACCACGTCAAGGTCGCCGAGGGACTGGGCTGCAAGGCCCTGCGGGTGCACGAGCCCGACCAGATCGGGCCCGCCCTGGAGGAGGCCAAGAAGCTGCTGATCGAGCACCGCGTGCCGGTGGTCGTCGAGGTCATCCTCGAGCGGGTCACCAACATCTCGATGGGCACCGAGCTCGACAACGTCGTGGAGTTCGAGGAGCTGGCCAGCACGGGCGAGCACGCGCCCACCGCCGTCTCCGCGCTCGACCTCGAGCCGATGCACCTGCTCGACTAGCGAGGAGGACGCGTGCCGTCGTGGTGGCGCCGGGCACGTTCAGGGGCTCCCTGTCCGCGCCGCAGGTCGCGGGGGTGCCCGCGGGGGGATGGACGTGCCGGTCGTCGCCGTCGCCGGCCGCTCGCTGCTGACCCCTGCCGACCTGGCGCCCACCGGGATCCGCGCCGCGTACGCGCTGACCGACATCGAGCCCGACCCTGCCCGGTGCACGGGCGAGGCCGGGCCCCCTCCTGGAGCGGCTGGCCGGGCTGGTCGCCGCCGACTGGGTGACCGACGACGACGAGGAGCGATCACGTGACACCACCAGCCGCGTCCGAGGAGGGTGTTGCCGTCCCCCTCTTCCTCAACGGTGAGGGCATGCGCGGTGGTCGGGTGCACCCCGGCATCGCGCGGTACCCGTTCCTCGGTGAGGCGAGGACGGCTCCGCGTTACCGCTTCTACGCCTGCGAGGGCGGCTTCCCGGCCCTGTGGCCGGTCACCGAGGGCGGGGTCTCCGTTCCCGGCGAGCTGTGCGCACTGCCCCTGGCGGCCGTCCGCGACGAGTTCATGCCCGTGGAGCCCCCCGAGCTGGAACTCGCCGTGATCGAGCTCGCCGACGGGTCGGCCAGCCTGGCCGTCGTGCTGCGTCCCGAGGTGCACGCCCGGGGGGACGGGCTCGTCGACATCTCCGACTCCGGTGGCTGGCGCGCCCACCAGGCGAGTCCAGGGCATCGCTGACGGCCGGGAGGAGGGAGACTACCTGCCACACAGGTCAGCAGAGCGAGGTGGCAGGTGGTGACGACGTTCCGACCGCAGACCATGCAGGAGGCGGTCCTCCGGGAGCTGCGGCGCCGGATCAACGACGGTGAGCTGCCGCCGGGGACCGTGATCCGGGTCGACGCGGTGGCGGCGGCCCTGGGAGTCAGCCGGATCCCGGTCCGCGAGGCCCTCATGATCCTCGAGGGAGAAGGGCTCGTGACGCACCGGCCCCACGTGGGCTTCGCCGTCCCGAGCCTGACCGCCGAGGAGCTCGAGGAGATCTACTACCTCCGCGCGCTGCTCGAGGACGAGGCCCTGCGGCGAGCGGTGGCAAACGCCACGGACGCCGACCGCGCAGCGGCCCACGAGGCCTGCGCGGCGGCCGAGGACGCGCTCGCCCGAGGACAGGTCAACGCCTTCAGCGACAACGGCCGGCGTTTCCACGCCGTCGTCCTCGCCTCCTGCCGCATGCCGCGCCTCCTCCGTCTGCTCGACGGCCTGTGGGACGCCACCGAGACCTACCGGGCAGCGAACAAACTGGACGAGACGGGGCAGAAGACCCTGCAGGCCGAGCACCAGGTGATGCTCGACGCCTTCCTCGCCGGGGACGAGCAGCAGCTGGTCGGAGCAGCGGAGCTGCACCGGCAGCACCTCCTCGCCGGAGCCCTCCTCGGCACGTGTCCCACAGCCGACCCGCCCGCCGACCGGACCTGACGGCTCGGCGGAGGCGCGACACCGGTGTGCGCACCGGTGAGGTCTGAGCGCTCCGCTGGTCGGCCCGACGCGTCGCCCCTGAGGGCTCGCCACGGCGCCCGGTCGGTCCGGACGCGCAGGGGCTGGTCGGTCGCGGCACCCGGTGCGTCCGGCCCTCGAGCCGCCGGACCTCCGGTGTCGCTGACCCCCAGGACCACCGACCCCGCGGGTCGATCCCGAGGCAGGACGAGTCCTCGGCTCGGTGATGGACCGGTGACGTCGTCATGACAGGCGCCTCGGAGCCTGTGGGCGTCGGGATGGGGGGCTGGACGGTCGACCCACGGTCGTCCCCCGTCCCCCGGCCGCACCCACTGAGCACCGGACACGAGGAGACGTGACATGTCGGACAGCCGCTCCCAGGATGCGTTCCGCGATGGTCGGCGGTCGTACTGGGCCGACGGCGAACGGGTGGCGCTGACCCCGTCGTCGGCCTTCCTCGCCGTCGAGCCGGCACCGGGCGGGGCAGCAGAGCTGGCGGCGGCCGCCGATCGGATCGCCGGGATGGCGGCTGCGGAACGGGTGATCCCCCTGCCCGAGCGAGGTCTCCTCCTCGTCGGCACCAGTGGCCACGCCGCCGGCGCCGCACGCTCGGCCGACCGGCTCCGCATGGCGGTCGAGGACGACGAGCGCCTCGTCAGCGGGCCCACCGTGTTCGAGACGGACAGTGCTCCCGGCGTGTACCTCGTGTCGGCCGGCGAGGTGATCGTGAAGTTCCACGGCGGCGCCGAGAGCGCCGCCGTCCGGGCCGTCCTGGACCGTCACGGCGCCACGGTGGTGCGGCCCGACCACCCCGAGCCCGGCGCCTTCCTCGTGCACGTGGACGGAGGCGACGCGGCTGTCGACGCGGCCAACGCCCTCCACGACGAGGACCTCGTCGACTACGCCGAACCCAACTTCGTGCAGATCAGCAGGCAGCCTGGACCGATGCGCACGCTCGCCGACGCCGTGCCGGCACCTGCGCGGCCCGTCGACGACCTGAGCGCGCTCGTCACCCCAGAACGCGCCTCCCTGGACGGGCGGGTCGCGGATCCCGGCTTCGCCTCCCAGTGGGGCCTGACCAAGATCCGGGCTCCGGAGGCATGGACCATCACCACCGGCAACTCCGCCGTCACCGTCGCGGTGGTCGACCAGGGCACCGACACCGCCCACGAGGACATCACCTTCCGCCTGCCGGGCTTCGATGCCTACGACGGTGACAACGATCCCCGTCCCCATGGCAACGACGCCCACGGGACGGCGTGCTCGGGGATCGTGGCGGCGAAGAAGGACAACGGCAAGGGCGGCGTCGGTGTGGCTCCCGGCTGTCCGGTGCTGCCCGTCCGCATCGCCAAGGGCCTGCCTGACGGCTTGTGGGACACCGACAGCGCCAAGGTGGCCAGCGGCGTGCGCACAGCGGTGGACCGAGGGGCCGACGTCCTGTCGAACAGCTACTACGTGATGCCCAGCACCGCGGTGACCAACGCCTTCCAGTACGCGGCCACGAACGGCCGCGGCGGCCTCGGCTGCGTCATGACGGCCGCAACCGGCAACGAGGACACGCTCGGCGTCGTCTACCCGGCCCGCCTGTCGCCGTCGGTCAGGGGCCTGCTGGCTGTCGGGGCCTCCAACGAGTGGGACCAGCGGAAGAGCAGGACCAGCCTCGATGGCGAGACCGGGTGGGGGTCGAACTACGGGCCCGAGGTCGACGTGGTCGCACCCGGGGTCCACGTCCACACGACCGACATCACGGGCGCCGCCGGCTACGGCGGCGGGAACTACGTGTCGAACTTCTGGGGCACCTCGGCGGCCGCCCCGCACGTCGCCGGGATCGCCGCGCTGGTCCTGTCGGTCGATCCCGGCCTGCGCGGTTGGGAGGTCGAGGACATCCTCAAGCTGACCGCGCGCGACCTCGGCGCCGCCGGCCACGACCAGTTCACCGGCTTCGGGCGCGTCGACGCACGCGCTGCGGTGGAGGCAGCCAGTCGGCTCTGGTCCGACGTCGTCCCAACGGCCGAGTTCATCGGAGGCCAGGCGTTCATGCGCGTCGACGTCCGCCTCTACAACCCCGGGATCAACACCGTGCGGGTCGACTCGTTCGCCCTGACCTCACTCACACCCGACGGGTCGAGCGAGATCGATCGGTTCGAGTACCGGCCCGAGTCGGGCACTGTGCTCCTGCCACGCAGCGGCCAGGACATCCGCTTCACCGGGCTGCTGCTCAAGGCCCACGGGACGTCGAGTTCGTGGTCGCACCGGTGGGCTTCGAGTTGGACCTACACGTTCTGGCGTCCCTCGACGCCCGTGTTCCCCCTCACCGTCGGCACGGCCGGTCCCGATGGAGCGATGGTCGGACCCCACGGCAGCGGCGAAGGCCGGTCCGGCGGCGAGTCGGGGGGCTCGGCACCGGCCACGCGCACCGGTGGCGCGCCCACGGTCGCCGGTGAGGCCATCCACCTGACCGGCAGCCGCACGATCACCATCACGATCACCTGATCGGTCGGGATGGCCTGGGCTCCGGCCTCGGTCATCGAGGGCCGCTCGGCGTGCGGCTGCCGAGCGGCCCTCGAGCGCGCCCGTGACCTCGGGGCAGCGGCCTCCCGCCACCGCCGGCGATCACCTGCACCGTCCGGCGCCGGGGTCGCGAGGACGACGGGATCGCGGTGCCTGGTCCCTGCGGTCGGCGATCCCGTGGGTCCGCTCGTGCGTGCTCGTCGGTCCCCACCGGCCCACCCGGCGTGCCATATTCGTCGGGTCCGCCCGACGGCCCCACGACGCCGGCACCTGCCGCGGTACGGGACGCCTCCGCGCGACGTCGTCCGAGGGCACCACCGCCCCTGGGAGGGCACGATGCCGGGTACGAGCACCCTTCGCGTCCGCGGTGCCGGGCGCCGGCGTCCCCGCTGCCGCCGTCAGGCGCTCACGCTGCCCGGCCTGCTCGCCGTCCTCCTGCCGCTGCTGGCGGGCGTCGGCGCCGACCCCGCGCACGCCGAGAGCTCGCCGTACGGCCGGCAGCTCGCCGTCGAGGGGCTCGCCGACCCCGACGTCTACAAGGTCGACGACGACCTGTACTTCCTGTCCGGGACGTCGCCCGAGGACGTCCTGCCGATCTACACCTCGACCGATCTGCAGACGTTCAGCCTGCTGCGCCGCTACGACCCCAGCGAGCACGACCCCCTCTACCACTACTGCGCCAAGTGGGCGCCGGACCTGGACAAGCAGGGCGACCACTACGTCCTCCACTTCGTGGCCAACCGCGTGTCCAAGGGCGAGCCCTGCCCCTCGGACGACAGCGCGCCGACGATCTTCTACGCGACGGCGCCGGCGACGAACGACGACATGCAGTTCGGTGCACCGCAGACGATCAACGGGGACACGGGGTACCCCCGCACCCACGTGACGGCGGGCTGCCCGGCCGACGGGTGCGACAAGGCGATGCGGCTGGACCCGTCGGTGTACTTCGACGGCTCCCGCCGGTGGATGCACTACACCTGGTTCCTCCCGGAGGGCGGCAACGTGGTGTCGGCCTACCCACTCGACGCACCGGAGGAGCTCTTCGAGGTGACCCGGCCGACCACACCGGCCGAGGAGGGCGTCAACGAGGCGCCCACCCTCTTCGGCCGTGACGGCCGGCACTACCTCGTCTACAGCCAGGGGCACTACCGGAGCGAGTACGCGATGAGCTACGTCATGGCTGCCCAGGTGAGCGACCTGACCCGCGAGCGCGAGCGGTACTCCCTCTCGTCGCCGCTCAAGACGCACGACGGGCAGCTGATCGAGAACCAGGGGCACAACACCGTCACCGACCGGCACGGCCAGTTCTACACGCTGTACCACGTCGGCCGGTTCAGCCCCACCGGCGTCTTCGCCGGCCGCGACGTCTACGTGCAGCCTCTGGTGTTCAAGGCCGACGGCTCCCTGAACACGATCAACACCGTCGCCCTGCAGTGGGGAGCGGCACCTCGGGGTGAGTACTCGATCGACGTGCAGACCCGGGACGGCGAGAGCATCACCGCCTGCCTACGTGCCGGCAACGTGACGTCGGTGGTCTTCAACGAGGTGTGCACGGCCGCCGGCGACCGGGTCGTGCACAAGGCCGACATCGCCGCCTTCCGGATCAACCGGATCGTGGACGGTGAGACGGTGGCCACCACGACGCTCGCCTACGACGGCTACACCGACAGCCTCGCCACGACCGTCTGAGCCGGCCGGTCCCGGGGTCGTCGCGGCCTGCGGTGCGGCTGCCGACCACCTCCGGACCGGTCCCCGGGCGCCCTCCTGGTGCGGGGAGCCCTCCGTCCCCTGCATCCGACCGAGGACCTCGAGCGGCTCCTCCCCGCAGGGGCGGGAGGGGGCGTGTCGTCGTCTCCGGAGATCCCTGCGATCGAGGCGAGCAGCGCCTCATCGGAGGGCAAGGACTCGGCAAAGGAGCCTCGGGCTGCGGCGCGGTCCGATCGGCGGCTCCTACGGTGCCCGCCATGGGCACTCAGACGATCGTTAGTACTACCCGGGCTGGACCACCCGCGTCGGCCAGACACCGAAGCTCCCGAACTGCCGGCAAGGTCCGCATCAGCGGGCTGGACCTCGCGCGCGGCCTGGCGGTCCTGGGGATGATCGGCGCTCACCTGGACCTGACCGAGAACCTGTCCTGGTCGCCGTCGAGCTGGCAGGCCCTCGTCTACGGCCGGCCCGCGGCGTTGTTCGGCGTCCTGGCCGGGGTCTCCATCGCGCTGCTCGCCGGGGGAACGCGACCACCGTCCGGGGACGAGCTGGTCCGCGCACGGAAGCGGATCATGGTCCGCGCGGCCTGGGTGTTCCTCATCGGCGGGGTGCTGGAACTGCTCGGCACGGAGGTCGAGGTCATCCTCGGCGTGTACGCGGTCCTCTTCGTGCTGGCGCTGCCGTTCCTCCGGTGGTCCCCGCGCCATCTGCTGATGCTGGCCGCGGGCCTGGCCGTGGTCGCCCCGCCCGCGTCCCTGCTGCTGTCGCAGGTGGCGATCGTGACCGAGGCCGAAACGGCGTTCACCTTCCTGGTCCTCACCGGTGCCTACCCCGCCCTGTGGTGGTGGGTGTTCGTCCTGGTGGGCCTGGCCGTCGGCCGGCTCGACCTCTCCGCCCGCCGGGTCCGGGCCGTCCTCCTCCTCGCCGGCACAGCGGCGGCGGTCGCGGGCTACTCGCTCGGCTGGCTGAGCACCCAACTGCTCGCCGACGGCGTGGCCTTCCCCGAGCCCGTGGATGCGTCCGGGCGCATGCCGGGGTGGAACGAGCACAGTGCCGGGCAGTGGGACTGGAGCTGGCTGAGCGGGTCGCACCCGCACAGCGGGACACCGTTCTGGTTGCTGGCCTCGGCCGGTCTCGCGACCGCCGTCATCGCGGTGTGCCTGGTGGTCGCCGAGGCCTTCCCCCGCCTGACCCACCCCGTCGCATCCGTGGGCGCGATGGCCTTGACGGCGTACAGCCTCCAGATCGTGGCCTTCCGGGTCTTCCCCCCGGACGGGTCCTTCGGCGGCCGCGTCTGGCTCGCCTCCACCGCCGGGGTGGTCGTCTTCGCGGTGGCCTGGCGGCGGCTGATCGGCCGCGGCCCGCTGGAGCGGCTGCTCACCTGGAGTTCCAACCAGGCAGCCGGGTTGTCCGTCCGCACGCCCGCGCCGGCGGTCTGACGACTGCTCGCTGCCCCGCACGAAGGGGCGGACTCCGGTGCACGACGTGACGTCGGAGCGCACTCGCGGTGTCCGGCACGGGGTGCCCGCTGTGCCGCACGGAGCGGTCGAGCGACACCGCCGGGCGTTCGGTGCCGTGGACCCAGCGAGTGCCGGCGCCCGGGACGGATGCGAACAGGGACGACACGTCCGTGCCCTCCCTGGTGGGCTCCCCTCCACCGGACGTCAGACGCAGACCCCGCCCTGTTCCTCGCGCGGGCCGGAGCACCTGCGACCGGTCACCGCGCACGGAGGGTCCGACAGCGCCGGCCGGGGGCTGCATCCTGGCGACCGCCGAGAACCGCACCGCTGGGCGGCTGCGGAACGGAGATGACGCCCATGCGCACTCGGATCATCGGCGTGGCCGTGCTGGCCTCGGTTCTCGCCACCTGCCTGTTCGGTGTGCCCCTGGGCGTCGGGGCCCTGGAGTACCTCACGAACGAGGAGCGCGGTCATCTGGTCAGGGTGGCGAGCGACGTGGCGATCGACGTCGCCGCTGATGTGGAGGAGGGCTCAGCGATCGCCCCTGACGCCCTGACCGACATCGGCGAGGACGGAGAGCACCTCACCGCGGCCGTGTTCGACGAGTCGGGTCGACGCCTGGCCGGCGCTGTGTCCGACGGTGACGCCGGGGCCCTGGCCCGGGCCTTGGACGGAGACATCGAGGTCGGCGCCGGAGCCGACGTCCTGGTCGCGGCTGTCCCGGTGACCCACGGGGACGACGTCGTCGGTGCGGTGGTGGTCTCCGAGCCACGAACGGACGTGCTCAGGGAGGTCGTGCCCATCTGGGCGGCCATGGCGGCGTTGGCGTGTGCAGCGGTGACCGTCGCCGTGCTGGTGGGACGGTGGCAGGCTCGCCGCCTGGCGCGGCCGCTGGAGGACCTCGAGGAGAGCGCCCGCCGCCTGGGCGACGGCGACTTCAGCGTCCGGAACCGCAGGGGTGGGATCGAGGAGATCGACGCCGTCGGCGCAGCCCTCGACGCGACCGCGGCCCGGCTGGACGACCTGCTCGCACGCGAACGGGCTTTCTCCGCCGACGCCTCCCACCAACTCCGCACCCCCCTGGCCGGGATGCGGCTGCGCCTCGAGGCCGCGCTCGATCAGACCGACGTCGACCCCCGCCCCGCGATCGCCGCCAGCCTGGTCGACGCCGACCGCCTGGGGACGATCATCGACGAGGTGCTGACGCTGGCTCGCGCCGGCCAGGCCGCGTCGGCCGCCCCCATCGACCTCGGCGCGCTGCTCGGCGAGTTGTCGCCTGAGTGGGGCGCGCGCCTGGCACTGCACGGGCGCGACCTCGACGTGCAGGTCGATCCCGGCGCTCCGCGAGCTCGCGGGTCGACCGCGGCCGTCCGCCAGGTGCTGGGCGTGCTGGTCGACAACGCCACCACGCACGGCCAGGGCACCGTCGCAGTCGTCGTCCGGGAGGCCTCGGGGGCCGTCGCGGTCGACGTCTCCGACGAGGGCCCGGGTCCACAGGACGCGACGGCGGTGGTCTTCGGCGGGCGGACCGACGTGCACGAGGGACACGGGATGGGACTGCACCTGGCACGCCGGCTCGCCGAGGCCGAGCAGGGCCGACTCACCCTCTCCCGAACAGCGCCACCGGTGTTCACCCTGCTCCTGCCCCGAGCTGAGGAGGTGTCGTCGGAGGAGACGGGGGTGGGTCTGGCCACCGCGCCACAGGAGTGACCACCCGGGAGACTGCCCGCGCTCCACCACGGCGGCCCCCAGACGGCGGGCGAGGTGCCCGGATCGGCGCGAGCCGGAGCTGGGCGACCGAGCTGCCGCAGGGATGCCCCCGTCGGGCGCTGAGGTGGACCACGGCCGTCTCAGCTGGGACGGCCCTGGCGGCACCGACGAGCGTTGACCTGCAGGGCCTGCCCGGACAACTATGGGCGATAGTGGCCGCCGAGCGGGGGTGGCCGAGGCCGACCGGGATGGAGGCACCCGAGGTGCCTGAGGGGCCCGGACAGGTCGGATGGACCCCGTGGCGCGCGATGGCCTCCGCCGTCGACCCGCTCGAGTCGCCTCCCCACCCGGCGACCGCGGCGGTCGGCCGGCTGTCGGCGTCGGACGCGATCTGGGCGGCCGCGCTCGTGCACCACCTCAACGCAGGTGTCGAGATGTCCGAGCTCGCGATGGACAGGGCGACGAGGGAGGAGCTGCGGCAGTTCGCCGCTGTCTCGAAGTCGGCCCAGGAGGAGGACCTCGCCCGGCTGCAGCAGATCGTGGACGCAGCCGAGGTGACGGCCACAGCGCCGGAGCCCCGGATCGAGCGGATGAACCGGTTGCACGTGGAGACGCTGCGGTCGCTGACCGGCACGGCGTTCGACCGGCACTGGGTCACCGTGGCCAGCGGACACCACATGTCGGCGGCCATGCTCACAGCCGTGGCCATGGCCGGCAGTGGGAGTGATGGCGGGCGGGCGCTGCAGGCCGCGGTGCGGGCCGGCCACCTCCGAGCGCTCGGGCTCCTCCTCCAGCTGATGGGATCGACCCCGGACCCAGCAGTGGGCGGCGGGCACGGCGCGGACGGGTGAAGGCCGCTGGAGTGTCGTCGGCGTCCCCACGCCCACACGGGGGCCGCCGGCGTCGCCGCTGGTCGAGCTGCCCGGGACCGGACAGGCGCTCGTCACGTACACGACGCACCGGCGTCCGGTCCGTCAGGCGGGCAGGGCGAGGGCGAGCCACAGGCCGGCGCCGACGCCGAGGAGCACCGAGGTGATGGCGGCCGAGTGCAGGACGACGGCCGGTTGCACGGCCGTGCGCTGCGCGGTCCTCGTCGCCGTCGGGCCGCCGGTGGGACCGGCGTCGGCGGCTCCGAGGTCCTCCTCGGCGGGCGCGCCGAGTGCGCCGGGCGTGATCCAGCGCAGGTAGTAGAAGAGGCTGGCGACGGTGTTGACCGCAGCCAGCACGACCAGCCAGACCATCGCCCCGTCCCAGGCGGCGGAGAAGACGGCGAGCTTGCCGACGAACACGGCCGTCGGCGGCGTCCCGACCAGCCCCAGCAGGCAGACGACCAGGCTGACGACCAGCGGCCGCCGCCGTGCCACCGCGGCGGTCCAGTCGGGGATGGTCCGGGCGGCCGGCGCCGCGGCCACCGCGGCGAAGGCGCCGATGTTCGTGACGGCGTAGCCGGCCAGGTAGACCACCAGCGCCGGGACGGCGAGGTCGGAGCGGGCCGCGACGGCGACCACCACGAACAGGTACCCGACCTGGCTCACCGTGGAGTAGGCCAGCAGCCGCAGCACCTCGGTCTGCGTGAAGGCGGCGAGGTTGCCGAGGGTCATGCTGGCGGCGGCGAGCACGGCCACGAGGAGCGGCGCGTCGACCGGGACGGCGACGAACGGCTCGGTGAGCAGCCGGAAGGCCGCCGCGACCGCCCCCAGCTTGGGGACGGTGGTGATGAACGCGGCCATCGCCGGCGTGGTCCCGGCAGTGACGTCGGGGACCCAGAAGTGCACCGGCACCGCACCGGCCTTGAAGGCCACTCCGATCAGCACACCCAGCACGCCGACCGCGACGAGCGGAGCGGAGGCGTCCGGCAGACCGAGGGCGAGGGCGGCGTAGCCGGTCGAGCCCGAGGCGAGCACGAGGGCCGCGATGCCGATCATCATCAGGACGCCGCTGAGGGCGCCCATCAGGTAGTACTTCAGCGTCGCCTCGGTCCCCCTGCGGTCCTTGGCGAAGCCGGCCAGCGCGTAGAGCGGGAAGCTGGCGAGCAGGAACGCGGCCATCAGCAGCAGCACGTCGCTGGCCGCGGCCAGGGCGGTGGTGCCGAGCGCGGCGAGCAGCATCAGCACGTAGGCCTCGGTCTCCCGGGGATGACCTGCCACCGACGGCGCGGCGAGCACCATCGCGACGGCGGTGGCCAGGGCCACGGTGATCCGGACGACGCCCGTGGTGGTGTCGACCGTCCAGGTGCCCTCGAAGACGGCCGTGGCCGGACCGGGCAGCACCGACGCGGCGGCGACCGCACTGCCCAGGCAGGCCAGCACGGCGAGCGCACGTACCCGCCACTGCCGGCGCTGCGGCGTCCACAGCCCGAGCAGCAGTCCACCGACCGCGCCGGCCATCAGGACCAGCTCGGGCAGCAGCGCCAGGAACTCGGCGCCCGGGTCGCCGGTCACCGGGACACCAGCTGCGCGACCGCCGCAGCCGCCGGTTCCACCACGTCGAGCAGGAGACGCGGGAACAACCCGAGCAGCACCGACAGCGCGAGGAGGGGGACCACGGCGGCCACCTCCCGCCCGGACAGGTCCCGGACGCGGACCCGCGTCCCCGCCGAGTCACGTTCCAGGGTCGCCGTGGCGCCGTCCCGTCCGGAGGGCGCGGGCCGCTGCACGGGAGCCGCCTCGTCAGCTCCGGCCTCCGGTGCTGCTGCGTTCCCCTCCTGGCCGGCCGGCACGACCAGCGGCCCGGTGAGCAGCCGCTGCAGGGCCAGCAGGAACAGGCCGGCGGTCACCAGGATGCCGACGACCGCGACGACGGTGGCCACCGGAGCGGCCGGGAGCGCACCGGCGAAGACCTGGAACTCGGCGATGAAGCCGGACAGGCCCGGCAGGCCGAGGGAGCCGAAGGCGGCGACGGCCAGAGCCGCCGCGAAGACCGGCGCAGGGCGGGCGAGGCCGCCCCACCGGCCGACGTCGTAGGTCCTGCCCCGCGACCAGAGCACGCCGCTGAGCAGGAACAGCGCTCCGGTGAGCAGCCCGTGGCTGACCATCTGGTACGCAGCGCCCACCGTGGCGACGGTCCGGACGGCCTCGTCCGCCGCGGCGACCAGTCCGGTGGCGCCGAGCCCCAGCAGCACGTAGCCCATGTGGTTGACCGAGGTGTACGCGATCATGCGTTTGACGTCGGTCTGGGCCAGCGCCACGAAGGCGCCCCACAGCACGCTCACCACGCCCAGGACGACGACCACCGTGGCCCAGCGCTGCCAGGCGTCGGGCAGGATCGGCATCGCGATCCGCACGAACCCGTAGGTGCCGAGCTTGAGCAGCACCCCGGCCAGGATCGCCGACCCCGGAGCGGGCGCGTCGGTGTGGGCATCGGGCAGCCAGGTGTGGAACGGGAACAGCGGCGTCTTCACCGCCAGCCCCAGCCCGATGGCCA
This sequence comes from Geodermatophilus sp. SYSU D00779, assembly GCF_054050595.1. Taxonomy (NCBI): domain Bacteria; kingdom Bacillati; phylum Actinomycetota; class Actinomycetes; order Geodermatophilales; family Geodermatophilaceae; genus Geodermatophilus; species Geodermatophilus sp. SYSU D00779. The sequence continues at coordinate 285,384 of NZ_JBJGZQ010000001.1, forward strand.
GCAGCACCAGCCCGCCCGCCACCGGGGAGTCGGCCAGCGGCGGGTCCTGCGCCAGCGCGACCATGTCGAAGGTGCGCTCCTCGCCGCCGAGGAACAACCCGATGAACCCGACGAGCAGCGCCAGCGACCCGACGAACGTGTAGAGGAAGAACGTCAGCGCGCTGCGCCGGGCGTCGCCGTGTCCCCAACCGGCGATGACGAAGTACATCCCGACGATCGTCAGGTCGAAGAAGACGAAGAACAGGATCAGGTCCAGCGCGGCGAACGTGCCCAGGCAGGCCGTCTGCAGGAACAGGAACAGCGCGGCGAAGCTGCGCGGCCGGTCCTCCTCCCGCATCGACCACACGGCACACGCCAGGAACAGCACCCCGGTGAGGGCGAGCAGCGGCAGCGAGAGCCCGTCGACGCCGATGTGGTAGCCGGCGTCCACGGTGGGGATCCAGCGCACGTCGACCTCGTAGGCGATGCCACCGACGACCCCGGAGGCCCCCTCCCCCGGCTCGTAGCGCCACCACATCCAGCCGATGAGCGCGAGGTCGACGCTCGCGGCCGCGATCCACGTCCAGGACGCCGCGCGCCCGGACAGCCGCGGAACGGCGAGCAACACCCCCGCGACGGCCACCGGCAGCAGGATCACCACGGTCAGGAACACGGTCACCTCACCAGCAGCAGGAGGGCGAACAGGAGGCCCAGCCCGGCGACGGCCTGGGCGTAGTACTGGTGCAGCAGGCCCGTCTGCGGACGACGGGCCGCGGCACCGGCGCGGCGGATGGCGCGGGCCAGCCCCCGCACGCCGCCGTCGACGACCGATCCATCGGCGCGGGACAGCAGACCGGCCAGCCGCCGGACCCCCACCGCGACGCCCACCACCGCGCGATCGACCACACGGTCGTCGATCGCCGCCAGCACACGGGCGACCGCCAGTGCCGGTCGCGGGGACAGCAGCGTCCCCAGCCCCGCCCAGCTGCCCAACGGACTGCGCTCGAGCGCTGCCACGGCACCGGGCCGGCGGCGGACGAACACGACGGTGCCGGCGAGAGCGAGGACCGCCAGCCCACCGGAGAGCACCAGTTCGCCGAGGGTCGGGGAGGGCTCGCCCTCCACACCCAGCACGGCCTGGACCGGCTCGGCGACCGTCGGCAGCGCCAGCACCCCGAGCCCGGCCGCGAACAGCGCGAGCACGACGGCGACCGCCGTGCCGGCGGTGGGCACCCGGCGGGTGCCGCGCTCCTCCTCGTCGAGGTGCTCCTCGCCCACCGGGCGGGCGAGGACGACGGCCAGCAACCGTCCGGCATAGACGGCGGAGAGCGCCGCGGCGGCCAGGCCCACGACCCGCAGCGCGGCACCGTCGACCCCGGCGAGCACCTCGTCCTTGGTCGCCCACAGCGACAGCGGCGGGACCCCGGCCAGCGCGAGCCCGGCCACGGTGGCCGCGGCACCGACGCCCGGATGGCGGCGCGCGGCGCCGCGCAACCCGACGAGCTGCTTGGTGCCCAGCGCGGTGAGCCAGGCACCGGCGGCCACGAACAGCCCCGCCTTGACCGCGGCGTGCGCCACCAGCTGCGCGGTGCCACCCGCGGTCGCCCCCACCCCGGCGGCCAGCACGACGAAGCCGATCTGGGCCGCGGTGCTCGCGGCCAGCAGCTGCTTGAGGTCGCGCTGGGCGAGGGCGACCGCGCCGAGCACGAGCGCGGTCAGGGCGCCGACCCAGGCGGCCGCCGGGGCTGCCCAGCCGGTGGCCTCCAGCAGCGGCTGGGTGCGCAGCAGCAGGTATCCGCCGGCGGCGACCATCGTGGCCGAGTGCAGCAGGGCGCTGACCGGGCTGGGGCCCTGCATCGCCCCGGACAGCCATGCGGAGAACGGCAGCTGCGCGGACTTGCCGAGCGCGGCGGCGAGGACGCCTGCGGCGGCGAGGTCCGCCCACCCATCCCGCGCTCCCGGCAGGTCGGCGAGCACCAGGCCCCCGGTCCCGGCCAGGGCCGCTCCCGCGGCGACGTACAGCCCCAGGTCACCGGCCCGCGTCGCGACGAATGCCCGGGTACCCGCGTTCAGCTTCCCCGGGTCCTGCCAGCGGTAGCCGATCAGCGCGTACGAGGTCGCCCCCATCACCTCCCAGGCCAGGAGGAGGGCGGGCACGGTCGCCGCCGTGACCGTCGCGAGCATCGCCGCGATGAACAGCAGGAAGTACCCGGAGAACCGGGCCCGCGCCGCGTCCGCGGGCAGGTCGACGGCGGCGAACACCGTGGTCAGCAGGCCCACCGCCGCGACGAGGACCACCAGGATCGCCGACAGCCCGTCCACCACGAGGCGGAGGTCGCCACCGGGCACGATGCCGAGGAACGGCACGGACAGCCGCGGGCGAGCCTCGGCCACCACCACGGCCGCGGCCACGGCGCCCGCGGTGGTGACCACGGCCAGCGGTCCGGCGGCGCGGTCGGCGCGCCGGCCGGTGACCAGCAGGACCACACCGACCAGGGCCGGCACGCTCACCAGGAGGCCGAGCAGGGCGCCGCCGCCTCCCGTTCCGCCGGTCATCCGCGCAGGTCCGTGGCCATGTCGACCACGTCGACCTGGCGTGCCCGGTAGATGGCGATGGTGGCGGCGAACCCCATGGCCATCTCCACCGCCATGACGACCAGGGCGACGACGACGACCATCTGCCCGTCCGGGGCCTCGGGAGCCAGGGAGTACCAGGCGGCGGCGCCGGCCAGGAGGACGCCGTTCAGCGCCAGCTCCAGCCCCATCATGATCATCACGATCGACTGCTGCGACAGCGCGCCGAACACGCCCACACCGATCAGGGCGGCAGCGACGGTGAGGACGATCTGCAGGACCAGCTCCGCGGTCATCGCGGCAGCCCTCCGGGGACGGGGTCGTCCGGAGCGGCGGCGTCGAGGTCGGCCCCGAAGCGGTCGTAGCGGCCGCGGGCGGTGGCCAGCACCGTGCCGGCGATGATCGTGGCGAACAGGGCCACGCCGATCACCAGCATGACCAGCATGTGGCTGCCCATGATCGCCTCACCGAGCTGCATGGTGCTGTCGGCGGGCGGCTCCCCGCCGCGGGTGGGCCAGTCGACCGTCCAGATCCCCACGGTGAGCACGGCGAAGACACCGGCGCCCAGGACGGCCGACCCACGGGGGTTGTGGACCATGGTCATCGGCACCAGGCCGGCCGGGTTCATCATGAACATGACCATGAAGACGGCCATGACGGCCATCTCGATCGTCATCATCAGCGCGGTCACGAACGCCAGGTACGGCAGCTCGACGGCCACGAGGATGCCGGTGACGGCGAGGAACGACGCGAGCAGCGCGAACGTCGCCCGGGCCATGGAGTCGACGACGAACACGGCGATCCCGGCGGCCACGGACAGCCCGCCGAGCGCGATCACCGCCGCGACGGCCCAGCCGGAGAGGTCGGTCAGCACGCTTCTCCCTTCGTCAGCAACGGACGCCGCCCGTCAGGCGTAGAAGCCGGTCAGCACGAGGACGGCCACGGCGAGGGCCTGCAGCAACGTGGCGGGGATGAGGACCATCCAGCCGATCTCGACGAGGCGGTCGGGCCGGATGAGCGGGATCCGGCGTCCGACCACGACGAGCAGGACGACGACCGCGACGGTCTTGAGCAGCTGCCACAGCGGCCCGGGGAGCCACGGGCCGGCGTCCCCACCGAGGAACAGCGCCACGGCCATCGCCGCGGACGCGCCCAGGAAGACCGCCCGGCCCAGGTCCAGCAGGAGCCGCTCGACCCCGGACAGCTCCGAGCGGACCCCGCCGGCGATGTCCGGCCCGGCCGGTGCGGCGAACGGGCCCCAGAACGCGAACGCCGCGGCGCTGGCCAGGAACACGACGAACGCGACCGGCATCGTCACCACGAACCACAGGTCACCCTGTGCGGCGACCACGTCCGTGGTCCGCAGCGACCGGGCGCCCAACCCCACGGTGATGAGGGCGAACATCAGCGGCAGCTCGTAGGACAGGCCCTGGATGAGGAACCGGTACCCACCGGTCAGCGCGTGGACGGCGTTGGGGCCCCAGCCGACCAGCCACACCGCCGCCCACAGGATGGCCTCCATCGCGTTGAACCAGACGAGGTCGGCACTGGTCGACAGCAGCGTGCGCCCGCCGATCGGCACGACGGCCAGGGACAGCAGCGCCAGGATCGGTACCGCAGCGGTCCCCAGCCGCCAGAGCAGGGGGTCCGGTGCCAGGGTGGTCCGCCGCTGCTCGATCACCAGCCGCGTCCCCGACCGCAGCACGTCGGCGCCGGCCCGGACGCCGGAGCCCGAGCCGGACAGGACGGCGCGGTCGACGGCGGCGACGAGGAGCCCCAGCAGGAGGCCCACGACGGTGATGGCGAGGACGGCCGGCCACGACCCCCAGGCCGCCGCCGAGGTCACGACGGCCTCACCGGGCTCAGACATCGGCCACCACCGGTGCGCCGGTCGTCCGACGGGTCAGCGGCACGCTGGCCACGACGAGCCGGGCAGCCGCCAGTTCCGCGCCCTCGAGCAGGTGCGCCACGCGCCCCAGGGACGGCTCGGGCCGGGCGTCGACCGCGATCTCGGGATCGGCGGCGAGCTCGCACCACCACCGGACCCGGTCCAGGACGTCGCCGCGGAGGTGGTGCGCGCCGTCCTCGGCCATCGCACCGATCCCTCGGACCGACCAGGCCAGCGTCCGCGAGCGGCGGACGCGGCGCGCGAGTCGCACGGCGCGACGGTGCCCCGCGTCCACGAGGTCCGGGTCGGCGGCGCGCAGGTCGTCGCGCGCTCGTCGAGCGTCCCGCGCGGCCACCGGCCAGCCGGCCACGTCCAGGAACCGGGCCAGGTGGTCCAGCGCCTCCAGCCGCGCGGACGGGCGGTCGCCGGAGTGTCCCTCGACGTGGTCGGCGGCGTCGACCCAGGAGAGCGAGACGTCGGTCAGGACGTCGCCCTGCAGCTGCCCGCGCACCAGGAGACCCGTGGGCCAGCCGGGGAGCACCGGCCCGAGGGTGACGTGCAGGACGTCCAGCTGGAGACCGTCGCGGTCGGGGGCCGTGCCGGCCATGGGGAGCCCGGCGACCTCCGCGCTCCCGTGGTCCATGCCGCCGTGCCCGCCGTGCCCGCCGTGTCCCATGCCGCCGTGTCCCATGCCGCCGTGTCCCATGCCGCCGTGGTCCATGCCGCCGTGGTCGGCGTGCTCGCCGTGGCTCGACTCGCCGGGGTCGGCATGGTCCACGTCGCTGTGTCCCAGGCCCTCGTGGTCGGCGTGCTCGATGCCCCCGTGCCCGGGCTCGTCGGCGTCCTCGTGCTCACGGTGGTCGCCGTGCTCGTGACCGGTGTGGTCGGCGTCGTCGGGGTCCGGCCGGTCCGTGCCGGCGTGGACGGTGCGGTCCACGTCGGCGTGTCCTGTGTGGTCCGTGCCCGCGTGGCCGGCGTGTCCCGTGCCGGCATGACCCTCGTGGCCCATCGCGGCGTGGTCGTCGTCCTCGTCGCCGGACCGCCCGAGGAGGGTCGCCGGCGAGGGGCGCGTCTGCTCGTCGAGCGGGGCACCCGCTGCTGTCGCGAGCAGGGCGTCGCGTGCGGTGTCGAGCACTCGGCCGACGTCGGTACCGGAACCGACGCTCGACCTGTGTCGCGGCTGCGGGACCTGCGACCAGAGGACGTCGACGGCGCGGGACAGCTCCTCACCGGCAGTGCCGAGGACCAGGAGCAGGTCCGTCTCCGCAGGTGAGGACGCGCAGGCCCAGCCTCGGCGGTCGAGTTCCGCCTCCACGGTCCACCTCAGGTCGGTGGCGCCCGGCGCGTCGACCAGCAGGACGCGAGGCCGGGACCAGGCCCACCGCTGCACTCGGCGGATCACGTCCATCGCAGCGCTCCCTCGCGCCACACGTAGACGACCCCGACCACCAGGACGGCCAGGAAGCCGAACATCTCGGCGACGGCGCTGGCACCCATCTCCGCCACGACGACCGCCCACGGGTACATGAAGACCATCTCCATGTCGAAGGCGAGGAAGAGGATCGTCACGGCGTACCAGCGGGCGTGGTACCGCGAGACCGCGTGCTGCTGCGGGAGCACCCCGGACTCGAACGGCAGGACGAGCGCCGGCTGGCGGACCCGGGTGAGGAAGAACGACGCGGCGTAGAGCGTGATGACGAGCGTGCAGGTCAGCGCCAACAGGGACAGCACAGCGACCACGGGGACCACTCCTCTCCGATCCTGGCCTCGGGGTCTGCGAGCGGACGGCCGGCGGCTCGACGGCTTCTCACCCCGCCGTCACCCCGCTCGTCGCGCGGAGCACCGGCCATGGCGGCGCCGCTCCGGTCCGGTCGGGGGTCGGATCGGCGCCGCCACG